>JAGGZY010000026.1 GCA_021161775.1 Dehalococcoidales bacterium
CAGGGCGCGGGCGAGCAGGGTTTTACCACTTCCCGGGGGACCCATCATGATGATATTATGCCCCCCGGCGGCGGCGACCTCCAGGGCTCGTTTAACATGCTCCTGCCCCTTAACGTAAGCCATATCGGTGGCTGAAGTATCTGGAGAAGAGGTAGATAGCGGGGTTGCCTCTGATTGATATTGGGGTATCGGGGCTTCCCCTCGCAGATGACAGGCTAGCTGGGCTAGCGAGGTAGTGGGGATAATCGCGGTATTCTCAATTAAGGCGGCTTCTTTAGCATCCACCTCAGGTAGAATAACGGTGGAAAATCCCTCTTTTCGAGCCAGCGCGACCATTGGCAACACGCCATTGGTGTGACGCAAACTGCCGTCCAGCGATAATTCCCCCAGGATAATCGTCTGAGAGACATCGGCACTAAGCTGACCTGAGCTGAGCAGGATACCTACGGCAATAGGTAAATCGTAGGCGGGGCCGGCTTTCTTGAGATTAGCTGGGGCGAGGTTAACCGTGATGCGCTTGGTAGGGAAGATACATTTTGAGTTACGAATGGCGGCTCGCACTCGCTCCTTGGCTTCCTGAACGGCAGCATCGGGCAAACCAACAATAATAAATGAGGGTAAACCAGGGGAGATGTCGACCTCAACCTCGACAATAACCCCATCTAGACCAACCACCGCACAGCTCATTACCTTAGCTAACATAATTCAGCTTACACTATATCATAAACCTATGCGCTTGCGGAATTAGTCGCGATTTTATGGAGGGGTATTGTCTTATTGGATTGGGGATACCGGTGGTTCTTGGGGTAGGGTTGGAGATTTCTTATACCCTCCGTCCACCTCGGCTTGCTCTAAAATGAAGGTAACATCGAAGCTCACACAATCGCCCTGAATCTCGTTACCTGCTGAAGTAGGCACCCGCCACAGAATAACGAAGTTATCCGCTGCTGAGGCGACCATTGTCTCTACCGCATCCCAGCTCTGGCTATCGTAGTTATTGATAATATCATAATTAAGGGTGGTGGGATGGCTATAGGTAGTGCCGTTGGACCTGAGGCCAATATCTCCGGCTGTCCAGCTACTGCTCTGGTCAACATCCATATAGGCGGCTATCTCAGCGACCCCACCGAGATCGCCGCTACCATCACCGTATTCCTCGGTAGTTCCCCCGGTATTGGTAATCGCCGAAAATTCGATATCCAGCTCACCATCTAGGGTCCCCTCGTTGGCGAGTATATTACTGCCGCTGTCGTGGTCGCCGGGGGCAACATCAGTCTCGGAGAAGGTGGTAACCGGGCTGTTTCCTCCATCAATGGTGAGGTCTAGTGTTCCGGTACAGAGACTATTGTTGGTGCTCTGCTCCGTGTCCGAGAAGTAAGCCCAGGTTCCAGTACCGACCAATCCAGCGAGAGTGACGGTGGCGATGACTAAACCAATTATCTTTTTATTCATGCTTTCCCTTTCGTCTGGTGTTCTAGACTATGGCTAGTTTTATTCTACGGCGGTGGGTATTAACTAGCCATAAAAATAGTGTTAAAATTTCATTAACTTTAGTTTAACCGCTGATTGTACAAATCCGCATAAATTTGATAAAGATTGGATAAAGATTCTATATCTGGTGCTACAATGAGACTGTTGTTGAGGAGTAGCTAATGCTGCGGGATGCTATAGTAGTCAAGGGGGCTCGGGAGCATAACCTCAAGAACATCGATGTGGTTATCCCCCGGGACAAACTGGTGGTTATCACCGGGGTTTCTGGCTCGGGGAAGAGTTCCCTGGCGTTTGACACCATTTATGCTGAGGGTCAGCGTCGCTATGTAGAATCCCTATCGGCTTATGCCCGCCAGTTTCTGGGGCTGATGGAGAAGCCTGAAGTTGACTATATTGAGGGGCTAAGCCCGGCGATTTCCATTGACCAGAAGGGGCCCAGTCGCAATCCTCGCTCCACGATGGGGACAATAACCGAGATTTATGATTACCTGCGGCTGCTCTTCGCCCGGGTGGGGCATCCCCACTGCCCTCAATGTGGACGAGAGATTACTATGCAGACGGTGCAGCAGATTGGTGATGCTATCTCTGCCCTCCCTTCGGGGAGTCGGATTATGATTCTGGCACCGCTGATTAAGGACCGTAAGGGTGAGTATCAGGCGGTGTTTGATGATTTGCGTAAGGCTGGATACATCAGGGTTCGGGTGGATGGACAGAACTATGACCTGTCTGGTGAGTTTCAACTGGATAAGAACCAGAAGCACTCCATTGAGGCAGTGGTCGACAGATTAGTCATCGGGCAGAGTGGTAGCCAGAGTCGTATCGCCGACTCAGTAGAAACGGCACTTAAACTTGGTGCCGGGGTAGTGCTGGTCTCTGTTATTGACGGCGAGGAATTGCTCTTCTCGGAGCATTTTGCTTGTGTCCATTGTGGTATCAGCCTGGGTGAGATTGCTCCCCGAACCTTTAGCTTTAATTCCCCTCATGGTGCCTGTCCGGCCTGCACCGGATTGGGATTTAAACTGGAGATTGACCCAGAGCTTATTATCCCCGATAAAGGCTTGTCTATCGCTGAGGGGGCTATTCGTCCCAGGTGGTGGTCAGTCTGGCATAGTGACGAACTGAGGCGGTTAGCTTATCGCTATGGCTTTTCCCTTAATACCCCGGTGGGGGAGTTGGGGGAGGAGCCACTGAAGCTAATCCTCTACGGAGAGCCGGGGAAGTTAGTAAAGCGCCGGGGCCGCTACGGTCGGGTGAAGCAGTATTTTACTAGCTATGAGGGTGTAATTCCGCGACTTGAGCGGCTTTATCGGGAGACGGAGTCAGAGAAGTCCCGGCTGGCGCTGGAGCGTTATATGGTGTCTCAGCCGTGTCCGGTGTGTCAGGGGAAGAGGCTCAAGCCGGCGTCACTGGCGGTAACCATCGGGAAAAGGAATATTGCTGAGATTAATGCGATGTCGGTTACTCAGGCAGCAGATTGGATAGGCACCCTCAGTAGTGATAAGCCGCCCCTTAGCCAGCGGGAGCAGCGGATAGCCCATCAGATTATTAAGGAGATTAAGGCTCGGCTGGGCTTCCTTGAGGACGTAGGCTTGGATTATCTTACCCTTGACCGCCCCTCGGCTACTCTCTCGGGTGGTGAAGCCCAGCGAATTCGCCTGGCTACTCAGATAGGTAGTGGGCTAATGGGGGTGCTCTATATCTGTGATGAGCCTACGGTAGGCTTACATCCGGCGGATAACTATCGCCTGATTGAGACCCTGAAGGGGCTTCGGGACCTGGGGAATACGGTGCTGGTGGTGGAGCATGACGAGGCGATGATGCGAGCCGCCGACCATATTATTGACCTTGGGCCCGGGGCTGGTGAACATGGGGGGAGGGTTATTGCGGTTGGTGGACTGAGTGATATTATGAACGCCAAAGAGTCCTTAACCGGTCAGTATCTCAGCCGGGCAAAGCAGGTTCCCCTGCCTACTAAGCGGCGTCCCGGTTCGGGCGAGGAGCTGGTGATTAAGGGGGCGAAGCAAAACAACCTCAAGAATATAGATGTTCATATCCCCTTAGGCAGGTTTGTCGGCATCACCGGGGTATCGGGTAGCGGCAAGAGTAGCCTTATTGATGAGGTGTTGTATCGGAATCTGGCACAACAACTCTATCGGTCAAGGGAGCGGGCCGGCGAGTGCGATGGTATTTTGGGGGTAGAGCATATTGACAAGGTAATCAATATTGACCAGTCTCCTATTGGGCGTACCCCACGGAGTAACCCGGCTACCTATACCGGGGTGTTTACCCCGATTCGGGAGCTTTGGGCTATTGTTCCTGAGGCACGGATGAGGGGCTATGCCCCGGGGCGGTTCTCGTTCAATGTTAAGGGGGGGCGCTGTGAAGCCTGTCGTGGAGAGGGATTTACCCAGATTGAGATGCAGTTCCTGCCTGATGTAACCGTTCCCTGTGAGGTGTGCCACGGGAAGCGCTATAATCGTGAGACGCTGGAGATTAGGTTTGAGGGCAAGAACATCGCTGAGGTGCTGGATATGACTGTGGAGCAGGCGCTAACCTTCTTTGAGCATTTCCCTAGGGTGAAGCGAAAGCTGGATACCTTAAATGATGTTGGCTTGGGCTATATACGATTAGGTCAGCCCGCCCCTACCCTGTCGGGGGGGGAGGCGCAACGGGTAAAGCTGGCGGCTGAGCTGTCACGGCGGGCTACCGGCAAAACCCTGTACATCCTGGATGAACCTACTACTGGGTTGGCTTTTGATGATGTCGCTGCCCTGCTTCGGGTATTACAGCGTCTGGTGGATGCCGGGAATACCGTGATTGTTATTGAACATCATCTGGATGTGATTAAGAACGCTGATTATATCATTGACCTTGGCCCTGAGGCGGGGGACCGGGGGGGCTATATTATTGCTTCCGGAACCCCGGAGCAGATAGTCAAGGAAAGGGCTTCGGTTACGGGACGGTATCTGGCTAAGGTATTGACTAAAGATGTAGAATATAACTTAGCTAAGTAGTTGGGGAATTACGTATGTTACGGAAAGAGGCTCTTGACTCTGTCAAGGAGAATGTAGAGAACCAGAATCTGGTGAAGCATATGCTAGCCACTGAGGCGATTATGCGAGCCTTAGCCCAGCGCCTTGGTGAGGATGAGGATGAGTGGGGGCTTACCGGGCTATTACATGATATTGATATGGACCTCATTGAAGGAGATATGAGCACTCATGGTAAGCTGGGTGCTGACCTGGCTCGGGAACTGGGGGCTAGTGAGGCAATGTGCCACGCTATCCGGTGCCATAATCCGGCTCACCACATTCCCCGTGAAACCAGGTTGGATAAGGCTCTATTTTGTGCTGACCCACTGACAGGGTTAATTACGGCGGCGGCGCTGGTTCGTCCGGATAAGAAATTGGCTAGTCTTAAAGCTAGCTCAGTAGTCAAGAAGTTTAAGGAGAAGGGATTTGCCGCCGGGGTAGACCGTCAGCAAATTGCCTTGTGTAGTGAACTAGGGCTGGAGCGTAACGAGTTTATTGAACTGGGGCTAAAGGCAATGCAGGGTATTGCCGGTGACCTCGGGCTATAGCTAGCTTACCTCAATGGTGGAACCGTTATCGGTCTTAATAACATCGATACGGGTGGGAAAAGCATCTCTGAGCTCCTCAATATGGGTGATAACTAGTATCTTATCAAAGTCATCCTGAATGGAGTTGATGGCTTCCTTGAGCTTTCCTATACCAGCGTTATCCTGGGTACCGAAGCCTTCATCAATAATCAAGGTGGGTAGGGGTGCTCCTGCCCGTCGGGCAAGCAGCTTGGACAGGGCGATGCGGATGGCAAAGTTAATCCGGAAAGCTTCCCCCCCGCTAAACATTTCGTAATTTCGGGTGCCCAGTTCATCAGCTATCTTGATGTCCAGGGTCTCAGCTATCTTCCCTGACTTGGTTTCTCGCTGGGTTTCAATCTTAAGGTGCATCCGGTTATCGGTCATTCTGGCGAGCAGCTTATCGGCTTCAGTTTCAATCTCAGGGAGGGCGGTTTCGATAATAAGCGCCTGAATCCCCTTTTTGCCGAAGGCTTGAGCCAGGTCCCGGTAGATTTTCTCCTCGTCTTGAGCTTGGCTCAGTTGTTTTTGGGCTACCCGCCGTTTTGCTTCCAATTCTGAGCAGTGTTCTAGCCTCCCATTGACCTTGCCCAGAGCCTGTTGTGCCTGTTGTTGTTGGTTGATTAGTCTCTGGTGTTCTCCTTCAGCTTGGGTTAGTTCATTTATTAGCTGAGGGAGATGGCTAAGCTTACTGGTCAGTCCCTGCCGCTGTTGGTTAGTCTCCTCTAGGCGGTGGCGTAGCTCCTGAGATGCCTCATCAGCCTGTGCGGCGCCTTCCCTTGCTTGACTGATGAGCCGGTTGGCTTCGTCCAGCTGGCGCTTTAAGCCGGCATACGGCTCGAAGTGGGTTAACCGCTGGCGTGCCTCGTCGTGCTGGTCGGGATTATAGGCTAGCTTGGCCAATTCCTCTTCGAGCTGGCTTAAGGCTTGTTGTTCGGCGGCAGCGAAGTCCCTTTGGGCGAGATGCTGTTCAATCTCGGCTAGCTGGTTTCTCGTCTCGGTTAGCTGATGGCGGTCCTGCTCCATCTTGGCTATCTGTTGACTCAGCAGACTGGCTCTGGCCTGTAGGGAGGTTCGGCTCTGATTTAGCCGGGTTTCAAATTGGGATATCTCCCTCTCTCGCTGGCCAAACTGGGTTTTCTTTTGGGCTAGCTCGGTTTGGATTATTTTTAGGGTCCCCGCTTTATCTGCCTGGTCGGTGGTGTACTTGGTCTCAATAATCTTTACCCCCTCTGCTGCTAGTTCGGTCTCGCATAACGGACACCTGGTACCATGCTTGGTTTGAAGGAGGTCAAGCTTTTCCCCCAGTTCCCGTATCTCCCGTCTTAATTGAGCTTCGGCTATCTCCAGCGAGTTGATTTGGGACTGCGTCTGCTTACTCGTCTGTTGTTTACGGCTTAACTCCTCTTCCAGGGGGGCTAGTTGCTCTAATTCGACTCGTGTCTGGCGTAATTCCTCATTGAGCGAGGGTAGTTGTTGTAAGCTGGTTTCCAGCTGACTAATTCGGCTTTGGACGACGGCATGCTCCCTAAGCAGGGATTGACTGGCTTGGTTAATGGACTGCTCTAGCTGATACTGGCGCTGACGGAGGGTATTAACCTGCCTTAGCTGTTGGTTAAGCTGGTCGTTTAGTCTGTTGGCTTGACTAAATTGGGTAAAGCCACTCTCGATGGTAGAAGCCTGAGCGATTACTTCTTGATATCCCTTAATTCTTGCTCGGTGCTGGTTAAGCTGGTCATCCCAGCGTTTCAGATCGCTGGTGGTTTTAGTGAGGCGCTCCTCCAACTGGACTAGCTGGGGCTTCAGGTTTTCCAGGGATTGCCGCTGTTGACGGAGGCGATTGAGGCTTGTTTCCTGTTCGACCACGGTTCTGGATATCTCGCCAAGCTGGTTCTGTACGGCTTCCAATTCGGTCTGGTAGGCTGGCTTTTGGGCTAGTTCAGCATCTATATCCCGAACGATGTTGCCGAGGCGGATTGTTTCCAGCTCCTGCTCCCTAGCTCGCTCCTTAGCCCGTTCTTCTAGCCGGTCGTAGAAGGAAAGCCCCAGAATATCAGCCAACACCTGCTTACGGTCAACAGGGCGTTTGATGGTGAACTCGTCGGCGCGCCCTTGAAGGAGAAGAGCACTGTTAACAAAGGTTGGGTAATCCAGGCGAAGAATAGCGATAATCTTCTGCTGAGTTTGGGATAGGGTGTTGCCGGTAATTGCCCTGAAGCCTTCCGGGGTGGCTATTTGAAGTTCCAGTATGGACTTACCTGCTCCACCGTACCGCTTCGGTTTGGAACGCTTACGGATGATGCGATAGGGTTGCCCGCTTACCGAGAAATCAAACTCCACCTCCATCTCGGTCTGGCTCAGGTAAACGAGGTCATCATCGCTCTTGGCTCGGCTTTTCCCCCATAATGCCCAGGTCATCGCGTCAATTAAGGCTGACTTGCCGTTACCATTATCTCCAGAGATACAGGCGGTATGAATGCCCTCAAAGGACAACGGAGGTACCTTATCACGGTAGCACATAAAATTATGTAACGATAACCGGATAGGAATCACCTATAAGCTCCTCATGATAGTCCCATTATTCCTATTTTAGCATAACTAAGGGATTACTTAGCCACGGCAAGGAACAAAAAAGAGCCTCTAAGGATACCTGCCTTGAGATTAACTCTGGGGGTAGTGGTGAGGGTTAAATCTTACCCTGGTCTCTCATTTTAGCGTAGCAATCATTGCAGTATACGGGACGTCCTTCCCGGGGTTCAAAGGGAACTTCAGTCTCTTTACCGCAAGCGGCGCAGATAGCCGGGTACATTCTTCTCGGTGCTCGCCCGTAACCCTCGTTATCACGCTGCTGCTTTCTGGAGCGACGGCACTCGGGGCAGCGCTTGGGTTCATTGGTGAAGCCCTTCTCAGCGAAGAACTCCTGCTCACGAGCAGTGAAGGTAAAATCTCGACCGCATTCCACACAGGTAAGGGTCTTGTCTTGGTAAGCCATAAATGACCTCCTCTATTTGGGCTCGGTTACAGTTTGGTCATCCATGGCCAAGAGAATTAACTAGAAACTACCTGGGTTGGGAATTACAAAACTTCAACCGGCTGACTAAGTATTTATTAATACTCGTAGGAGTAAGTATTACATATAATATGAGGTTTGTCAAGTTATTCCAGATAGTCTTTTAACCGGCGGCTGCGGCTGGGGTGGCGTAGCTTACGCAGTGCCTTAGCCTCAATCTGGCGGATTCGTTCCCGGGTAACATTAAACTCCTTGCCGACCTCCTCTAGGGTGCGACTGCGGCCATTTTCCAGACCAAATCGGAGTTGTAGCACCCGCTGTTCACGGGAGGTAAGAGTAGATAGCACCTCATCAATCTGCTCTTTGAGCAGTTGGCGGGAGGTAGCATCAGGGGGGGGCAGGGCTTTACGGTCTTCAATGAAATCACTGAGATGGCTATCTTCTTCCTCCCCGATAGGTGATTCCAGTGATATAGGTAGCTGGGCAACCTTGATTATCTCCCTTACCTTTTCCGAAGGTAAATCTAGCTCCTTGCCGATTTCCTTGGGGGTTGGCTCTCGTCCATATTCTTGAGCCAGACGTCGGCTTACCCTCAGTAGTCGGTTAATGGTCTCAATCATATGAACCGGGACGCGAATGGTGCGGGCTTGGTCGGCGATGGCTCGAGTGATTGCCTGACGAATCCACCAGGTGGCGTAGGTACTGAATTTATATCCCCGGCGGTAGTCAAACTTCTCCACGGCTTTGATTAACCCGATATTCCCTTCTTGAATGAGGTCTAGGAGGGACATTCCCCGTCCTACATGCTTCTTGGCGACGCTAACTACCAGACGCAGGTTGGCTTTAATAAGGTGGCTTTCCGCTCGTTCTGCCTCCGTCTTAATATTGTCCAGATAAATCTTAAGTCGTTCATCATAAGCCTGAACAGAGCTGATAAAATCAGCATTAGCTACTAGCTTTTCAATATCAGCTAGGGAGGTGCTGTCGGCGATGAAGTTAATGATTTCCCGAGGTAGCAGGTTGCTGTTTAGGGAGATATCAATCAACAGTTGCTCGGCTTCGGTTAAGGGTTTACCGGTCTGGCGGGCAATAGTCTGGATTAACGATTGGCTTATCTCACCATCAATGTTTTGTCGCAATTTAGGGTTAACTATAATCTCTTTGAAGTTGGGGGCGGGGATTAAACCAAGCTGTTCGAGAGTAAGATTGATAACCGCAGAGGCTTGTCCTATCTCCTTTAGCATGGTGAGGATTATTTCGGATGGTGAAGGCTGTCTTTCATACTGCTGCCGGCAGTCCTGCTTAATCTGGGCGATGCGTTTACCCTCGGCTATCTTTTTGGATAGGACCTGTTCGTCGGTGGCACTGAGCAGGGATACCCGACCAATTTCATGAAGGTAGATGCGGACTGGGTCATCGGCTATCTCCGGCTCCTCTAGTTGTTCTGGTGGTGGAATTAGCTCGGTAACCGTCGGATGGGATTTGCCATCCGTTTCGGCGTTGGGTGTTAGCTTCTCATGATTATCTGAGGAGGCTTCTTCATTATGTTGATTTTGAGATGGGATATGGGTAGCATTTTCATCATTTTCTGATGGCATTGCTCACCTTCCTTTACTGGCTCGCTGTCTTTTCTGATTGAACACCTCGCCAAGTTGAGTATTGACCTCGATACCTAGCTCACTAAGCTTGGCTAGCTCAGCAGCATTACCACCAAGCTTGGCTTCTAAAGCTAGCGCCGCCGCTCGCTTTATCTCTAGACTCTGGAGAAACTCCTCTTCTAGGTTAAGCGCACATTTAGCATACTTCTCTTCGATCTGGTTAGTAGGCAAGTTTCGTTGCTTTAGATAATTAAGGAGATAATCAAGGTGTTCCCCGATGGTGCTGTCCAGATGGTTCCTTAGTGATGATAGGTCGGTTACCTCCTGCCAGGCAGTAAATATTTCGCGGTTTTCACTGTTCTGGAAGTATTCGGCTAATGGTTGGTGAGGCTGTTGCTTAAGCTCGGGATACTGAAGTAGCAGCGCTAGACAGTATTCCTCCCTTGGTCTGGAGAAGATAGGGTTGACCCTTTCGGGGTCTCTTGGTGTCCCTGGTTGCTGTCGTGAAAGGTAATCCTTAAGCGAGGCTTCCAGGCGGCGTTCACTTACCCCAATAGTATCGGCTAATTTTTGCAGGTAATGCCCCTGACGCACCTGGTCCTTCATCTCGGCAATAATCGGCAGCAGTCTGGTAGCGGCGAAGGATTTATCCCTGGCGGTAGTCAGGTCAAGATTAGTGGTAACCATATTGAAGGCGAAATCCATTAGGGGTAAGGCTTGCCGGATTAGCTGCTGCCAGAACTGGGGGTCTCCCTTGATAACATCATCGGGGTCCTTATTGGGGGGTAGGGTAATAACCCTGACCTCAGTCTGGAGGGTGTTTTCATAGCTAACACTGCGTAACATCGCCTCCTCGCCAGCGGCATCAGCGTCAAGGGATAGTATAATATTTCGGGTTATTCGTTTAAGAAGGCTAATCTGTTTTTCGGTGATGGCGGTTCCCATAGCGGCAATGACATTATTAAAACCGTGCTGATGGGCGGTGATGACATCCATAAAGCCCTCGACGAGAACTACCCTGTTCTGCTGTCTGATAGCAGGTGCCGCTAGATTTATCCCGTACAGACTGCCGCTCTTGTCAAAAACCGGTGTCTGGGGGGAGTTCAGGTATTTAGGTAGTGAGTCGTCCAGGGCTCGGGCGCCAAAACCGGTGATTTGCCCCCGAATATCGCTTACCGGAAACATTAGCCGATTACGGAATCGGTCATGAGCCTCCCCGCTCTCACTCTTAATGATTAATCCTGCTGCCAGCAGTTCCTCCTCGGTGTAACCCCTTTCGGTTAGATAGTCCTTAAGGTCTTGCCAGTTATTTAGACTGAAGCCCAGTTGAAAGCTGGCGGCGGTATCCGCGGACAGACCCCGACGGCGAACATAGCCTCGCGCCGTCTCGGCAGCAGGAGAGGTTATGAGCAAGTGGTGAAAATACTGCGCCGCCAGCTGATTTAATTGGTAGAGCCTTGCTTTCTCATCCGACTTTGTTCCTGATTCAACCCTTGAGGGAAGGGTAACCCCAGCCCTCTCTGCCAGCTGGCGTAGTGCCTCACCGAAACTTAAGCACTCTTTTTTCAGCAGGAAGGAGAAGACAACACCGCCGGTATTACAGGCGCCAAAGCAGTGCCAGCTCTGTTGCTCCGGGTAGACGAAGAAGGAGGGGGTCTTCTCGCTGTGGAAGG
>JAGGZY010000006.1 GCA_021161775.1 Dehalococcoidales bacterium
ACATAAATTTCCTTAACCCTGGGGCTTTGGGCTAGCTTCCAGACCAGGGTGTGCTCTCTGGCTCCACCGCCAATAACGAGTATCTTTATCTAATTTACCTCCGTATCTGTCATTGCGAGCGTAGCGAAGCAATCCCTTTTGATATTTTATCTACCTTACCCCCTGTGTCCCCCTCTCCTTCAAAGGAGAGGGGGGAATTGGTGTTGAGGGGGCTTCGCCTCTTCAAGCTACCCTAGCAAATAGGCCATACCTGCTTGGCCAACTCAAAAAGCTCTTTTGTTCTTTCTTCAATCGTCCCTTTATCCCATTCGTCATATTTGGCTATTTCTAGAGTAAGGCCACAATCCGAATCATGGTATCTTTCCCTCTTTTTTGAGAAATCTTGATTGCTTATGGTTCTATTAGTTGGTCCATACAGGAGAGCATGGTTACCAAGCCTGTCAACACATTCCATTCTTTCCCTTTCGTCTTCAAAGACTTTTCTCCATTCGCTATCTTTCCCTGGGTGTTTCGGTAGAACGTGTTCCCACCAGACTTGCCTACCACCTTTTAGCTCTTTTTCCGCCGGTGGATACTTTTGGTCTTCCATGTTCCTAAGCATCATTTTGACAAAATTGCCGTTGTCGAAACTCTTTGAAAGAAAGTTGCTCTCACATTCATCCTCCGAAGGAAACTGTTTGGACAGTTCACTCAATACGTAATTCACGTCTAGTTCTGAATGTCCCGTTCCGATTTTCCTCATCTCCAGAGCTAGACCGTGGTAAATAGCCTCTAAGTGTCTAGCATCTTTCACACATATTCCACTATGCCAAAAGGTTAGGCTAGCAATTCTCTTCAATAACTCGTTTGACTGTTCTTTGGTAATTGTATTTGTCTCTGGCTTCACGCAATAATCTATGCTAAGCAGCAGAGGATAACAGCGAGTGGCACCCATCGCCTTTAGCATCTCTAAATACCGTTTTTTCTCTAAGGTAATGTCATCTGACTCAGAGATTTCACCTGGGTTCTCATATAAGTGATACCAATCTGCTTCGTCGAAGATAGTATCGTATATAAAACCTTCAGCCTCATCCTTAGTTATGGTTTTGAAATGCTCCTCAATCTTTGTGAACACTTCCTTCTTAGAGCACGATTTGTAGTTTGAAACCCAGAGATGCCATATGAAGGCGCCGAAGTCCTTAACTTTTTCTTCTGCCTCATCCCAGTAGGACTCCAACTCGTCCAAATAGGTCTCATCGGTTTCTTCAGTATGTAATTTTTCAAAACAGACAATCTTTACCAAGTCGCTTAAATTCAGTGCTTTCCCTCGTGCGTTAATGGTTCCGAATATAGTGTACGCGTCATTGTAGCTATTCACTGTCAATGAAACGAACGTTTGTTTATCCTCAAGTGAATCAACTAAATCTTGCAAACTATTCAGGAGTTCCATTTCCTTTCGCGAATCGTATCTTTCTCTAAGCGACTCAAATATTCTTAAATACGCGCTTTTCAAACGTCTTACAGCCGGATACTCTCCCCTTTTGCGTCCCTTGAAATTTTCAACTTTTTGGGAGTTTTCATTAAGTACTATCTCCTGACGAAAATCCTTGTCTATTTTCGGTGAGAGCCTCAGCACCGGAACACGCTGTCCCCTCCCCCTCCCCTTGATAATTAACTTCCTAATATCGTACTTCAGTTCTTCTACTTCGTCTGTCACTATGGAAAACGCATCTTCGTCACGCCTTCTTTGGATATAATCCATGAGAGCCCTGAAAAATATCACAAATGTTACCAGTCTTTGTTGTCCATCTATGATTTCTGCCTTCCTTCCACTTTTTGGATAAAATATCATAGGCCCGACAAAATATTGTCTATCCAAATTGGAGAATACATCATCAATCAACGTAGCAACTTGGTCTTCTTTTTCCCACTCATATTTACGCTGAAATCTCGGCACAACGAATTGTGATTGACTGTCCCCTTCATTTGGGCAGTCCAATAGCTCTTTTAGCGAACGTTTTTTAGGTTCGAACATATAAGACCCTCCTTGTCTTTACTCCCACTCTATGGTTGATGGGGGTTTGGAGGTTATATCGTAGACCACCCGATTTACCTCAGGCACCTCGTTGACGATGCGGTTGGAAATTCTGGCTAGTATGTCGTAGGGGAGGCGTGCCCAGTCGGCGGTCATCGCATCCTCGCTGGTTACGGCACGGATAGCTACCAGATAGCCGTAGGTGCGGAAGTCTCCCATTACCCCGACACTTCTAACATCGGTGAGGATGGCGAAGCTCTGCCACAATTGATGGTACAGCTTAGCCTTCTTAATCTCATTCATTACAATCCAGTCAGCCCCGCGTAGTATCTCTAGCTTTTCCCGGGTTACCTCGCCAATAACACGGATAGCTAACCCCGGTCCGGGGAAGGGTTGCCGCCATATCATTTCCTCGGGAAGGCCCAGTTCTATACCTACCTGACGCACTTCGTCCTTGAACAGGTAGCGTAGAGGTTCAATCAGGCTAAGGGTCATCCTGGCAGGAAGACCACCAACATTATGGTGGGACTTTATCTTGGCGGAGGTTTGGCTTCCTGAGGATGCGCTCTCAATAACATCAGGGTATAGTGTCCCCTGGGCGAGGAAGTCAACCTTGCCGATTTTTTTTGCTTCTTCCTCAAATACCCGAATAAACTCCTCACCGATAGCCTTGCGTTTAGTCTCGGGGTTGATTATCCCTCTCAGGCGTTGCAGGAATCGGTCGCTGGCATCAACACTGATAATATTCATCCCCATATTATGCCGAAATACCTTAGTGGTTCTCTTGGCTTCTTCACGGCGCAATAGCCCGTTGTTGACAAAGATACAGGTAAGCTGATTACCAATAGCCTGGTGAATGAGGGTAGCTACTATTGATGAATCAACCCCTCCCGAGAGGGCGCTGATGACCTTCCCTTGGCCCACCTGCTGTTTGATTTTGACTTGACTGTCCTTGGTGAAATTACCCATTGTCCAATTTCCCTGACAGTCACATATCCGATAAGCGAAGTTCTTGAGGATGGTCTTACCCTGGGGGGTATGGGCTACCTCAGGGTGAAATTGGAGGCCAAAGATTTGCTTGTCGTTGCCCATAACGGCAAAGGGGGAGCTTTCAGTATAAGCCAGGGCGCTAAAACCGGGGGGCATTTCCTCAATCCGGTCGCCATGGCTCATCCACACCGGAGAAGCATTGTCTAAATCAGCCAGCAGGGGGGAATCTACATCACTGATGTGAAGGATGGCATGGCCATATTCGTGCTTGGTAGCTGGGGCAACCCGTCCTCCTAGCTGATGGGTGATAACCTGCATCCCGTAACATATCCCCAGTACCGGCAGATTACTTTCGTAGATATAGGCGGGGGCTAATGGTGCCTCCGGTTCATAGACACTGGCGGGTCCTCCAGAGAGGATAAACCCCTTGGGATTGAGAGCTGCTATCTTTTCCCAGGGGGCATCGTAGGGGACCAGTTCGCAGTATACCTGACACTCGCGGATACGCCGGGCGATAAGCAGGCTATATTGTGAGCCGAAATCAACTACGATAATAGCTTCCCGCTTCGCCCCGGAGATAGCCTCCTCCGGCGCCGACGGTTGTTCACCCCCTAGCTCCTTAGCAATCTCCAGATAGGTTGAGACCTCAAGGTCATCACTGGTGGCGATGCGGTGGCTATCCCCTAGATTTTGAGGTGATTTATCCTTAGCCATATCTATGCCAAAGATTATCACACTGTGATATACTGTCGTCAAGAGGAAACGGGCAGTTTTAGATGGAAAATATAACTAATGTTAGCTATCAGACGGCAGATTGAGCAGGGGGTGGCTATCCTTAAACGAGGGGGTATTGTTGCCTTTCCTACCGATACTGTTTATGGTCTGGGGGCTAATGCCTACCTTCATCAAGCAGTAGCTCAAATCTATGTGCTGAAAAAACGGCCCCATAGTATGACGCTTCCCCTGCTACTGGCGAGTGTATCTCAAATAGGCAAGGTGGCGGAGTCGGTGCCTGAGGTTGCCTGGCGGCTGGCTAATCAGTTTCTGCCCGGGGCATTAACCTTGGTATTACCTAAAGCTATGTCGGTGCCAGATATAATTACCGGGGGAGGAATGACGGTGGCGGTTCGTGTTCCGGCGCACCCGGTGCCAGTGGCTTTGATTAGGGGGTTAGGCTCGCCGCTAGTGGGCACTAGCGCTAATGTCACCGGCCAGCCGAGCTTACTTACCGCTGCCGCGGTACGGGCTCAATTTGGTGATGATATAACCTTGATTATTGATGGTTCGTGCCCCGGGGGTAAGGAGTCCACCATAGTTGATGTTACCGGTGAGGCACCAGTAATCTTGCGTGAAGGAGCGATATCCAGTAGCCAAATCAGGCAGGTATGCCCTAATATTAAGCTAAAGGGAGGGATTAAATAGTGCGTATTGCTATTGGCTGTGACCATCGTGGGCTAGATGTTAAGCAGTTTGTTATCAAGCTAGTTACCGATATTGGGCATAGTAGTCAAGACTTCGGCTGCTACACTACTGAGCCGGTGGACTATCCTGATATTGCTAAACGGGTAGCTGAAGCGGTTGCTAATGGCGATTTTACGCGGGGTATCTTGATATGTGATACTGGCATCGGGATGAGTATCGCTGCCAATAAGGTCCGGGGGATAAGAGCAGCCCACTGTTGTGATGTTTTCGGTGCCGGTCGCGCTCGCCAGCACAATGATGCCAATATTCTCTGTCTGGGGGCTGAACTGGGGCAGGATATAACTCATGACATTGTTAAGGCTTATCTAGCCACTGATTTTGAGGGTGGTCGGCACCAACGGCGGATAGCGAAGATAAGGGCGATGGAGGGCTGATTTAGATACGGCTTAGCTTGACAGTGAAGGGGGGTGATGTTATGTTTTATGGGTGGGTCAGGTGTGAGATTTCGGGGTTTTGGTCCGTCTCCTCGGGGGCGGTTTTCGGTTATTATGGGTAATTAAGGAGGGCAAAGTATGAAGAGTGATGCTGCTAAGCGGGGTATCGAGCGAGCTCCGCACCGTTCCCTGTTATATGCCGTTGGTTGCACCCCGGCGGAGATGGATAAGCCCTTTATTGGCTTGATAAATAGTTTTAGTGAGATAGTGCCAGGGCACATTCATTTGCGAGAGATTGCTGAAGCCGTCAAGGCAGGGGTGCGCAGTGGTGGTGGGGTACCTTTTGAGGTGAATACCATTGCTGTCTGCGACGGTATTGCTATGAATCACCCTGGAATGAAGTATAGCTTGCCCAGCCGCGAATTGATTGCTGACTCGGCGGAGATAGTAGCTGAGGCTCATGCCTTTGATGCCCTGGTGTTTATCACTAACTGTGATAAGATAATCCCAGGGATGTTGATGGCGGCAGTGAGGATGAATCTACCGTCTATCGTCATTAGTGGTGGCCCAATGCTGGCCGGTCGCTTCTGTAGTGACGATGGGGTTAAACACGTTGATCTCAGCTCGGTCTTTGAAGCGGTAGGCAAGGTAGCTAAAGGGCAAATGAATCCTGAGGAGCTAGAGAAGCTAGCTGATGTGGCTTGTCCTGGCGCGGGCAGCTGCTCAGGGATGTTTACTGCCAATACGATGAATTGTGCCACTGAGGCAATGGGGATGGGGCTGGTGGGTAACGGGACTATCCCGGCAATTGATACCCGACGGATACAATTGGCTAAACAGGTGGGGCGGCAGGTTATGGAACTGTTGGCGAAAGGTATTCGCCCCCGCGATATTGTAAATGAAGCCTCTATCGGTAATGCCTTTGCTGTCGATATGGCGCTGGGTGGGAGCACTAATTCGGTGTTGCATCTGATGGCGATAGCTCACGAAGCCGGGGTTGATTTTCCCTTATCCCGGCTAAACCAGATTAGCCAGCGTACCCCTCACCTGTGTAAGCTAAGGCCTGCTGGTGATTATCATCTGGAGGATTTGGATGCGGCTGGTGGTATATCGGCAGTGATGAAGGAGATTAAATCAGTACTGAATCTGGAGGCAATGACAGTATCGGGAAAGTCGGTGGCAGAGATTGTTGCTGACAGTCACTTGATGGATGAGAAGGTAATTCACTCGACCAGTAATGCCTACTCCAAGCATGGTGGTATCTGTATCCTATTTGGTAATCTAGCCCCTGAAGGGGCGGTAGTCAAGAGGGCTGCGGTTGCCCCGGAGATGATGGTCCACCGGGGTCCCGCCAGGGTATTTGATGCTGAGGAGGCGGCGACGGCGGCAATTATGAATGGTAGTGTAAAATCGGGTGATGTGGTAGTTATTCGTTACGAGGGACCTAAAGGTGGGCCTGGGATGAGAGAAATGCTCACCCCGACTTCGCTACTGAGCGGTATGGGGATGGATAAAGAGGTTGCCCTGATAACTGACGGGCGTTTCTCAGGGGCGACCCGGGGGGCAGCTATCGGTCATGTCTCTCCAGAAGCGGCTAGCCGAGGTCCTATTGCTGCTTTGAGGGATGGTGACATTATTAAGATTGATATCCCTAACTACAAGCTTGAGATTGAGCTTAGTGATAAGGAAATAGCTCAGCGTCTGGCTGATTTGGTCGAATTTGAGCCGAAGGTAACGACCGGTTATCTAAAGCGTTATGCTGAGCAGGTATGTTCTGCTAGTACCGGGGCGGTGTTTAACCGATAAGGGAGAACGATAATGAAAATGACTGGAGCCCAGATTTTGTGTGAAAGTCTGGTGAAGGAAGGGGTGGAGGTTATCTTTGGCTTCCCAGGGGGGGCAATGTTACCCCTGTATGATGTTTTCCCCCATTACCCCAAGCTTCGTCATATTCTGGTTCGCCATGAACAGGGGGCGGCTCATGCGGCTGATGGCTATGCTAGGGCTGCAAGGAGGGTAGGGGTATGTATGTCAACCTCCGGCCCGGGGGCGACTAATCTGGTAACTGGGATTGCCAATGCCCAGCTTGATTCAGTGCCGATGGTAGCCATTACCGGTCAGGTAGCCCGACCCTTTATTGGCAAGGATGCCTTTCAGGAGGTGGATACTACTGGGATTACCTTACCCATTACCAAGCATAACTATCTGGTGCTTGATGTCAGCTCGCTGGCGGAGATAGTTAAGGAGGCATTTCATCTGGCCCTAACCGGGCGGCCAGGGCCAGTACTGATTGATATTCCTAAGGATATTTTAACTGATCGGGCAGAGTTTCACTACCCGAGTCGGGTAAAGTTATCCGGTTATAGGCCTACCCTTGAAGGGCATCCGTCACAGATTAAGAAAGCGGCTAAACTTATCGCTGAGGCGCACCAGCCCCTGATTATCGCTGGGCAGGGAGTGCTTATCTCGAGAGCCGAAGCAGAGCTTAAGCAGCTGGCTGAAACTGCCCAAATACCAGTAGTAACTACCCTGCTCGGTATCGGGTGTTTCCCTCAGACGCATGTATTGAGTTTCGGTATGCTGGGAATGCACGGGATGGCTTATGCCAACATGGCGGTTGACGCCTCTGATGTTATCATGGCCATCGGAATGAGATTTGATGACCGGGCGACAGCTAAGGTAAGTGCCTTTGCCCCCCATGCTAAAATTATCCATATTGATATCGACCCGGCGGAGATTGGCAAAAATGTTCGGGCTGATGTGCCCATTGTCGGTGATGTGAAGCGGGTACTGGGGGCATTAAATAAACTGACTCTACCGGTCGAACATATTGATTGGATTCGGCAGCTTGATGATTGGCGGAAGGAACATCCGTTATTAGTCAAAGAGAGCGATAAACTGCTTCCCCAGTTTGTTATTCAGCAGATAGCTGAGGTAACCCATGGTGAGGCGATAATGGTTACTGGGGTAGGTCAGAACCAGATGTGGACAGCCCAGTATTATTGTTATGATAAACCGAATAGCCTGATATCATCGGGGGGATTAGGGACGATGGGCTTTGAGCTTCCCGGGGCTATTGGGGCGAAGATAGGCTGTCCCGATAGGACAGTCTGGTCTATTGCTGGTGATGGTGGCTTTCAGATGACCATTCAGGAGTTAGCTACCGTAGCTCAGGAACCAGTGGCGATTAAAATAGCTATTCTTAATAATGGCTACCTGGGTATGGTGAGGCAGTGGCAGGAGCTTTTTTACAAGCGTAGGTATGTTGCCACCCCGCTAAGTAGCCCTGATTTTGTCAAGGTAGCTGAGGCATATGGAATCCCGGCACTAAGGGTTAAGCATAAATCTGAGGTACTTCCCGCCATTAAGCAGGCGATGGCAGAGTCAGGGCCCTTCCTGATTGATTTTATGATTGAGCCGGAGGAGAATGTTTTCCCTATGGTAACGCCGGGGGCGTCCTTAGCCGAGCTTATTGAGGAACCTGGTAAGGAGGAGGCGATATGGCGACAATGAAGCACACCCTAGTGGCTCTGGTAGAGAATAAGCCAGGAGTGCTTAACCGAATGGTAAGCCTCTTCCGCCGGCGCGGTTTTAATATTGAGAGTATTGCTGTGGGGGTTAGTGAGCTATCCCATCTGTCACGAGTAACCATTGTGGTAAATGGCGCGGCGACAATGGTAGAACAGGTGAGGAAGCAGTTGGACAAGGTAGTCGATGTGGTTAAGGTGTCTGATGTTACTGCTGAAGATACCGTGGCTCGTGAGCTAGCCTTGATTAAGGTAAAGGCTACTGCCTCTACCCGGAGCGAGATTATTCAGGTTGTGGATATATTCAGGGCGAAGATAGTGGATGTGGCAGCGGATTCGGTGATTATTGAGGTTACCGGGGATGATGATAAGATTAATTCCTTATTTAACCTGCTTCGTGGTTTTGGCATCCGGGAAATGAGCCGGACGGGGCAGATAGCGATGACCCGAGGGGGTACGGGGATGTCGCCGGTGAAAGAAAGATTATCCCGCAGTCCTGAGCAGGGTAGCCAGCTTAAGTCCCAATAGTGGAGTGGGGACTATATCTGAGGTCATCTTGACCTATCTCCGGCTTGCTCTGAAGCAATATCGAGGCTTGAAAAACACGATATTTATCCTCTATGGTTATTCTTGTCATTAGGGTGAAACAGGATTAGACTTTAGTAGGTAATAAAAAATAAAGGAGATGGAGATTATGGCAAAGGTATATTATGACCGCGATTGTGATCTTGATTTAATCAAGGGGAAGCTGATTGGCATTATTGGCTATGGTAGTCAGGGGCATGCCCATGCCCAAAATTTAAGGGATAGCGGTTGTCAGGTAATCGTGGCTGAGGCTGAAGGGAGTCTGGGCTGGAGGGGGGCTATGGGGGCTGGCTTTAAGGTTATGAGTGCCCCGAAGATGGCAGAGCAGGCTGATATTATTATGATGCTGGCTCCGGATAATCTACAGCCCGCTATCTATAAGTCAATTGAAAAAGGGCTGGTACCGGGTAATACCCTGATGTTTGCTCATGGGTTTAATATCCATTACGGGCAGATTGTTCCCTCACCAGGGATTGATGTGAGTATGATAGCCCCTAAGGGGCCGGGTCACCTGGTGAGGCAGGTCTTTACTGAGAAGGGTGGGGTTCCGATGTTAGTCGCTGTTTACCAGGATGCTTCGGGCAAAGCCAAGGATGTGGCGCTGGCTTACGCTAAGGGCATCGGTGGCTCTCGAGCCGGGGTTCTGGAGACTACCTTTGATGAAGAGACCGAGACCGACCTCTTTGGTGAGCAGGCAGTGCTGTGTGGCGGTGTCTCAGCTTTAGTTAAGGCTGGTTTTGAGACCCTGGTCGAGGCGGGTTATCAGCCCGAAATAGCCTATTTTGAGTGTTTTCATGAACTTAAATTAATTGTTGACTTGATGTATCGGGGCGGATTAAGCTTTATGCGTTACTCCATTAGCGACACTGCTGAGTATGGTGACTACACCCGGGGTCCTCGGATTATCACTGATGAAACTAGAGAGGAAATGGGGCAGATTCTGGCTGAGATTCAGGATGGTAGCTTTGCTAAGGAGTGGATTTTAGAGAATATGGCGGGACGCCCGGTATTCAATGCCCTAAAGCGTATGGATGAAGAACACCCTATTGAAGAGGTAGGTGCCGAGTTGCGTAAGATGATGTCGTGGCTTAAGAAGTAAACTTGTCAAGTCGGAAGTTGGGGAGAGGGATAAGTGGAACGAGTAATTATCTTTGATACTACCCTGCGGGATGGGGAACAGGCAGCGGGGGGGTCGCTTAATGTTCAGGAGAAGCTGGAGATAGCCCGGCAGTTGGAGAAACTGGGGGTGGATGTTATTGAAGCTGGCTTTCCCTTTAGCTCGCCAGGCGATTTTGAGGCGGTGAAGCTTATCGCCAAGGAAATCAAAACCCCGATAATCTGTGGACTGGCGCGGTGTAATCCTAAGGACATTGATAGAGCCTGGGAAGCACTTAAGGGAGCCAAGCGACCGCGGCTCCACGTGTTTATTGCTACTTCGGATATACACCTCAAGTATCAGCTCAGGAAGAGTCGGGAAGAGGTGTTACAGATTGCCCGGGAGATGGTAGCCAGGGCTAAGGGCTACACTGACGATATTGAATTTTCGGCAATGGATGCCAGCCGCACTGAGCCGGCGTATCTTTACCAGATTCTGGAAGCAGTTATTGATGCCGGGGCGACGACACTGAATATCCCCGACACTGTAGGCTATGCCATCCCGGCTGAGTTCGGGGAGCTTATTTGGGGCATTACCCAGAAGGTGCCTAATATTGCTAAGGCGGTAATCAGTGTTCATTGTCATGATGACCTGGGTTTGGCTACTGCTAACAGTCTGGAAGCCGTCAAGCGAGGGGCGAAGCAGGTAGAGTGCACCATTAATGGCATCGGGGAGCGGGGGGGCAATGCTGCCCTGGAGGAAGTGGTAATGGCAATCAAAACCCGTAAGGACTTTCTGAATCTGACCACCGGGGTTAATACTGAGCAGATCTATAAAACAAGTCGCCTGGTGCGTGAGCTGACCGGTTTCGTGGTTCAATCGAATAAGGCAATCGTGGGGGCTAACGCCTTCCGTCATGAATCAGGTATCCATCAGGATGGGGTCATTAAGATGCCGATAACCTTCGAGATAATGAATCCCAAGATGGTAGGCATACCTGCCTCCACATTGGTTTTGGGTAAGCGTAGTGGACGAAATGCCTTCAGGAAACGACTGGAGGAGCTGGGCTACGATTTGTCGGCAGACGAGCTAGGTCGTGCCTTTACTACTTTTAAGGAGCTTGCCGATAAAAAGAAGGAGATTGATGACCGGGATATTGAGTCGGTTATCAAGCAAGAGTTACGCACGATAACCGAGGTCTATCATCTTGATAGTGTTCAGATATCCTGCGGTAATAAAGGTGTCTCCATGGCATCAGTCAAATTACTGTCTCCTGATGGGCAGAGTATCGCCGATGCCGCTTTAGGGACCGGTCCGGTGGACGCCGTATATAAAGCGATTAACCGATTGGTGAGGGTGCCTAATACACTTACTGAATTCAGTGTTAAGTCGGTAACCGGGGGCATTGATGCCATCGGGGAGGTGCTGGTCAGGATAGAGAGTGGGGGTATTACCTACAGTGGGCGTGGTGCTGATACTGATGTCATCGTGGCTAGTGCTAAGGCTTATATGAATGCCCTTAACCGATTACTGATTGCCAGGAAAGCGTCAAGATAGCTTTTTAAGCAGGTGTTGAGATGCCAGTAGAACTACAAATGGTGCTTCGCTTACTGGTGGCATCAGGGCTGGCTTATATATGGTAGCCGGGGTTACTACCGGTATCGCATTACTGGTACTGTGGTTACCTCGTCATGTTCGTTGTATTCGGAAATAGCCGATGTCGTAATAACTCAGGGAGAAGGTGACGAGATTGAGTTTAGCTGAGAAGATACTATCTGCACATGCTGACCGAAGGAAGGTGAGCCCCGGTGAATTTGTAAGCGTTAGGGTTGACCTTGTCTTAGCCAATGATATTACTGCCCCTATCGCTATCCGTGAGTTTCGTAAGATAGGTGTAAAGAAGGTCTTTGACCCTAAAAGGATAGTAATGGTACCGGACCACTTTACCCCGAATAAGGATATTGCCTCTGCCGAACAGGCGAAGATGATGCGGGAGTTTTGTTATGAGCAGGGAGTAATACACTTTGAAATTGGTCAGATGGGTATTGAGCATGTGCTGTTACCAGAGCAGGGCTTGGTGCTGCCCGGGGACGTAGTTATCGGTGCCGATTCGCATACCTGTACCTACGGGGCATTAGGTGCCTTTGCCACTGGTATGGGGTCAACCGATATTGCCGCCGCGATGGCTACCGGTTATATCTGGATGAAGGTGCCGCCAACTATTAAGCTAGTCTACCACGGAAGCTTGGGGAAGTGGGTGGGAGGTAAGGATTTAATCCTGTATACCATCGGCAAAATCGGCGTTGACGGTGCCCTGTATTCATCAATGGAGTTTACCGGTGGAGCTATCGACTCACTATCTATGGACGGACGGTTTACTATGGCTAATATGGCTATTGAAGCGGGGGCTAAGGCTGGTATCTTCAGGGTGGATAATAAGACTCAACTTTACATAAAGTCAAGAGCGGAGCGTTCCTATCGAGTTTATGAACCCGACAATGATGCTGAATACACTCGGATTATTGATTATGATGTTTCCGATATTGAGCCTCAGGTTGCCTTGCCTCACTCGCCAGCTAATGCTAAGTCGATTAGTCAGCTAGGAGACATTGAGATTGACCAGGCTCTAATTGGTAGCTGTACTAACGGACGACTGGAGGATTTACGGTTGGCGGCTCACATATTAAGGGGAAGAAAGGTTCATTCTCGGGTGCGGTGTATTGTTATCCCTGGTTCTCAGCAGGTATACTTGGATGCGCTGACGGCAGGACTAATTGAGATATTTATTCGGGCGGGAGTGGCAGTTAGCACCCCTACTTGTGGTCCCTGTCTAGGGGGGCATATGGGGGTGCTTGCTTCCGGGGAGCGGTGTGTTTCTACCACCAACCGTAATTTTGTGGGCCGGATGGGTAGCCCCCAGTCCGAGGTCTATCTGGCTAATCCGGCGGTGGCGGCGGCCAGTGCTATTGCCGGAAAGATTATTAGTCCCGATGAGCTTTAGATAGGGTCAATAAAAATCTAGTTGGTTTTGAAAGTGTTATGAAAACACATAAGAGCCAGCAAGGGCAAAAAGCTGCCCAAGGTCAAGGATTTTGAGGGGTCTTTGGTGGAAGTGTGATGGATAAAAGAGAAGAACTGAAAAAGGCGCTAGGAGAACTAACAGGGAAAGCTGAAGAAATTCTCAATTTGGCTGCAAACGCTCAAAAAGGTGATTTTCTGAGATTTGGGGCGGAATATCAGAATTGGTACACAATGGCATTAAAAGTTGTTGAGGTTCTGGCAAATGACCGTCTGGGAGAATTTATTAGTTACTACAAGATTAATCCCAAAAGACAATCATCAACCGGAATAGATGCCCAAGATTATGTCATTCAAGATTTTATTATGGGTACAAATGTAAGATCATCCATTTTTGATTCTTCCTTTGATTCTTCTTGGACCATAGACACAAGCAAGGTTACAGCGGTAAGAGTGCATAACCAGCTACAGATTCTGCAGTCTCTAGAAACCCGCATTGATTCTGTACTCTCAGATGTTCAAGGTTCTTTACTCGCTGAACTGCAGGATAAGGAATTAGAAACCGCAGAGGAGTTGCTGAAAATCAATCTGCGCTCCGCAGGTTCTTTAGCGGGGGTTATTCTGGAAAACCATCTTCAAAAGGTGATGCAAAACCATAATATACCTATTAGTAAAAAGAATCCTACAATCTCAGATATGAATGACCCTTTAAAGAGCAACAATATCTATGACGTGCCGATTTGGAGAAAGATACAGTATCTAGCTGATATAAGAAATCTCTGCTCACATAAGAAAGACCGTGAACCTACCGAAGCAGAGGTTAAAGAGCTTATTTCTGGAGTAAATGAGATTATAAAGAAAGTATTTTGATAACTGTGATTTGTGGAAAGGAGAAGGGAGGTCATCGCTTGAAACTTAAAGGCAAAGTTCATAAATATGGAGCGAATGTGGATACCGATGCTATTATCCCGGCGCGGTATCTGAATGTATCCGAGCCAAAAGAGCTGGCAAAGCACTGTATGGAGGATATTGATAAGGATTTTGTTAAAAAGGCTAAGTCGGGGGATGTCATTATGGCGACGACCAACTTTGGCTGTGGCTCATCACGGGAGCATGCCCCACTGGCTATCAAGGCGGCTGGCATATCCTGTGTAATTGCCCGAACCTTTGCCCGAATCTTTTTCCGTAACGCGATAAACATTGGCTTGCCCTTATTTGAGTGTGCCGAGGCGGTGGATAATACAGAGAACGGTGATGTTCTGGAGATTGACCTATCCAGTGGCAGGATAAAGAACTTGACCCGAAAGATGGAGTTTGCTGCCAAGCCCTATCCCGATTTTATGGCTGAGCTTATCTCGGCTAACGGGCTTATTGAATATACTAAGCGTGTCTTGGCTGAGAGGAGGATTTAATGCAGTTTAAGTTGGCGGTATTGCCTGGTGATGGCATTGGGCCCGAGGTTACTGCTGAAGGGCTTAAGGTATTACAAGTCATCAGTGGCAGGTCTGGTCATCGCTTTGACCTGAACGAAGGTTTGATTGGTGGAATCTCAATTGATAAAACTGGGTCGGCGTTTACTGATGGGACGATGAAGATGTGCCGCCACTGTGATGCGGTACTACTGGGGGCGGTGGGTGGTCCCAAGTGGGATGACCCGCAAGCCAAGGTTCATCCTGAGGATGGTCTGCTGGCATTAAGAAAGGGGCTGGGGCTGTTTGCCAATCTGCGCCCGGTTAAGGTATTCCCAATGCTGGTTGATTCTACCAACCTAAAGCCGGAGGTTATCCGCGGAGTAGATTTCATATTTGTTCGTGAGCTTACCGGGGGTCTCTACTTCGCCCGACCCAAAAGGCAATACCAGACATCACGGGGGAGGCGAGCTACCGATACTATGACCTACTCCGAGCAGGAGATTCGGCGTATCGTTCGGGTTGGCTTTGAACTGGCACGGACCCGTCACCAAAAACTGGTCTCGGTGGATAAAGCCAATGTCCTGCAGTCATCCCGACTGTGGCGGCAGGTGGCTACGGAGGTTGCTGAAGATTATCCTGAGGTTAATCTGGAACACATGCTGGTAGATGCTTGCGCTATGCGGCTTATTCAAAACCCGGCCTACTTTAATGTTCTGGTTACTGAGAATATGTTTGGTGATATTTTGACTGATGAGGCATCAATGCTGGCTGGCTCTATGGGAATGCTACCTTCAGCCAGTCTGGCGGGAGTGCCCCAAGAGGGGGTCAATGTATTTGGTATGTATGAGCCCATTCACGGCAGTGCTCCTCGCCGTGCAGGGTTGAATATGGCTAACCCTATCGCCACTATCCTCAGTGTAGCGATGATGCTCCGTTACTCCCTCGGTTTAATAGCAGAAGCACAGATTATTGAGAATGCGGTTGATGCGGTGTTACAAGAAGGTTATCGTACCTATGATATAATGAGTGAGGGTAAAACAAAGGTGGGGGCGAAGGAGATGGGGGATTTAATTGCCGGGAAGGTTTAGGGGTGAGAGATGAGCTCACTTCAGCTTTATGATACTACCCTCCGCGATGGCGCTCAGAAAGAGGGTATCTCTTTTTCGGTGGTGGACAAACTAAATATTGCCCACAAGCTTGATGAGCTGGGTATTCCTTATATCGAGGGGGGCTGGCCCGGCTCCAATCCCAAGGATGAGGAGTTCTTCCAGCGGGCATTAGGTTTGAGGTTTACTCACTCACAACTGGTGGCGTTTGGCAGTACCCGACAGGCGGGGATTGCGGCTGAAAGCGACACTAATCTTCAGTCATTGGCTAATGCCGGGGTAAAGGTGGTAACCATCTTCGGAAAGAGTTCAGAGCCGCAGATTACCCGGGTTTTAGAGACAACCCCTGAGGAAAACCTCAACATGATTGCTGACTCAATTCGGTATCTTAAAGCGGCGGGGCTTACTGTTTTCTTTGATGCTGAGCATTTCTTTGATGGCTTTAAGATTAATCCTGGCTATAGTCTGCGTTGTCTGGAGGTAGCTGCCGCTGCTGGAGCCAGCTGTCTGGTGCTGTGTGATACCAATGGCGGTTCCTTACCTGAGGAGATAGCTGCTGGGGTGGTAGCAGCTAAGGGAAAAACTACAGTGCCGTTAGGTATCCATGCCCATAATGACGGTGAACTGGCGGTGGCAAATACGCTGGCGGCGGTAACTGCGGGGGTAGTTCAGGTTCAGGGAACTATCAACGGCTATGGTGAGCGCTGTGGTAATGCTAATCTCTGCTCGATTATCCCCAATCTAAAGCTCAAGATGGGGATTGATTGTATTACCGATGAGCAACTGGCGAGGTTAGTTGAAATATCACACTATGTAAGCGAGATGGCTAATCTGTCTCCGGAAGCCTCGTTGCCTTATGTGGGGGCTAGTGCCTTTAGTCATAAGGGGGGGGTTCATGTTTCGGCAATGAGTAAGTGGAGCGGTAGTTATCAGCATATTGCCCCCATTCTAGTGGGTAATCAGCCGCGGGTAGTTGTCTCGGAGCTGTCGGGAAAGAGAAGCATCATCCTCAAGGCAAAAGAGCGGGGCATGGATTTATCTCTCAAGGATAGGGAGGTAAAGAAACTGCTTAACCGGATTAAATTACTGGAGAGTCGTGGTTTCCAGTACGAGAATGCTGAGGCTTCCTTTGAGTTATTGATTCGGCGAGCCCAACCGGATTACCAGCCATGCTTTGAGCTGATTGATTTTATGGTGGTGGTGGAGGAGAGGCGGCGCCAGCCAGTCGAGGAGAATCTTGAAGGGATGCTATCTGAGGCAACGGTAAAGGTAAAGGTGGGGGATAATGTAATCCATACCGCCGCGGCGGGTAACGGGCCAGTTAGTGCCTTGGATAATGCTCTGCGCAAGGCATTACTTCAGTTCTACCCTAAACTGGTGGTGGTTAAGCTGATTGATTATAAGGTGCGCATCCTTGAAGAGAGTGTGGGTACTGAATCTCAGGTTCGGGTACTTATTGAATCCAGCGACGGGGTGGAACAGTGGCGGACGGTGGGTAGTTCGACCAATATTATCGAAGCCAGTTGGCTAGCCTTAGCTGATAGCTTGGAATACTGGTTGCTGAAGCAAAAGAGGTAACCTTCGGGATGCTGGACAGCAGATGGATGCTATGCTAAACTGAATTAGTTTGAGAGGAGGCAGTCAATAAGCTTGGCAAGGAGGTTTTGGAGTGGTCTGAGACGATGGAGATAGCATATAAGGTGGGTTTTTAAGTCTGCTTTATTCCTCGGTAGATTAATATTCTAACCTTGCTACGTTTCATCCTCGCTACGTTTAGTTCGTTAGTGTTCCCTCCCTCTGAATCTCTTCTGACAATCGTTACCTCTAGATAATGCCTCTCAAATTATTTCTCTCGGTGTGATAAACCCATATTATGCCTTTAGTGCTATTCGCTAGTAGTCTCTGTTGGCTTTTTCTGTAAATCGGATGATATTAGGAGAAGTATGTTAGCTATAAGAAATCAGGACGACATCGATGTACAGCAGGTATTGCTTAATATCGGTTATGATGCTGATTGCCAGCCGCCGTCTCGAGTGATGACTTTAATTGATGAGTGTATAGAGGAGGCTTCTCCCCTTATCCAACCGTCATACTCGTATGTTATTCGGGATATCAGGTCGGT
>JAGGZY010000028.1 GCA_021161775.1 Dehalococcoidales bacterium
TCGCTACGCTCGCAATGACAGATACGGAGGTAAATTAGATAAAGATACTCGTTATTGGCGGTGGAGCCAGAGAGCACACCCTGGTCTGGAAGCTAGCCCAAAGCCCCAGGGTTAAGGAAATTTATGTCGCCCCGGGTAATGCCGGCACGGCTCAACTGGCTCATAACCTGAACATCAAACCTACTGATATAGAGTCGCTGGCTAAAGTAGCTCAGGAAAAACACATTGAGCTGGTGGTGGTTGGTCCCGAGCTACCCCTGGCTAATGGCATTGTTGACCACTTCCAGGCAATGGATATGCCTATCTTTGGTCCTACCAGAGCGGCTGCCGAGATAGAATCAAGCAAGGTATTTGCCAGAGAATTAATGGAAAAATATGGCATCCCCGGTGCCCGAGGGGTCAGCTTTGCCGAATATGAAACTGCCAGGGAATATATCCTGAAGCAAAAACCCCCGATGGTGATTAAAGCCGATGGACTGGCAGCTGGCAAAGGGGTATTTGTAGCCAATTCAATCCCTCAGGCTACCAGCGCCCTTGATACTATAATGAAAACCCGAGCCTTCGGGGCATCCGGGGACCGTGTAATTATTGAGGAATGCCTGCTCGGAAAGGAAATGAGCTCCTTCGCCTTTACCGATGGTAAAACCGTCATCCCCACTATCTCTGCCTGCGATTATAAACCGGCACTGGACAACAATCGCGGACCTAATACCGGCGGTATGGGTAGCTATAGCCCCCCCTACTTTTATAATCCGACTTTGGCTAAGTCAGTAACCGAAACAATACTTAAACCAGCAGTAGCGGCAATGGCTCAGGAAAAACGGCCCTATAAGGGGGTCCTCTACAGTGGGCTGATGATTACCAATAATGAGCCCAAAGTGTTAGAATTTAATGCCCGCCTTGGCGACCCGGAAAGCCAGGTTACCCTGCCCTTACTTAAAACCGACCTGGTAGCTATTATGCTAGGGGTAATAAATGGCAACCTCGGTCAAATAAATATAGAATGGAGTCAGGATGCCTGCGTGGGGGTAGTAATAGCATCAAAGGGCTATCCCGGCAGCTATAAGACTGGCTTTCCTATTTATGGGCTGGATGAGTTAGATAAAGATATTCTGGTATTCCACGGCGGCACCAAATTAGGCGCTACCGCAGGGCAGATATTAACCAACGGTGGGCGGGTGCTTACCGTAGTCGCCACCGGCAAGACTATCGTCGAAGCCAGAGAAAAGGTCTATAATAATATTTCACGAATTCACTTTGAGGGTTGCCACTACCGCAAGGATATTGCTTTAGTAAAGGATGAATGAAGATGGAAAACACACCATTAGTTGCTGTCGTTATGGGAAGTCGGTCAGATGCCGAGTTAGTGCGTCCAGCGATGGAGGTATTAACCAAGCTGGGTATTAATTACAGCCTGTCCATGATATCCGCCCACCGCACCCCAGAAAAAGCCCGTCAGTTCGGGCGGAATGCTCGAAGCCAGAAGGTTGAGGTCATTATTGCCGCCGCTGGGGGTGCTGCCCATCTCCCTGGGGTACTGGCTAGCTGGACAACGATACCGGTCATCGGGGTGCCACTGGCTACCAGCGAGTTAAACGGGGTTGATGCCCTCTACTCCATAGCTCAGATGCCGGCCGGGATTCCGGTAGCCTGTATGGCAATCGGCACCGCCGGAGTCAAAAATGCCGCCTATTTGGCAGCAGAGATTCTCGGTATCAAGCATGATAACATCAGAATAGCCTACGAGAAATATCGCAGCGACCTACAAGGAGATAACAAATGATTGAGCGGTATTGCCGGCCGCAGATGAAAAGTGTCTGGTCAAAGGAAAACAAGTTTGCTAAATGGCTTGAGGTAGAACTGGCGGTCTGTGAAGCATGGGCTGAGATAGGAGCTATCCCCCGGGAAGCAGTACCTAAGATAAAGCTGGCTCGCATCAACTTCAAACGAATGGAGGAGATTCTTCAGGAAACTCACCATGATATGACTGCCTTCACCGGGGCTATTGCCGAGAGCCTAGGGGAGGAATCACGCTTTATTCACCTTGGGCTTACCTCCTCTGATGTAATGGATACTGCTCTCAGCCTGCAGCTAGTTGAAGCCACCGAGATACTCAATCAGGATATCAAGGAACTGATTGCGGTAGTATCTCAGCAAGCTATCAAACACAAGTATACTGCGATGATTGGTCGCACCCACGGCATTCATGCTGAGCCACTTTCCCTTGGTCTGAAACTAGCCCGATGGGTTGAGGAAATGAAACGAAACCGACAGCGACTCACCACCGCCAGAAAAATTATCTCCGTGGGGAAGCTCTCCGGAGCGGTAGGCACTTATGCTACCCTGTCCCCTGAGATTGAAGAGAAGGCTTGTACCCGATTAAAACTCACCCCTGCCCCGATATCAAGCCAGATTCTACAGCGTGACCGCCACGCCCAATTCGTGACCACCCTGGCTATAATTGCCAGCTCACTGGAGAAATTCGCCACCGAGATTAGAGGACTCCAGCGAACCGAGATTAGAGAGGTAGAAGAGCCCTTTACCGCCACCCAGACTGGCTCCTCAGCCATGCCCCATAAACGCAATCCCGAACTCTGCGAACGAATCTGCGGATTGGCTCGATTAATACGGGGGTATTCCCTAACTGCGATGGAAAATATCGCCCTATGGAACGAACGGGATATCAGTCACTCCTCCACTGAGCGCATCATCCTGCCTGACGCCTGCCTGGTGCTGGATTACTGCCTTAATATCTTCACCACGGTAATGAGTGAGCTAAAGGTCTATCCTAAAAGGATGAAACATAATCTGGACCTTACCAAGGGTTTAATCTTCTCGCAGCGGGTAATGCTCACCCTTATTAATAAAGGGCTCAGCCGACAACAAGCCTACCAATTGGTGCAACGCAACGCTATGAAAGCATGGCAGAGGAACAAAAACTTCTTCACCTTGCTTAAAAACGACGCCGAGGTTACCCGCGCGCTGCCATTAACCGAGCTGGAGCCACTGTTTAACGAGCAATACTACCTACGCTATATTGATGACATCTTCAAACGGGTGGGGCTAACTGAAGCCCAATGGAAAAGTAAAACCAACACTAAACCTCAAGCGCCTCCCACGATAAAGCTATGAGCATTAAACCACCGGTTCTGATAGACACCAAGCTACCCCTACCGCTGTTCCTGCAAGGCAAGGTGCGGGATAGTTATGACATGGGTAAGCTGTTGTTGATTATCGCCACCGACCGAATCTCAGCCCTCGATTTTATCCTCCCCTGTGGTATCCCCAACAAGGGGCTAGTACTTAATAAACTGTCCGCCTTCTGGTTCCACAAGACCGAGCATCTAATGCCCAACCATTTAGTTAGCCTAGTCAATGATGTCCGCCTTCTGGATAACTACCTGCCGGTATCTCATCGCTTCGATTACCCCAACTACCTGGAGGGACGAGCAATGATTGTTAGTAAGGTAAAAGTGATACCTATTGAATGTGTGGTGCGCGGTTACCTCGCCGGGTCAGGTTGGGTAGAATATCAAAAACAGGGCACTATTGGCGGCCATCCATTGCCTGAAGGATTAAAGTTGAGCCAGGAATTACCCCAGCCACTATTTACTCCCACCACCAAAGCAACCACCGGGCACGACCAATCCCTAACCATCAGTGAGATGAAAAATATGGTAGGCGATGAGCTAACCCGAGAGCTGGAAGAGAAAAGCCTCGCTATTTATAGCTACGCCAGGGAATATGCTATATCCCGGGATATTATTATCGCCGACACCAAGATGGAATTCGGATGGGATGAGGACAGGCTTATCCTGGTTGACGAGCTACTTACCCCGGACTCCAGCCGCTTCTGGGATACTAAACTATATCAGGTAGGTATATCTCAGCCCAGTTATGATAAGCAACCGGTCAGGGACTGGCTCATTCACTCAAAATGGGAGCAAAAAAAACCTGCCCCACCATTACCCCCTGAGGTTATCCAGGCAACTACCAGGCGATACCAGCAGGCTTATGAGAGACTAACTGGGGAAAAACTGGGGTAGAATTTTAGTATTAGCTACATTCGAGGAACGAAGAGGAAAATTGCGCTCAAGGTTAATCCTAACAGCACCAAGCCACCGATAATTGCTGATGCCAGCAGGGCAGCTCGGGCATGCTTGTCCTCGGTGTGGGCGCGACCGATTATTCCACCATAGATAGAGAATATGGCGCAGGCGCCAGCAATAGGCCAGAGAACACTAGCCCCGGGGGAAACCGGATTCCAGAAATGGGACATAAATGTCGCCACTCCAACACAGCTTACGATATAGGTCGCTAAGCCCATCCTCTTCATAATACCCTCCTTTTCAGAATTTTCGGTTAGCTCTCCAGAAACTCCTTGGTAGTAGGTAATATATCACTAATTCGTGAGTCAATTCTGGTTGCCTCATCTAAAGCTCTACCCAATGCCTTAAACAGGGCTTCTGCCTTATGATGGTCATTAATCCCGGTCAAAATCTTGGCATGAAGATTCATTTTTGCCTCCACGGCCAGGGTCTCTAGGAAGTGGCGGATAAGGTCGGTAGGGAAACCAAACATATCATTATCACTAAAGAGAAGCTCCAGTACCGTATATCCCCGACCACTTAAATCTATCACCAACATCGCCAGGGCATCATCCATTGGCACCACAGCATGAGCTATCCTAACTACACCTCGTTTATCCCCCAGGGCTTTAATGAAGGCTTTGCCCAGACAGATAGCTACATCCTCTACTAGATGATGGGGGTCATCACCACCGGCAGCAAGTTTTATGTCAAATACACCGTGTCGGCATAACTGGGATAGTAAATGGTCAAACATCCCAATCCCGGTAGCTATTTCCCAATTACCCTGACCATCCAAGTTAAGCTCCAGGCTAATGTCGGTTTCTCGGGTCTTCCGCTTGATAATTGACTCTCGGTTAGCCATTTATCTCCTCCTCTATTTGCTGAAGGGCACTGATTAAGGCATCGCTATGCTCCGGTTTACCAACACTGATCCGAACATAATTTCGTAACAGTGGGGTATTAAAATAGCGAATTAGTATCCCCTTTTCCTGCAGCCGCTGGCGAAGCTCAATTGCCGAGCCTTTTACCACGGCGCAGAGAATAAAGTTGGCTTGTGAAGGGAACGGTTTCAGGGATTTAACCTGTTGTAACCGGGTAAATAGCCGCTCCCGCTCAGCAATGATAGCCCTGATGTTACCCATTAGGTAATCGATATCCCTCAGTGATTCCCGAACGGCAATAATAGCTGCCACATTCACATTATAGGGGAGTTTAATCTTCATTATGTAATCGGCAATCCTGGTGGGGAAGATACCATAGCCCACCCTCAACCCCGCCAACCCAGCCCACTTACTGAAGGTGCGTAGTACCATCAGGTTGTCATATTGGCTAACCAGAGAAACCACACTTTCCCCACCAAATTCAATATAGGCCTCATCAATGACTATCGGCAGGCCAATATTAATCAACTCCAGAATACCCCGCTGACTAGTCACCCTCCCAGTAGGGTTATTGGGATTATCCAGAAGAATAACCCTGGTTCGGTTACTTATGGCTGATTTTACAGCGTCAACACTAACAGCAAAGCTCTTATCCCGGAGCACCGCAACCGACTTACCACCATACATCTCAATACTGAAACGGAACATACTGAAGGCAGGTACACAACTAATAACCTCATCCCCCGGCTCAACCAGTAAACGCAGGATAAGGTCAATGAGGTCACCACTACCACTACCAACTACAATATGGTTGGCGCTAATACCGGTATATTCCTGAAGTAATTTTCTGAGTTCGGTCTGTCCAGCATCAGGATAGATATTAATATCACTACAACCAGCCAGCACCTGATTTACCCGTGGCGAACAGCCATACAGATTCTCATTAGCATCTAACTTAATTACCCTGTCTACCGGAACCCCAAGTTTATCTGACAGCGTTTGAGGAAACTTCCTGGCGCTATAGCCATCAAAGGCAATGAAATGTGGCTTGATAAATCTGTCTATATCATTACCCGATGGCATTCCCTATCTAGCTCCTCATCAAAAACGACTAAACCTGCCCCATTCTAGCACGAATTGGTAAATTATCCTATAACTAACATAGCTCACCAAAAATATATTGCCCCCCCAGCCAACACCTACCAGGGGAGCAATATATCTTCTTCTTATCGAGCTTCAGGTTAAAGTGTACCCACCAACTCCTTAAGCCCAAGTTCCTCCAGGGTTGATGGTAATGGCTTACCCGTCTTGGGATCCCAACCCAGGGCTTGGTAACCCTTCTCTTTCATAGCTTTGAAATCCAGTTTTCTTCCCTTCATCGGTCCATTGGGCATTGCCACGGCTAATCTTTCGGGCAAACACCATTTAGTAGTATCTACACCCTCACGAATATTAAATGCCTGACGCAAGGCTTGAATCCGCCGTCCTGTCTTTAATCCTTCAGACAGGGTGAAATCCCATCCTGTTACTGCAGATACCATCTCAATGAGAGGCATAGTTTCGGGAGCCATCCCAAAGATACAAAAGCCCATCGATGTCCACAGACGATCTATATCACTACAAGTCGCATATACCGGAGCACTGGTTTCTACATCAAGCGGATCTAGACCAGGAAGATGTACCTCGTCAGACTCCGGAAAGGGAACCCCAGCATTTACCGACTGTGCAGATTGAGAGGCAGTATGTCGTGCCGGGGTAGGGTCACAGAAGTAACCCCAGCCATAACCAGACTCGACTCGAGCGTCGTGAGCTGGTATATCCTGACCGCCAACATGCATCGCCCATTGCTCAGAGCCTTTGCCAATGCGCTCAGCAGCTATCTTGCTTCCGTCAGCTAGCACAGCGCCGAATCCCTCTCGCTGACACATCTTTTCCACCATCTTCACCATGGCATCGGCATTGCCCCAGGTAAGCTCAATACCATCGGTATCCCGCTTAGTTATAACCCCACGGTCATAACACTCCATAGCGAAGGCAATCGTACTGCCGACACCAACAGTATCCATCCCATACTGATTACAGAGTTCATTAGCCTTAGTTATCGCCTCTAGGTCATCAATGAGGCAATTAGGGCCCAGCAGGGCTAAGGTTTCATACTCCGGCTTGGTTCCTTCGATTAAACCATAGGCTTTTGTCTCAATCTTAAATGAGCCCTTGCAACCTAACGGGCATCCCAGGCAAGCATGCTTTTTAGGCTGGTGCTGGGTGACAGCATCGGCGTGTAGCTTAACATAGCCAGGGAAATTTTCCTCGCCGAAGAGGGTCCAGTTCTTAATCCCTACAGAACCCGCTGTTAGAGTAGGGCCCATAAAACACGGGGTTCCCCAGCCCTTAAATGCCTGAGCCCAGGGATGCTGGGTTTCCTTAACACTTTTAAGGTAGTCCTTACGCAGAGCAGCCATGCGCTCAGGGTCAACTATAGGTACCTTGTTGGTGCCCCTGACAGCGAGAGCCTTCAGCCGTTTCGAGCCCATAACTGCCCCCAGTCCTGACCGTCCGGCAGCACACCCTTCGTGCATCATTGCCGCCATTAGTGATTTTGCCTCCCCGGAGGGACCGATACAGGTAACCTTTACCTTCTTGTCGCCCAGTTCATCAACTATAGCATCGGCGGTCTCAACAGTATCTTTACCCCATAAGGAGGTAGCATCCTTAAGCTCTGCTTTGCCATCGTTCAGGAACAGGTAAACTGGCTTCGGGGATATGCCGCTAAAGAAAATGCCATCATAGCCAGTAGCCTTTAGATCGGCGGCTAGCGAGCCACCAGAATTAGAATCACCCCATCCCCCGGTAATAGGAGATTTGCCGACCACCTGAAATCGGGCACCATGGACACCTGTCCCTTGCATCGGGCCGACGAGGAAACCAAGCATATTATCAGGACCCAGCGGGTCAGCCTTAGGTTTCATATGTTCAAAGAGAATCCTGGCCCCCAGTCCCTGACCGCCAATAAAATCGCGGTACATTTTCTCGGGCAGACTCTCTTCCTTAATAGAACCAGTAGTCAGGTCAACAAATAGAACTTTCCCCCAGTAGCCACCTCTTGTTGCCATAACAATCCTCCTTTAGTTTATTCTTTAAGCTAGGATTAAATAACACCTTACTAGTAATGAGTCTGCTGACACCTCCTTCTCCACTCCCCTTTCCAAACACGGGAGGCATTGTCGTTTCCAACAACACCCTATCGGCCTATCTTCACTAGTAACAACCTTAGGAGAACAGGCTCGGAGAGAGATAACTAATCACACCCATTTTAGGTATATTTTACAACTTCATCTGCCCAAATGCAAGCACTAAAATTATTAATAACCAGGCTAGGCATCCAATCGCTTTTTCACAGCTCGAGCGTGAGCCTCAAGCCCCTCCGCTCGAGCAATAGTTAGCGCCGTCCTGCATAATTGGGATAAATTATCTCTATCAATATTAACCACATCAATAAACTTAACAAAATCAGCCAGACTAAGTGGCGAACTAAACCGAGCCGTTCCTCCGGTGGGTAGTACATGGCTTGGCCCAGCTACATAATCACCCAGCACCACCGTTGATTGTTCACCAACAAATATACACCCAGCATTGGTAATTTTATCCACCCAGCCAGCGGGATTAGTCATCATCAACTCAAGATGCTCCGGGGCATAAAGGTTAGCCAACTCTATCGCCTCATCAATACTATCCACCACCACCAATTTTCCCCGAGCCTCCAGTGATTCCCTGATAATATCCCGACGGGGCAGGGTCTCCTGCTGATACTCAACCTGCTGATTAACCTCATCGGCTAAGGATAGTGAGTTAGTTATCAAAATAGCTGAAGATAACGGGTCATGTTCCGCCTGAGCCAGCAGGTCAGCAGCACAGTAGTCGGGATTAGCTGCCTTATCAGCGACAATTAACACCTCGCTCGGTCCCTGAAGACCATCAATATCCACCACCCCGTAGACCAATTTCTTAGCCATGGTGACAAAGATATTACCCGGCCCACAAATCTTATCTACCCTAGGTACTGACTCGGTACCGAAGGCAAGAGCAGCAATTGCCTGAGCTCCACCGATGCCAAAAATACGGCTAACTCCGGCAATATCAGCCGCTACCAGGGTAGCTGGGGGGACCACCCCCACCCCTCTAGTTGAGGTAGCTAGAATAATACTACCAACACCGGCAACTCTAGCTGGTATTGCCGTCATCAACACTGTTGACGGATAGGCAGCAGTGCCTCCGGGGGCATAGACACCGACACATCCCAAGGAACGCACTAACTGGCCTCGCCCTGGTTCAGTAAAACCCTGCCCGATAATAGCCTTTTGCTTAACATAGAAGGAGCGTATTCGCTCTGCCGCTAGTTTAAGAGCCGAGACCAGCTCAATATCAATCTGCTGATAAGCCTCGGCTACTTGCTGTCGGCTCACCTCTAATGAAGCAAGCTTTATCCCATCAATCTTCAATGTCAAGTCAAACAGGGCTTCATCCCCCCTGCAGCGCACCTCATCAATAATCTGCTTCACCACCAGCTCCGGGTCGGTAGTGCCAAACATCCCTTTAAGCTTTCGCTCCAGAGATGGCGAAATCTTACTAAAATCAGCTAAGGCTGGACGTGACAACGCCAACTTAGCCGCTGAGAAACCTCGAATAATTTTCAATCTAGCTAACCTCCGCAGCCATTCGTAAAGCCTTAACGATAGCGTCCACACGCTGCCCCTTTATCGGGCTAAACTCACCAGTAGTATTACCAATCAGGCAGGCTGACGATTCAAAGAGGGTATCAATAATCTTCAGGTTATTTTCGGCTAAGGTACGCCCGGTCTGGGTATTCTCAACCAGTAAGTCGGCATCCTCAGGCAGAAACGCCTCACTAGCCCCCCAGGTAGGCACTACGCGATACATCCCCAAGTGATTATCCCGAGCATATTTATCAGCAATATTTATATACTCCGAAGCCACCCTGAGCGGTGCTGGACTCTCCATAGCCATTTGTCTTAAACCACCGATATCTGAAATTGGCAAAGCATTGGCTACTACCGCCACTATCTTTACTTCACCAAACCTGAGGTCAGCTAGCTCCGCTATCGGGATTGAAGGGAACTGATAACGGTGCTCCCTGACCCAATCCTTACCGGTAATCGCCAGGTCAAAGTTCCCGTTAGCCACCTGCAGTGGCATATCCTGAGGTCTAATCACCTTAACCATTACCCCGCTAAGACTAATGGTGGGGCGACGGTTGCCGGTTGGTGACGGATAGTCATCAATCCCAATACCTGCCTTAGTTAGCAGCCTAAGGGTAGGCTGTTGCTGATGCCCATCGGGTAAAGCCAGGCGAACGACATCACCCGATGCCAAAGCACTGGGATATTGGCTAACGGCTACCTCGGCTGAAGGGGCAACCTCCTGATTGAGCGACACTGCACCCTTCAGAGAAGCTAATAGCCCCTTCATATCCTTGGTCTGCCAGCTATCTCGGTTAGCGATAAGGCAAGCATCATAAGCTAAAAGCCCCTTTATCGGCACCAGATTATAGCTAAAGAACCTTCCCCTCCGGCACGAAATCAGGGCTAAATCAGCACTATCCGGGGGATAGACATCAGCCCCTCCCCAAAGAGGAAAGACGCTAAATTGCTTCAGACGAAGGTCCAGAGCAAACGACTCTGCCAGATTAGGATACTCGCTAGCGATACGGAGCACCTCTGGCTTTGCTCTAACCTCTTCCAGCGAGGAGACACCTGGCTGACTACCCATCATATACAGCATCCCTCCCCCATAACCCAGGTCCTTCACTTTAACCAGAGCACTGCTGGGATATTTAGCCAACAGCTCTTGAAGCCAATCCAGCCCACAAACCCCTAAATCATAGTTGCCTATCGCCACCTGAATGGGAACATCCTTCTCGTGAAAAACCTTGGCTGAGAGATTAGGGAAGCAATCTGACTTCAAACGGTAATGCCGTGACCCCTGATGATATCCCCTCAATCCCCAACCCGCCTGCTGAAGCCGAGCAGCAGTTTCCCCCAGAAGGCGACCTTTAGGTAAAGCTATCTTTATCGGCATCTCTCTCCCTCAGTAGCGCCAGCATCTCACCAGTAGTATTAAACTCAAACCGCTTATGACTAACCCCATCAGTTAACACTAGCCGCGGAGGATTACGACCAACATCAAGTCGCCACCTCAGATTAGTTGACGGTCCAGCACCCAGTTCAAGCTCGGCAGTATACCCGGCATCATGGAGACAGTTAGCCACCTCAAAACCTAACTTTACCACCTCTGGTTCCGCTCTAATCAGGATTCCCGGTACCCGGGACTTAGCCAACCCAGCCGGGGTGATTAGCCCCATCAGCTGGTCAAAGTAGAGGGCAAAACCCGAAGCCGGGATATTACCCCCCCCCCCTAACGGGATAAGGGCATCATATCTCCCCCCACCGCCTATCTTACTGCCCCCAACCGACAGCTGAAAAATCACCCCAGTATAATACTCAAAGCCCCTCCCAGATGTTATGTCAATCTGATAACTATAACCCAGCGCCTCAACAAGGCAAA
>JAGGZY010000049.1 GCA_021161775.1 Dehalococcoidales bacterium
GCAACACGAATCAGAAGCTACAATCCATATGATTCAGAGGCCGAGGAACAACAGAAATACCTTAGATATGTAAGTACAGATGAAAATAGCTTAAAAGCTATTATTGCAATTGTAGAAACAAGACGTGAAACTAATAGTATTTTAAGAGTTAAACTAACCATAATACAGAATGAAGTCAAAGATTTCATAGCAAGTATCATAGCCAAATTCTTAGCTGAGAAATCAAGGCGATGACAATAAGGAGTAAAACTTGAAACCTAAAAAGGTACTAATCATCGGCTCAGGCCCCATCATCATCGGGCAGGCGGCGGAGTTTGACTACGCCGGCACTCAGGCGTGTAAGGCGATGCGGGAGGAGGGGGTAACCTCGGTGCTGGTAAACTCCAACCCGGCAACAATTATGACCGATGAGGGTATCGCCGATATCGTCTATATTGAACCACTGACCGTAGAGATGATAGGCCGCATTATTGAGCAGGAGCGTCCTGACGGGCTTTTACCCACCCTCGGCGGGCAGACAGGACTTAATCTGGCGGTAGGCCTAGCTAATGCCGGTATCTTAGATAAATATAGGGTGAAATCACTGGGGACATCAATACAAACCATCAGAATGGCTGAAGACCGCGAGCTATTTAAGCAGATGCTATTAGATATTGGTGAGCCGGTGCCTCAGAGCGCTATTGCCAATACCCTGAAGCAGGCGCGTGAAATTGCTAGAGAGATTGGCTTACCGGTGGTTATTCGCCCCGCCTATACCTTGGGGGGAACGGGGGGAGGCTTTGCCATTACTGGGGATGAACTGGACAGCATCGCCGCTACCGGGCTTGCCGCCAGCCCCATTCATCAGATACTGGTCGAAAAATCGCTGGTCGGCTGGAAGGAAATAGAGTATGAGGTAATGCGGGACAGTGCCAATAACTGCATCACCATTTGTAATATGGAAAACATTGACCCAATGGGGGTCCATACCGGAGATAGCATCGTGGTGGCGCCTAGCCAGACGCTAACCAATAAGGAATACCAGATGCTGAGGACGGCTAGCCTGAATATTATTCGCCGTCTGGGGATTGAGGGCGGGTGTAATGTCCAGTTTGCCCTTGATCCCAATAGCAACCACTATTATGTCATTGAGGTTAACCCTCGGGTTAGCCGCAGTTCGGCTCTAGCCAGTAAAGCCACCGGCTATCCCATCGCCCGGGTCGCCGCCAAGATAGCCATTGGCAAACGGCTGGATGAGATACCCAATGCGGTCACCGGCAAGACGATGGCTTCCTTTGAGCCAGCGCTGGACTATCTAGTAGTTAAGATTCCCCGTTGGCCCTTTGATAAATTTGCCTCCGGTGACCGGGTTATCGGCACCCAGATGAAGGCTACCGGCGAGGTAATGGCTATTGACCGGGGCTTTGAAGCCGCCCTCCAGAAAGCGATACGCTCCCTGGAGTTTGGCCAGCGGTCACTACTCTGGGAAGACCCCAAATGGGGAAACATCCCCGATATTAATGCCTACCCTCTGGAACCCAACGACCTCAGATTGTGGGCTATAATGGCAGCTCTAAGAAGGGGAATAGGCGCCGAAGCTATCATCCAGAAAACCCAGATTGACCGCTGGTTCATTACCAAACTACAAAACATTGTTGCTATGGAAAAGGAGCTCCTCTCCCAACCATTAACCCCGGAGTTATTGCGACGGGCTAAGCAGTTTGGTTTCTCTGATGAGCAGATTGGGACGTTGGCTGACCAGCTCCCCGAACAGGTAAGGACATTGCGGCATAATTGGGATATTCGTCCGGTGTATAAGATGGTAGACACCTGTGCCGCTGAGTTTGATGCCCAAACCCCCTATTTTTACAGCACCTATGATGAGGAGAACGAAGCCAAGCCACTGGAGGGAAATAAGGCAGTGGTCATTGGCTCAGGCCCCATCCGCATTGGCCAAGGCATCGAGTTCGACTACTGTAGTGTTCACTCCGCCTGGGCACTACAGGAATCTGGCTTCAAGAGTATTATGGTTAACTCCAATCCCGAAACGGTATCTACCGATTTTGATACCAGCACCCGCCTCTACTTTGAAGCCCTGGATGAGGAAAGCCTGCGCGATATCCTGGAGAACGAAGGCTCAGAAACCAGCGAGGGCAATAATGCCCCACCGTCTATCGTTCAGTTTGGCGGGCAAACAGCAATAAATCTGGCTCAGCCACTCACCCGCAGTGGAATGCCCCTTATCGGCTCTAGTGCCCGGGTTATTGACCTAGCTGAGGACAGACGCCAGTTTGAGAACTTTCTGAGTAAGCTAGGTATCCCCCAGCCCCCGGGAGCCGGGGTAACCTCTATTGATGAAGCCTTAAGCATCGCCAAGCTTATCGGCTACCCAGTGCTGATTCGCCCTAGCTATGTCCTCGGTGGCCGGGCAATGGAGATTGTCCACAATGCTAATGAGCTGGCCCGCTATATCAAGCTAGCGATAGAGCTGGATACCGGTCACCCGGTGCTTATCGACAAATACCTGGAGGGGAAGGAGATTGATGTGGATGCGGTGTGTGATGGGGAAGCCGTGCTTATCCCGGGGATAATGGAGCATATTGAGCGCGCCGGGGTGCATAGTGGCGACTCAATGGCTGTCTATCCCGGGCAGAATTTGACCGAAGCCGAGATAAAAACCCTAGTCGACTACACCAGCCGGATAGGCTTAGCCCTTAACATTAAGGGCTTAATGAACATCCAGTTTGTCATCATGCCCCAAGGTAACGGGGAATCATCGGTATATATCCTGGAGGTAAACCCGCGCGCCAGCCGCACCATCCCCTTTATTTCCAAGGTTACCGGGGTGCCAATGGTAAATGTCGCTACCAAGGTAATGTTGGGGAAAAGCCTCAAGGAGCAGGGTTACCCCGCTGGCTTGTGGCAACAGCAACCTCTGGTAGCTATTAAAGCCCCGGTTTTCTCGATGTCAAAGCTTATCGGGGTTGATACCTACCTCGGTCCGGAGATGAAATCCACCGGCGAGGTAATGGGGATTGACTATACCTTTACTGCCGCCCTCATCAAGACCCTTCTCGCCGCCGGGCTGATGCTGCCCCCCAAGGGGACAATACTGCTAAGCATCGCTGACCGCAATAAGCCAGAGGCACTACCCATAATCAAAAAATTAGCCAGGATGGGATATAAATTCTACGCTACCGAAGGAACTGCCGCCACTATCCAAGCTGCCGGTTTCCCGGTAAAGCTGATTAGTAAGAAACTGAGCCAGGGTCATCCTAACGTGGTGGACATTATCCGCGATGGTGTCGTAGACGGGGTCATCAATACCATTACCGGGGGCCGTATCCCTCTGCAGGATGGCTTTGAAATCCGCCGTACCGCCGCTGAGAAACACATCCCCTGTTTTACCTCGCTGGATACCGCTAACGCTGCCGCAGAGGCAATAAGCACCAGGGCTCAGGCTTTTAATGCCCAACCCCTACCTGAATACCGCCGAAAGGACCCAGCTTGAAGCAAGAGTTGGCTTCCATTATTGCTAACGATGAGATTATGCCAGGTATCCACCTTATGTGGCTTAAATCACCCCCGATAGCCGCCTCGGCTCAGCCGGGGCAATTTGTGATGGTGCGTTGTGAGAAAGAATACCCCTTGCGCCGTCCGTTAAGTATTCACCAGCGAGATGGAGATAGACTTGCCCTGCTGTTTACTAAAGTTGGCAAAGGCACAGATTGGCTAGCTAAGCGTAAAGCTGGTGCTCATATAGACATTTTAGGGCCCATGGGTAATGGCTTCTCTCTTTATCCCACCTCACATAACCTATTATTAATCGCCGGTGGCATCGGCATTGCTCCACTATTTTTTCTAGCTAAGCAAGCCCTGAACCGAAGCTGCTCAGTAACCCTGCTTGAGGGAGCATCAACCGCCAACCAACTTTACTCCAGAGATTTGCTACCCGCTGAAGTTGAGCCTATTATCGCTACTGAAGACGGAACTACCGGTAAAGCGGGGATGATAACCAAGCTTATCCCCAATTACATAAACCTGGCTGACCAAGTCTTTGCCTGCGGGCCCATAGCAATGTATAAAGATATGGCACTTAAAAAGCGAGAGCTTAAACTTGAAGGAAAATCGGTCCAGCTCTCTCTAGAGGTAAGGATGGGGTGTGGGCTTGGAGCTTGCTATGGATGTACAGTGAAAACAAAACAGGGACTAAAGCAGGTATGTAAGGATGGACCTGTATTTGAGCTGAATGATATCCTTTGGGATGACCCATTCAATAACTATTCGTAACCGCAAGGAGGTATTATTATGGTAATCACTAGAAGAATCAGCCTGGAAACTAAAGGGGAATGCGATATTATTGATATTACCCCTCAGGTAGGTGAACAGCTCGCTGATACCAGCATAGATAGTGGAACGATTACTGTATTTGTTACCGGTTCTACTGCTGGAGTAACCACTATTGAATTTGAGCCGGGCTTACTCGCTGATTTTGAGGCAATGTGGGAGCGAGTTGTCCCTCGAAATATCCCCTACCAGCATAACCTCCGCTGGGGCGATGGCAACGGTTACTCTCACATCCGTGCCTCCCTGCTGGGCAGTTCACTGGTAGTGCCTTTCCATAACCAGAGCCTGGCTCTGGGCACCTGGCAACAGATAGTGCTGGTAGATTTTGACAACCGACCCCGGTCAAGACAGCTAGTCCTCCAGATTATGGGGGATTAACCTATCTATCCCGAAGCAGGGTAAGAAACTCGTTTCTGGTTTCGGTTCGGCTGCGGAAGATGCCCCTCAAGGCTGAAGTAACGATAGCACTACCCGGTTTTTTGATACCCCGCATAATCATACACAGGTGCTCTGCCTGAACCACCACTGCTACCCCATCAGGATTAATCCCACTAACGATAGCATCAGCAATCTGGGTAGTGAGCCTCTCCTGAATCTGAGGACGCTTCGCCACAATTTCTACCACCCTGGCTAGTTTGCTGGCGCCAATCACCCGCCCCCCAGCATTGGGGATATAACCGATATGAGCCACCCCGTAGAAGGGCAGGAGATGATGCTCACACATCGAGTAAAAGGGAATATCTCGTAGAATCACCATTTCACGATGGCCTTCTTCAAAGCTCACCGACAACTCCTCTTTAGGGTCCTTACCCAGGCCCATGAACAACTCGGTATACATCTCCGCCACCCGTCTCGGGGTATCAGCCAAGCCTTCCCGCTCAGGGTCTTCCCCGATGGCTTCAATTATTGAGGTTACTGCTGCCCTAATCTTAGCTTCGTCAAACACCCTCGTCCCCTGTTATCTGATTTAGCTCCAGCCTAAAGCCTGCTCCACCGCTGCTACCTCAGCCGGAAGCTCCAGAAATGGTTTAGCCTCTTTCATAGCATTATCGGGGTCCTTAAGACCATTACCCGTAACGATACTGACTATCCGCTTTCCCGAGAAGTCCATCCCGGCTCGTTTGAGCTTAAGCAAGCCGGCATAAGCCGCTGCCGATGCCGGTTCACCAAAGATACCCCCCCGCGACGCCATAATCCGATAAGCAGCCATTATCTCGTCATCGCTAACCATATCAATCATACCCCCTGACTCATCACGTGCCGCCTCGGCTTTATGCCAGCTTGCCGGATTACCAATCCTTATTGCCGTAGCGATAGTCTGGGGTTCCTTAACAGGATAGCCCCGAACAATAGGTGCCGCCCCCGCCGCCTGAAACCCCATCATCCTCGGCTTACCAGTTGCCTTTCCAGCCCGGTGATACTCCTTAAATCCCTTCCAGTAAGCAGTAATATTACCAGCATTACCTACCGGGATGAACAGGTAGTCGGGGGCATCACCCAGGGTATCAATAATCTCAAAGGCAGCGGTCTTCTGCCCCTCGATACGATGAGGGTTAACCGAATTTACCAGGGTAACCGGGTGTTTCTGGGTTAGTTCCCTGACGATGTTTAGTGCCTGGTCAAAATTACCGCTAATGGCAACTATCCTGGCTCCGTAGACGATAGCCTGAGACAGCTTACCCAGGGTAATCTTGCCGTTAGGGATAACAATAATGGCGGTAAGCCCCAGGTAGGCAGCATAAGCCGCTGCTGAGGCACTGGTATTGCCAGTGGAGGCACAGATTATCGCTTTGCTGCCGGCTTCAATTGCCTTAGCCACCGCCACCACCATTCCCCGGTCCTTAAACGAAGCGGTAGGATTACACCCCTCCAGCTTAAAGTACAACTCCCCGCAACCAATCTCCTTCTCCAGGGAAGGGCACCTCACCAGCGGGGTATCCCCCTCCCCCAGTGAGAATAGAGGCGTTTTCGGGGTAACCGGAAGGAAGTCTTTATATTTAAACAAAACTCCACTTTTCATGATTACTCCTCGTCTCAAGCTTCAACCCGAATAAAATTACTAATTTCGTTAACCGTAGTTAGCTGAGCCAGTTCCTGAAGTGCTGACTGCATTGCCTTCTCCTGAGCCGGGTGAGTGATAATCACTATCTCGGCGGTCTGAGCTACCTTATCAGCCAACTTCTGAATGGCTGACGAGATACTAATATGATGGTCACCCAACACCTTGGCAATCTGAGCCAGGACCCCAGGGCGGTCAGCAATACTAAGTCGGAGGTAATATCTGGTTTCAATATCGGACATTGGTTTAATTACCTTACCCGGTTTAGGCTGCCACCCTGCTTCAGGGGTAACTCCAAGCCAAATATCCCTGGCGGCGGCAACAACATCAGCAACTACGGCGCTGCTGGTTGGCAAGGCACCCGCCCCCTGACCGAAGAAAAGTGCTTTATCAATCAGGTCGCCCTCAACCAGCACCGCATTATACACCCCGTCAACTTTAGCCAACAGAGAATCCTCGGGAATACAGACCGGGTGAACCCGAACCTCAATGGTATTATCATCATCCTTGGCAATAGCCAGCAGCTTAATGGCTAACCCCAGCTCCTGAGCATACTGGAAGTCGCGACTGGACAATCGAGAGATGCCCTCATGGTAGATATCCTCAGGGCGAACCTCGGTGCGGAATGCTAGTGATGCCAGAATAGCTAACTTATAGGTAGCATCTATCCCCTCAATGTCATCTTCGGGGTTGGCTTCAGCATAACCCAACTGCTGAGCCTTAGCCAGGGCTGAAGAGAAATCCACCCCTTCCCTAGCCATACGGGTCAAGATATAGTTGGTGGTGCCGTTGATAATGGCATAGATGCCCTCTATCCGATTGGCTACCAGGTCATACTGGAAGCGGGAGATAATAGGGATACCGCCACCAACACTAGCCTCATAACGTAGCTTGACCCTATGCTGTTGCGCCAGCTTCATCAGCTCAGCGCCATGCTTAGCGATAACCTCCTTATTGGAGGTAACCACATACTTACCCATGGTAAGCGCCCGGGTTAGATACTCCACTGCCGGAGTTTCGCCACCGATAGCCTCAACCACAATATCTATCCCCGGTTCAGTGAAGAACTCGTCAGCGTCAGTGGTGAATAGCTGCGCCTCCATCTGTTGTGCCTGCGGTCGGGTTAAATCTTTCGGCACCACCTTTACCTTACGCAGGACAAGGGGACAGCCTGCCTGCCACGACAGGTCATCAGTCTTGGTCATCAATACCCTAGCTACCTGCCCCCCAATCACCCCCAAGCCGATTAAACCAACGCCAATACTCGATTTCCCCATTGCTTTAATACCCCTGGTTTACTGTCTACCGTCGCCAACTTTGCTTGTTGGTTAGCTACTAGTGACCTTGTCTATTGCCCAAGCCACTTTGTCTTCATCCAGATAGCTTTCTATCTTATTGTCAGGATTATCCCACAGTGATGTCACCCAGTCGTCCAAAAGCTGAGCCTTTAAGGTATCCCTATCATCATCCGAAAGCTGTCGATTATCATCCTTATCCAGAACCTTAACTAGCCAGTAGCCACCCTGAGTAGTAATCGTGTCATCCTCTATCGGCTCACTTAGCGACCCTAGCTCAGCATCAGCCACAAAATCCTTAGCCGGGTCAATAAGTTCATTAATCCCAATCCAGTCTAAATCGCCTCCCTTTGCCTTCGAAGCGCTATCTTGCGAAAGCTCCTTAGCCAATTTCTCAAAATCCTCACCACCCTCTAGTTTGGCTCTCACCTCTTGTGCTTCAGCCTCACTACCCAATAGCATTACCTTAATCCGATATTGCTCCCCCTCCTCCGACTCCGCCTCATCGGGCTCATCCTTATCCAACAACTTAACCAGCCAGTAGCCTACCCTCTTAATTTTGTCTTTATCATTTAGCGGCTGGCTTAAGGCTCCAACATCAGCCGAGAAAGCATAGTCATCCACTATTGTGGTATCCAGCATTTCCGATAGAATTCCCTTGGGATGCCAACCAAGGTCACCACCCTTATCCTGAGAAATATTATCTAGGGACAGTTCCTCCGCCAGCTCCCCGAAATCCTCACCGCCCTCTAGTTTAGCCCTGACCCCGCTTGCCTGAGGCTGACTTTCAAGAAACATCGCCATAATATGTCGCTGCTCGGCTGAGGTCGATACCTGTTTATCAAAATACTCATCCTTCAGCTTATCCAGTAGTATATCAGAACCAACCGCCTCTCGGTAGCCCTCACTTGACGGCAGTCCATACTCCTTAAGTCGGTCCTCAATCTCACTATCGCTCACCACAATACCCAGCTTGGCAGCCCCCTGCTTGATTAGCTCGCTCTGCTCAATAAGCTTAGTCACCCTGCCTGCCAGATACTGCACATACTCGGCGGGCTGGTCCCTGGTGTAGACCTTAAACATATCAATATAGTAAGCCATATTAAACTCGGTGTCGTTTACCCTGATTACCGTTTCACGCATCGGTTGGTACTGCTTAGTATACCACCCTCGCCCCACAGTTCCACCGACCACGGCAATAATACTAATCCCCAGGATAAGGAACAATCGCTGCCGCTTTTTCTGCTGTTCCCACCGGGTAAGCTGGTGCCGAGTAAGCTCATGCTGAGGCCGCTCAACCTTCTTCTTCCCCAAACCGAAGACCCTCCTTCATTAGAACCGAATAGCAAATCGGCGACATTTCAATATCACATTTTATAACCTAAAAACATCACCTTTCAAACCCTGCCCGGCGATAATCCCCTGGCCTGTTTCAGGATAGCATCACCAACATTCACCCCCAGCTGTCGGGCAACTAGCTGGCACTTGGCTCTAAGCAGGAAGAAAATGTTCCTCCTTTCCCCACTTAGCGACTCATAGTTTCCCTGTCCCTTGGCAATAATAACATCCGCCGTATTATATAACCTTAGCACCTCAGGGGAACACTGAGCAAGGACTATAGCCGGGGCATCCGAGCCGCTGGATACAATGTTGGTTACCTCATCCAAACCAATGTACCGGGCATCAGCCAGGGTAGCATCATTGATAATCGGTTTCTCCCTGACCACAAAATCAAGGCTAATATCCTTGAGCCGCCGCAATTCCTCAATAAGTATCTTATCCAACACAATCTCACCGGCGTTGTCCCCAAGGTATAATATATGTCGGCAACGACTAAGACTTTTCCGAAACCCAGCATAATCATTGACACCGAATGGGGTTACCAACGCCTGCTCCACAATACCGCCAATATCAGCATAACCAGAGCTAGGTCCCAGGTCAATAGTATTTCCAGCAATAGCCAGCTTACAAGCACTAAGCAAGGGATCATCAGATTGCGCCACTATCTTTTTAGCCTGAGGATAGAGAGCCAGGGCTTGCTGGTTAGCCCGGTCCTTCTCTTTACGATAGGGGTCGCTATTCCCAGTAACCTCAGCCACTACCCGATAGACCTGCTGGGCAATCTCGGGAGGGGTAACCTCCAACGGCAACTCTACTATCCGCGGAGCAACCAATTTTAGCACCCGATGGTGAACCTGCTCATCATCAGTAGCCGCTCTAGCCGCCGCCAGAGCCTGCCTTAAAAAACAGGGGATACAATCCAGATAGGTCTTCAAATCAGCCTCTCTTTTCCATCACCCGATTGTCCCGGGGTAGCCTTCGGGTATAGAATCTATTTCCCTGATACTCTAGCTCGATAAGACGACCATCCTGTATTAATCGGGTAACCACCCCCCACCCCACACCATTCTTGTTCAACAGTTCCTTAACCGCCGCTTCCCGCATCGGATGGACGGCTGTAATACTGAGCAGGTCATCATCGGCCCTACCCGAAGTAGCAAAGGCATTCCCCTCATCGCCAATCAGATACTCCACCCGACTTAATCGGTTACTGAATATCTGGTAAGCCTGGTTGAGGGTCGACTCGGTAGCAGCCGCTATCTCCTCTACTGCCGGGGGTCGGGTAGGGATAGCCAGATAAGCCTGAGCTGGCTCTAGTCGGGCAAGGAAGTCAGACACCCTCTCCATTTCCTGACGACTATCGTTAACCCCCGAGATAAGCATCGTTTCGGTAGTCAAGCAGCCCTTGAAGCTATCAGCAAAGCGGAGCATTCCTTCCTGAATCGCCTCCAGCTTTAACGACCGGTGGGGACGATCGATGTGTTGCCATATCTCCTCGGTTACCGCATCCACCTTTAACGATACCCAATCGGCTTTCTGTAAATCCTGTCTGACATCATCACGCCACAGTAGTGAAGCATTGGTGATAACCGCAATCTTGCTCCTTAGGGGTTTTAATAACTCAATCTCCCGTCCCAGATTACTATCCAGGGTAGGTTCACCATCGCTAACCAGGGTCAGATAGTCAATGGGTTGTCCCTTTCCCCTGAGTCGGTTAACATTCTCCGTCACCTGTTGGGCTATTCTCTCAGGCGAATAAAAACTCTCCCGGCGGAGTTGCCTCTTTAGAGTGCTACCTAGCTGACAATAAACACACGAATAGCTACATATCTTGGGGGGAATATTATTTATCCCCAAACTGTAGCCTAATCGTCGTGAGGGTACCGGACCATAGACAACGGATACGATCACTTAGTCTCTTTTGACCCTCTCCGCAGGAAGATATCCAGGCTCTTAATCTCACCTACCCCCTTCAATGAGGACGCCATACTCAAGATAACCTTGGTAATAACCTCCCTGGGCCAGCTACCCAGCGGCACGGGAGCACCATTTATGTAAAGTGAGGTCCGCTCTTGCTGAGGCTTGATAAAACCTTTCTCCAGAAGGTCAGCTAAATCCTTAATGTCCTCCGGAGAGAACTGTCTGGCTCGGGTTTCCAGGGGTTCATCAGTAACTATCGCTACCAGTCGGCTAAGCCCACTAAGCAGTGACCCAACCCCTTTACGGTGAACCTCTATCTTGGGGATATCACTATGCTTGAAACCCTCGGCGATAATAATGTCATAGTCCTCGCCAAGAAGGCGAACCAGCTCATCAAGACTGGCTTCCGATGCTACCGGCTTGATTAACGCTACCCCATCCGGAGCACTAACAACGGCGGCCTGACTTCCCGCCTGAAGGTAACGCCAGCTATCCTTGCCTGGCTCATCAAAATTTGCCCCGCCGGGGGTATGCTTGAAGGTAGCTACCCGGTACCCCCTTGAGATTAACTCTCGGGTCAACTTTTCCACCAGGGTAGTCTTCCCTGAGTTAGATATCCCAACAACGGAAATTAGGGGAGGCATGGCTACTTCCTCCTTAATAATTTAAGCTAGGCTATTTTTTGCCTGAGGCGTTACTGGCGATAGGGTTTGGGCCAGAGTTTCCGACATTGCGATGAAGGCACCAGCATTGTAGCGCTCAATATCCCCCTGGTCACATAATTTAGCCAGCTCGGGGTCAATAGGTAACTGCCCAAGCAATGGAGCATTAGCTACTCGCGCCATCTCCTCACCTTTACTGCGGCCAAAAATCTCAATCTTCTTGCCTATCTCAGGAACATCTAAGTAGCTCATATTCTCCACCACCCCCAGCACCGATTTACCCATCTTATGCGCCATATTTATTGCCTTTTTGACTATCATATCCACCAGGTCCTGAGGAGTAAAGACAACAATTACCCCCGAAATAGGTATTACCTGCATTACGGTAAGGGGAACATCAGCCGTCCCCGGCGGCAGGTCAACAATAAGGTAATCCAGCCTGCCCCAGAGTACCTCCTGCCAGAACTGGGTAACTGCCTTGGATATCAGCGGTCCTCGCCAGATAACACAGTCATCCTCCTGGGGCAGTAGCAGATTGAACGACATTACCTCAATACCCGACTTTGACAGCACTGGCAGGATACCGTTACTGCTGCCGCTGGGCCGTTGGGTAATACCGAACATCCGGGGGATACTGGGGCCAGTAATATCGGCATCCAGAATACCAACCTGATTACCCTGACGATTCAGTGCCACCGCCACTAGACTCGCTATCAGCGATTTACCCACCCCCCCCTTACCACTCATTATCGCCACAATATTCCGAATCTGATTTATCTCCTCCGGTTTAGTATCAACAAATTCTACCGCAACGCTATCTACATCGGGTAACTTGCCGACTATGACGGCTATCTCATCCTTAATCCAATGCTGAGCCGACTCGTCCAGCGCCGCCACCGCCAGGGTAATATCAACCTTATGGCCACTAACCACTATCTGACGCACTAGATTGAGCATTACTAGACTACGCTTAACCCCAGGGACTAATACCTCCTCCAAACGCTCCTTTACCTGTTCCTCAGTTACCATTGGATTCTCCTCTCAATACTGTCACCTTGCCAAAGGGATACCCCTAGATTAGTGGTCGCACATATCATTACCCGTCTCTAAGGTGCCCGCCAGGTAGCTAGAAACTGCCCTCTCGGGGTTTTTCTCTAAGGCATTAATTACCACCTTAATACCACTCTGAGCGAATAGATTCTGAGCTCTAGAGCCCATACCACCAGCAATAACCACCGTAACCCCCCTCGCGGCAAGAAAACTAGGTAAGGCGCCAGGCTCATGCCCCGGCGAAGCGACCAGTTCCTGACTTACAATCTGTTTTCTATTCTCATCAACATCAAACAGAGCAAACTGCCCACAATGTCCAAAATGCGCCGACAACATACCACCAATCACCGGTACCGCACACCTCATTTATAACCTCCTCAGGCTATCTCAAGATAAATTTTTAACTATCTCCTGCCACAATCTCTTTATCTCGTAACTAACCCTGCCCTGAGAATATTCTACCACCGGTAACCCTTTAGCTAATGCCTCGATAACCACATTATCAAAAGGAATTCGGGAGGCTATCTCTATCCCCTGCCTTCGGCAATAATCTTCTATCTGACGACAGTTAGTCTCATTCAGGTCATACTTATTTATACAAACTATAACAGGAATGGTGAAATGTTGACAAACCTCGATGACCCGCTCCAGGTCATGTATCCCAGACAGGGTCGGTTCAGTAACGATAACCGCCAAATCAGCCCCAGTCAGGGAAGAGATAACCGGACAGCCAATACCCGGCGGCCCATCACCAATAATATAATCAAATCCACGTTCCTTAGCAATTAACCCAGCTTGCTCTCTGACCAATGCTACCAACTTCCCCGAATTCTCCTCAGCCACCCCCAATCTAGCATAGACCAAAGGGCCGTAGCCGGTTTCGGCTGTAAACCAGTGCCCGGAAAGGGCCGTTGTCATCGTAACAGCATCTGTGGGACATATATAATAACAGAAGGCGCAACCCTCACAAGAGACCGGATTAACTCGAAACCGCTCGGATATAGCATCAAATCGACATACCTCCCGACACCGCCCACACTGGGTACACCTATCCTTAGCGATAACCGCCGTCTTACCACCCCAGAACTGATGGCTATCTTCAGTAACCGGATGGAGAAGCAGATAGAGGTCAGCCGCATCTACATCACTATCCACCATAACCTTACTCTTCGCCAGACTAGCCAGAGAAGCCACGATGGTTGTCTTACCCGTCCCCCCCTTACCGCTCAGGATAACAATCTCTCTCACCCTAGTCTCTCCCCTAGTTTACTATCCGTTCAATCTTACTAAAAAGCCCCCGGAAAGCCTCTTTCCACTGCGGCATCCCATCGACCAGGGTAACCCCCCGTGAGTAAAGACGGGCAATTTCTATATCCAGCGGAATCCGCAGCAGAATCGGGATGCCCTCCTTAAGGCAATACTCTTCCACCCGATGGTCGCCAATGCCATTCCGGTTGATAACTACACCAGTAGGGACATCAAGCTTTCTCGTCATCTCTACCGCCAGGGCTAAATCATTGAGGCCAAAGCTGGTCGGCTCAGTAACCAATAAACAGAAATCGGCATCCTTCACTGCCTCTACTACCGGGCAAGAGGTTCCCGGAGGGGCATCAATAATAACCAGTCCCCCCTGATTAAGGTGTTTTTTTACCTCGACAATTACCCTAGGGGCTGCCAGTTCACCAACATTGAGCTTGCCTTGAATAAACCCTATCTTCCCCGAATTACCCGACTCCACAACCCCTATCTCTTTTCCCACCTCAGAAATAGCCTGCTCCGGGCAGAAATAACTGCACGCCCCACAGCCATGGCAAAGCTCAGGGAAGACCAGCACCTTCCCTCTGACAACCGCTATCGCCTTGTAGGCACAAACCTCAGCACACTTACCGCACCCGGTACACTTTGCCTCATCCACTCTGGGGATAAGGATAAACACCACCTTTCGCTGACTAAAAGTCGGCTGGAGTAGCAGATGAGCATTAGGTTCTTCCACATCACAGTCAGCAAACTGAAGTGATTGCTTATCGCCTAATGACCGGGCTAAGCTGGTCGCCACCAGGGTTTTCCCAGTGCCTCCCTTGCCACTAGCTATGGAAACTATCACTAACCTCTTACCATCTTGGCCCCACACTTAGGACAGGTCATATTATAACAGGGAACACCTGCCTGATGGGGCGCTGTCGCTCCACACTTAGGGCAAACACAACCTCCACCGGGCCCTGCCCCGGGACTAGTGCCTCTCATCCGGCCACGTCCGCTACCCCCCATACCTCTTCCTACTCCCATACCTCTTCCTGTTCCTGGACCACCACCACCAATAGGTCCGGTGCCATCTCCTCTAGGCATCATTACACCTCCTGATAAACTATTTCTTCATTTTCTTTCCTAGCTGCTCAACACCACGCTGGATATCAGTTAACTGCTGAGTAAGCTGAGCTAACTGAGCCTGAAGCGACTCCAGGTCTAACCCCGAACCGGCTGAATAAGAGACTGGCTTCGCCCCCATTCCAGAGTGAGCCCCTACCGTAGGCTGGGACACCGCTTGCAAGCTACCCGATTTATAAGATTCAATCGCATCCCGAATCCGCCCGCTAATCCCGGTTATTACCTGAATCCCGGCAGCAGATAACACCCGATAGGCATTAGGCCCACAGTTGCCGGTAAGCACTACCCCAACCCCCTTATCTGCAATCATCTGGCCTGTGGAAACCCCCGCCCCACCAAAAGCCTGAGCGCTAGAATTATCCACTGCCTCAAACTGCATCGTCTCGGGGTCAATAATAATAAAATAGGGACACCGCCCAAAACGAGGCTCCACCTCGGCATCAAGACTAAGTCCCGTTGCTGATAGAGCAATCTTCATCTACCATCTCCCTTATAACCTTAATCTATTTCTCGGCTTTCTCCAGCTCGGCTATCCTGGATGCTATCTGCTCCAGTTGGCTCTTAATCATATCCGCCTGCTGACGCAGTAGGTCAAGCTCCTGCCCCGAGGACATCTGAGGCATAGCTTGAGACATCCCAGCCTGATAGCCATATCCCCATCCCGGATAAACCCCGCGTCCACGGAGAGTTGCTCTCCCCATAGGGTTACAAAAGCCTCTGCCACCCCCGGTCATTGGCCCCATACCTCTGGGTCCGGTTCCATCAAATCCTGGCATAATCTCACCTCCTATTCTCACCAATTTTAGTCTATTTCTCGGCTTTCTCCAGCTCGGCTATCCTGGATGCTATCTGCTCCAACTGGCTCTTAATCATATCAGCCTGCTGACGCAGTAGGTCAAGCTCCTGCCCCGAGGACATCTGAGGCATAGCTTGAGACATCCCAGCCTGATAGCCATATCCCCATCCCGGATAAACCCCACCGGAGAAATAGGCACCTCGGGGTAATCCCCCTCTGCCCAAACCAACATAGGGCCAGGGAGGAGAACTCCCCCTAAAGCCAAATCCCATGCTACCACCAAACCCTCTACCACCCATTCCTCTACCTCCATAAAACATATCTATCACCTCCTTATTATGAGTTAATAATTAATAATATTCATCGGTGTCCTCCATATCCCCGGCAAACCCGACCCCATCCGGGGGGCTGAAGAGGCATAATGTCCGGTGTATTACAGGTAGGACATACCTGGGGAGGATTAGTTATCATTACCTCAAACGGAACGTCCCACTGATGACCATTAACGCAGTGGAAACGGCGCACCGCCATCTCAAAATTACCTCCCTCAATCCGTATTGCCTTCCCGTTAAGCAGGGCATCAGCTATCCTGCCTCGTGCCGCTCCCAGCACTCGATGAAAGGTGGGACGTGAAATACTCATCTTTCGGGCACACTCCTCCTGTTCCAACCCCTCCAAATCCTTGAGCCGTACCGCCTCAGCCTCCTCCACTGAAAGGCACACCTCCTCCAACGTCCGGTATGGTATCCCCACCGGCTTAAAGTAGGTTACCCTGGGTATCGAAGCAACACAACGCAGATTCGGTATCCTGCCCATAGCTACCCCTGTCTCAGCTATTTTTACTTATGTCCACAATAGATTAAATATGAACTTATGTTCATTATTATGATACCACCCTATTTTAATTGTGTCAACTAAGTGCTAAGATATTATTTATTCAGGGAATAATTAAACCGGAGCCAAGCGACGATGATTAGAGAGAATGTTAAGCTAATCCTCGATGAACTTCCCCCCGGGGTAGAGCTGGTCGCCGCCGCCAAGACCAGAAACTCCGAAGAGCTCTTAGAAGCCATTACCGCCGGGATAAAGATTATCGGAGAAAACTATATTCAGGAAGCCAAAACCGCCTATCAGGTAATCGGCAACAAGGTAAGATGGCACTTTATTGGTCACCTCCAGAAAAACAAGGTAAAATCGGCGGTAAGTCTATTTGATATGATTGAAACCGTAGACTCAGTAGCAATAGCCCGGGAAATCAATAAGCGTTGCGCCGAGATGGGCAAGGTTATGCCGATACTGGTAGAGATAAACAGTGGTCGAGAACCCCAGAAATCGGGGGTTGTTCCTGAAGGGGCAGCCCAGCTAATCCACGAAATTTCAACCTATCCTAACCTGAAGATAACCGGACTAATGACTATGGGACCCCGCCAGGGAAACCCTGAGGATTCCAGACACTACTTCATTGAGACGAGAAGGCTATTTAATCAAATCAAGGGGCTAAATCTGGCTAATGTTGAGATGAGATACCTTTCTATGGGAATGACTAACTCCTATAGAATCGCCATTGAGGAGGGGGCTAATATCGTTAGAATCGGCACCAAAATCTTTGGTCAACGTGATTATACCCAGGGTTAAGCCAACCATTTAGGGGAAAAAATATGATTTGCCGAAATGTCAGTTAGGTTAAATCAACCCAAGTAACCAAATTATGTATATGCTAACTGGTAAAGCCTTATGCGGGGTCATATCCCGGGAGGGGAAGCTAGAAGAACGAGAAGCAGTGCCCGATGATTGCATACCTACTCCTTTAAACCTCACGATGTCAGAAACCCTAGTCAGACCGAGCCAACTACCCTCCTGTGCTGTATCGATTGCGTTGATGACCAGCAGAACTGCACCTCCCCAGTTGGGAGTAGAACTACTACTGGGGCAGGGTAGCTAGGCCCTTAATTACATCGTTAAAGTCGGTAAATGGGATGTAGCTAAGCCTCTTCTGGCTAAGGTAATTCTGTAAATCACCGGTAGCAAAGACACGATATGCCCGCTCCGCTGGAGGCGCATCGGAGATGCCGTTACCAACATATACTACCTGATAACCCCTCTTCTGAAATGACCTAAGGTATGCCTCCTTGAAGCCAGCCTCTATCTCCTCACCTTCGGGGCTAAAATAGCGAGCCTGGACACCATCCGCCCCAAACCGGGTGGCAGCAGCAAATACCTCAATATCACTGGCTCCGATGTCTTTTAAGATTCGCTGGATATAGAAATCCAGGCCGTTACTAACAATAACAAGCCTGAAATTATGCTGGCGACAGTAAGCCAGCAAACTGTGAAATCCAGGCCGTATCCTCACCTTATCTTTTACCGAGTCAAGCAGAGTCTCTCTACCAACCCTAACGGTGGAAAAAGCCTGGGTATTGAAACGGCCAACCGATATCTTGCCATCCTTATATTCCTTGAGCCACTGTCGCCAGTTATTGCTGGCAAAGGTATCCAGCATCATAAAACTGACGTCCTTCTCGGTAATAGTACCGTCAAAATCAGATTGTAGCAGAATCTTCACCACTATGTCCCTAGCCTCCTTCCCCAGCACCCCCAGCAACACTCAGTCGGCAGTAACTTGATGCAAGTCATCCTGGCTTTTCAAATGGTCAATATACAGAACGCCATTGAGGTGATCAATCTCGTGCTCCAGAGCCTCCGCCAGAAGCCCATCAGCCTTAATCCTGACCGCCTTTCCTTGTCTATTCAGAGCCTTGACCGTAACCGATGCTGACCGTTTTATTCGACCACTATAGCCGGGAACACTGAGGCAACCCTCGGTCACCTCCCGTTCCCCAAAACGCTTTACTATCTCAGGATTGATAAGGGCTACTGGTGCTTCATCCGGCATCTGGACTACTATTACCCTTAGCGATACCCCAATCTGAGGTGCCGCTAGCCCCACCCCATCCGATTGCTGCATCGTCTCTATCATATCATCAATCAGCCGCTGAATTGATTTATCGATGGTAGTTACCTTTTTTGCCTTCTGCCGTAACACCAAATCTTGAGGAAGACAACACATCCTGCGCACCGTCATCGCTGATACCCTCCTTATCGCTAACTAATATTAGCAGATTGGGACAAGCACTGTCTATCGCTCCCTATTTGCTCACTAAAATGAATTATGCTAAGATGCCTTGAAGGGTAGAGTAACCATCGGGGCGTAGCGCAGCCAGGTAGCGCACCTGAATGGGGTTCAGGTGGTCGGCGGTTCAAATCCGCCCGCCCCGAC
>JAGGZY010000001.1 GCA_021161775.1 Dehalococcoidales bacterium
AATATACTATCCGACCTCATCAAGCCCTGGGATATCTCACACCACTGGAGTTTCTGGAACAATATCAACAAAAAGAAGGGAGATCATGTGTCACTAATCATATGAACGAGTACAACTTCTTGACAATTTAATCAACCTTCTGCTATGTTATTCCTAAATAGAATAGGTTAGGTAGGTTTTGTCGCCGGGGAGGTGTTTTTACATCCCCTAGAGATAGCTAAGCTCCGAGGGGGTTGCTTAAGAGGGGTGGTACCGCAGAAGTAAGCCTTCTGCCCCTTTAGGGGACAGGAGGTTTTTTGATTAAATGGTTATACAAAGGAGGTATCCATAAGTGGAGAGAACCAAATTTATTCTTGATGAAAAAGACATGCCAACCCACTGGTACAATATTCAGGCAGACCTGCCCAAGCCCCTACCGCCAGTGATGCACCCAGCCACCGGAAAACCGATAACCCCTGATGACCTAGCACCCCTGTTCCCTATGGAACTCATCAAGCAGGAGGTATCTACCGAGCGCTGGATTGAAATCCCCGAGGAGGTACGGGAGATCTACCAGCTATGGCGACCAACCACCCTATTCCGAGCCCGCCGATTAGAGAAAGCCCTTGACACCCCAGCCAAGATTTTTTACAAATATGAGGGGAGTAGCCCTCCGGGGAGTCACAAGCCAAACACCGCCGTAGCTCAGGCTTACTACAATAAGCAGGAAGGGATAAAGCGCATCACTACCGAGACTGGTGCTGGGCAGTGGGGAAGCGCTCTGTCTTTCGGCTGTGGTACCTTTGGCATTGAGTGCAAGGTCTATATGGTCGCCATCAGTTATCACCAGAAACCCTATCGTCGGGTGATGATGGAAACTTGGGGAGGCAAATGTGTTCCCAGCCCCAGTCCTGATACCAAGGTCGGACGAGAGATGCTCGCGAAATGGCCAGATTGCCCCGGTAGCCTGGGATTAGCCATCAGCGAGGCTGTTGAGGATGCGGTGTCCCGGGACGATACCCACTACGCTTTAGGTAGCGTGTTAAACCATGTCCTCCTTCACCAGACAGTCATTGGCCTAGAAGCTAAGCAACTGATGGAAATGGCTGATGTTTATCCCGATATTATCGTTGGCTGTATTGGCGGTGGATCAAACTTTGCCGGTCTGTACCTACCCTTCGTCAAGGACAAGATTGAAGGCAAGAAACCGAATCTACGTATCATCAACGTAGAGCCAACCAGTTGCCCCACCCTGACCAAGGGGCCATATGCCTATGACTTCGGTGATTCCGCCGGGCTGACCCCGCTGATGAAGATGTATACACTGGGACACGATTTCATCCCACCGCCGGTTCACGCCGGGGGCTTGCGCTATCACGGGATGGCACCAATTATCTGCCACCTCTATAATCTGGGTCTGGTTGAAGCCAGAGCTGAGCATCAGCTAGCCACCTTTGAGGCTGGAATAACCTTTGCTCGTACCGAGGGCATCATCAGTGCTCCTGAACCCAACCACGCCATCAAGGTAGTCATTGATGAGGCGCTCAAGTGCAAGGAGTCAGGGGAGTCCAAGACTATCCTGCTGGCTCACAGTGGACACGGACACGTGGATATGGCTGCCTATGATGCCTACCTGTCGGGTAAGCTCAGTGACTACGCCTATCCCAAGGAAAAGGTCGACGAAGCCCTGGCCTCACTACCCAAGATGCCCCAGGCATAACAAACCAGCATCGAAATAATATTCTCCCCCTTTTCTCCGGTGAGGAGAGGGGGGGTTTTATATTGTCATTGCTATACTGACGAGTTATAATTAAAGTAGCTATGAAGAAGGTAAACCCCAAATACCTGCTAGTTAGTCTGATACTCAGTCTATCCCTTATTCTGAGTACGGGGTGTGTGTTTACCCTTCACTGGGGGCAGATACCCTCTAATCCCCCTCCTCAACCGGTTCCCACTGCCCCAGTTACCCCCACGACACCACCAATTACCCCCATCGCTCCTGACTGGGTATCGCCACCGTCTACCAATAACCCCCCCCTCCCTGACTTCATTAGTGTAGTTGAAAAGGTCAAACCATCAGTGGTAGTTATCAAAAGCGAGGGTGGTGCCGGCTCAGGGTGGATTATCCGTCAGGATGGAATTATTATCACCAATAATCATGTGGTCGCTGGAGGTAACACCATCGCGATAACCCTGAATGATGGCCGAAGCTTCCAAGCCGAAAAGGTCTATGCCGACCCGCTTACTGACCTGGCGGTAATTAAAATAGATGCCCAAAACCTGCCCGCGGCTGATATTGGCGATTCCGCCAACCTGAAGGTCGGCGAGTGGGTATTAGCCATTGGCAATTCACTAGACCTGGGGGTAACCCCGTCGGAAGGGATTATCCGAAGCCTGGGAAACTCAGTACCGGTATCCGGAGGACAAATGCTCGAAGGACTTATTGAGACCAGCGCCGCTATCAACCCCGGTAACAGCGGCGGACCGCTGGTTAATATGGCTGGAGAGGTAGTCGGCATCACCAGCATTAAGATTGCCTCCGTTGAGGTGGAGGGAATGGGCTACGCCATCAGCATCAATACAGCCAAAGGAATTATTGACCAATTAATCACCCGAGGCTATGTGATTCGCCCCTACCTGGGAGTTGCTCTCGCCGATGTAACCCCGGCAGTAGCCTTCTGGTATGACCTGCCCGTAGATAAAGGGGCACTAATAACCCTTGTCGCCCCGGATAGCCCTGCCGCTCAAGCCGGCCTTAAGAAAGGGGACATCGTGGTTGGTATGGATGATGAGAAGATAATCACTGCCCAGGACCTGATTAAGGGAATACACACCCGCCAGATTGGGCAATCGGTGAAACTAACCTACTGGCGGGAGGACACCAGTTATACCACCCAAGCTACCCTTATCGAAAAACCACCACCATCCTAGGTTAACTTGACTACCCCCAGTAAGATATTCCTGCCTTCCAGCTTATAGCCCGTGGTGAATACGCCCTCGGCAGGAACCCTTTTAACAAGCTCCCGTGACAGCGTCTCCTGCTTGATATAGTCCTCAAAATGGCTAATTACCTGCTCTACATAAAAATCACCCTGATAATAGGTAATAATATAGTCGGCAATATCAAATCCAGCCTCACGACGCATCGTTTGTAGACGATGGACTACCTCCCGCGCCAGACCCTCCATCCGTAGCTCAGGGGAAATCTCAGTAGGAATAGCCACTAAGCAAACGCCTGGCGTGGAGACGGCTACCCCTTCTTTCTCATCCGTCCTTGGCTCCAAACCACTGATTACATAACCGTGTCCATCAAGCCCTATTACTTCTCCTTGATGCTTAAATTCTAGATCCTTTACATTAAGTTCTTCCAAGACTTGAGGCTTTAGCCGCGCCAGACTCTCTTGTTCCCGGCTACCAGACACACCAACAATGACCTTATCCAAAGGTTGGCGAACCTTGATACCGGCTTTACTTCGCGCCGCCCGACCCAGACTGGATACCCTCATCACCAGTTGGGTATCACTGGCTAATTGCTTATCGATTTTAGCCTTATCCGCCACCGGAAAATCGGTCAGATGGATACTCTGCGGGGCATCAGGGAAAATCGCACCCACCAGATTCTGGTACAGTTCCTCAGCGATAAATGGGGTAAATGGAGCCAGCAGTTTCGACAGGGTAACCAGACACTGGTAGAGGGTATCATATGCCGACCGCTTATCAGCATCGCTCTCACTCTTCCAGAAACGGCGGCGGCTGCGACGCACATACCAGTTAGATAAATCATTAACAAATATCTCTATCTTCCGCCCGGCATCGGTGGGGTTATAGCCTTCCAGGTAACCATCAACATCAAGGATAAGTTGATTAAGCCCGGAGATAATCCAGCGGTCAAGCTCCGAGGGTGCCGGCGGCACCTCGTCCTGCTTAGGAACGAAATGGTCAATATTGGCATAGGTAATAAAGAAGGAATAGACATTCCACAGGGTAAGCAGAAAACGGCGGGTTATCTCAGAGATTAGCTTCTCGGAGAAACGGCGTACATTACCCGGCGGGGAAGAGGTCAGGAAATACCAGCGCAGGGCATCCGCCCCGTATCTATCAATTACCGCCTCCGGCTCAACCACATTCCCCCGGGTCTTGCTCATCTTTTCTCCCTTGTCATCAAGGATATGACCCAGACAGATAACATTCCTGAAACAGGGGCGGTCAAACAGCAGGGTAGAAATGGCATGCAGGCTATAAAACCAACCCCGGGTCTGGTCAACTGCCTCACAGATATAATCCGCCTGGCCTAATTCAGTATCAAATAACTCCTTATTCTCAAAGGGATAGTGAAGTTGAGCTATCGGCATCGCCCCGGAATCAAACCAACAATCAATAACCTCAGGAACCCGCTTCATTTTGGCACCACACCGGGGACAACTGAAGGTTACTTCGTCAACAAAGGGACGATGTAAATCCAGCGGCGGCTTAAACCCGGAAAATCCGGGTTTACTTTCTAAGTCGGCTACTCCACCCACACACTCACCGTAACCGCAAGACTCACAACGCCATATGGGAAGTGGCGTCCCCCAGTAGCGCTCTCGTGAGAAAGCCCAGTCCACGTTATTTTGAAGCCAGTCACCAAAGCGACCGTCCTTGATATGCTCCGGATACCAGTTTATCTCTCTATTCCCCGCAATAAGGCTATCTTTCACCGCCGTCGTCCGTATATACCAGCTCTGCTTGGCATAGTAGAGCAGCGGTGTCCCACAGCGCCAGCAGAAGGGGTAGGTATGGCGAATCGTCTCACTCCTGAAGAGTAGCCCCCTGGATTTCAGGTCATCCAGAATAAGGGGGTCGGCATCCTTAACAAACCTGCCCGAGAAGGGGTAACTGCCGGTAATCTTGCCCTGTAAATCCACCATATGGACAAAATCCAGTTCATTATCCATCCCCGCCTGATAATCCACCTCACCATAAGCCGGGGCTATATGAACAATACCCGTTCCTTCATCCATTGATACAAAATCGGTAGCAATAACCTTATAGGTTAATTTTTCCTTTGGCTTTTGTAGCTTCAATCCCCGAGCCTCAGATTCATTTATTACCCCGAAATGCTTTCTCTCTACCCCGTATTTATGGGGATTGAAGAGAGGCTCATAATACACTCCAGCTACGGTTGCTAAATCGCTTCCCCTTAATCTCTCCACCACCTTACGGTCATCAAGCCCCACCTTCTCAAGTAAAGCTGAAGCCAGAACTAGATACTCGCTATCCACCTCTACTACTGAATATTCAGCATCAACGGCTACCGCCAGGGCAGTGTTGCCAGGCAATGTCCAGGGGGTCGTCGTCCACGCCAGCAGATAGCTAGGCTTTTCTCGCCAGAGTTCATAGAGCCTTTTCCGACCATTAGATTCTGACAGTGATGATAGAGCAATTTTGAACTTTATATACACCGAGGGGTCTTCGGTATCATCCTGATAGCCCAGTGAGACCTCGTGAGAGCTCAAAGAGGTGCCACAACGAGGACAATGAGGGGTAACCCTGTACCCTTGATACACCAGCCCCTTATCCCACAACTGCTTTATCGCCCACCACACACTCTCAATATAGCGGTTATCCATAGTGACATAGGGATGCTCCATATCTACCCAGAAGCCGATGCGCTCGGTTATTGCTTCCCACTGCTTAAGGTAGCTAAACACACTATCCCGACAGTGGTGGTTAAACCGGTCAATTCCATACTTTTCAATCTGTGCCTTATTAGTCAGGCCCAGTTCCCTCTCCATCTCCAGCTCTACGGGTAGGCCATGGGTATCCCAGCCAGCAATACGGGGGACATAATAGCCCTTCAGCACCCTATAGCGCAGGATGATATCCTTAAACACCCGCGCCAGCACATGATGTATCCCCGGACTGCCGTTAGCCGTCGGGGGGCCCTCGTAGAACACAAAACGAGACTGGCCACGGCGAGCCTCCACACTCCGCCTGAAAATGTTATTCTCTCTCCACCAACCCAACACCCGCTTCTCAAGTTGAGGGAGATTAACCCGACTAGCTACCGAACGGAACATAATAAAACCTCTCCCTATTCCTATACCGAAAATCCCGCCCTCCCCGGGACGGGACCTAATACCCTTAACCTACCCCAAATCAACCCCAGAAGTCTAGTCTACTTCGGGTAAATAACCACTTTACGAGCATTGCCCTCACCGATGCTCTCGGTAGTTACCCCGGGATAATCAGCCAAGGCAATATGGATAATACGCCTCTCATACGGCAACATCGGCTCCAAGCTAAATGGCACCCCCCCCACCCTCACCCGCTCCGCTAGACGCTGAGCTAACGCCCGCAATCTTTCACTACAGCGCGCCTTATACCCCTCAACATCAACCACTATCGGCAACCAGACCCCAATCTGATGGCCAACAATAAGCCTCAATATAAACTGGAGACAGGCCAGGGTATGCCCACGACGTCCAATCAGAATACCCAGGTCCTCCCCCTTAATATCAAAGACAATCTGAGAGACACCCGATTCAACCTTAGATTTATCCTGAATGACTACCGTAGCCGCTACCCCTATCTTACCCAGCAGGGTCTCCAGAACCCCCTTAGCCACCTCAATTACCTGGCTATCCGGTTGAGATAAGGAGGCTAATGGTTCTACCCTGACTACCGCTGGTTCTCCCCCCACCCCCAGAATACCACGCCTACCTTCTTTTATGATGCTGACTTTTACTTCTTCTCGACTGACGCTTAGTTGCTCTAGGGCTTGGCGTATAGCCTCCTCTACTGACCTTGCGCTCACTTCCATAATCTGCCCCCTTCTCCCGAGTCGGACTCGGTATAACAATATCAGCCTCAACCGCCTTTGTCTGAATCGAGGTTGACTCAGCTTGAGCAATGCGTTGCTTCAGTGAACTACCACCCCGGCTACTAACTATCTGCATACCTTTTGCCGTTGACCCTGACCGAGATAGCCCCCCCCAGCCCCCAGTAACAAAGTACTGTATAATCATACTAATAACATTTGACACTGCCCAGTAGAGAGCCAAACCACTGGGAAAACCGGTCGCCATAAAGCCGAACAGTAGCGGCATCATCCACAACATTGCCTGACCCTGAGCCCGCTGTTGAGGGTCACTAGTGCTGGGAGTCACCATCTTCTGCTGAAGCCACATCGTAACCCCTACCACCGCGGCTAACGGCAGACTAGGCTCATTCAGATTCATCCACAAGAAGTGATTGCTCAGAGGCAATGTGGAATATATAATCGGCCATGACCAGAGAAGCTGGGACAACCCCAATAAGTTCTCCGGGGTCGCCGCTAATACCTTCATAATTGACTGGTAAAGAGCTATCCAAACCGGCATCTGGATTAGCATGGGGACCCCACAGCCAGCCGGGCTCATCCCTGACTCCTTATACAGCTTCATCTGCTCTTCAGCCAGCCGCTGCTTATCCTTGGCATACTTCTTTTGTAGCTCGGCAATCCTCGGCTGAAGCTCCTGCATCGCTTTACTTGCCCGAAGCTGCTTCAAGGTAAGCGGAATCATCGCGGAACGAATAATAACCGTCAATAGAATAATGGTTAGTCCCAGATTATCAAACAGGTAATGTGACAACCCCACCATACAGTTTATCATCAGAGCCACCGGCCCTGAATTCCACAATGCCCCCAATTAAATCTACCTCACTTAGTTACTTCTTCAGCGAAACCTTCCACTGGGTTACCCCAGTCCCCACATCCACCGCATAAATGGTATCCTCGCCTGACTTTTGAGCGTGGATATAAACCACCCCCTCACTGGTACTGAGAGGAGAATCTATCTTCTGTTCCTCATCCCCTATATCAATCAGCAGCGTAAGCCGATAATTACCGGTATCCAGAGAATATACTTTACCCTCCTGCGACGCTAGAATAATCTTATCCCCTACTACCACCGGGGACGAGCTAATTGGGCTTCCCAGCTCAATCGCCCCGGCAATTTCACTGCCCGTTTCGGCGTCTAGAAGATAAACCTTACCATCCAGGCAAGGAGCATAGATAACATTATTATAGAGTGCCAGATTAGCCCAGAACCATTTGTCCGCCTCAATCTCAGAACGCCACTTCAGGCTGCCATCATCGGCATTTACTGCATAGACATGGCGGTCAAAGCAACCAACATAAACCGTGTTATTCGCTACCAGCGGTGTTGCCAGAATAGCCCCCCCCGCCTTAAACTCCCACCTCTTGCTACCATCAGCGGTATTCAGCGCATAGAGACTCTTATCAAAGGAGCCGACATAGAGCGTTCCCCCACTAAGTGCTGGGGTTGACCAAATCCTATCTCCGGCCTTAAACTCCCATTCCTTATTCAGGGTAGTCGTATCCAGGGCATAAAGCCTCCCATCAGAGTTGCCTAGATAGAGTTTGCCCCCCGATACGGCTATTCCGCCAATAATAGGCTTGTGATTCTTCTCACCTTCACTAGGGTATCTATTCCTAGATAAGCGGGAAATAGCATCAATGGCGTAGATTTTACCATCGTAGCCACCGACATAAACCAAATCCCCGACTACTGCCGGAGTACCATAAATAGCTACTCCTGATGTCGAGTCCCCCAGCAGGCTATCTGGCCACAGACTGCCATCCGAGCGATTTATCCCTACCAGTCTACCATCAGCCGAGCCGACAAACAGGGTATCATCAGTTATTGCCACCCCCGACCAACCCTTAGGCTGGGGCTTGCCGTAACATCCGGTAAGGGCTACCCCCCCAACAACCAGGGTAACTACCAGAAACAGTATCCTACCCAATAATCTGGTATTACCTCTAATTCGCAATGACTTACACACTCCTAGAGATGCCATTTATCTGGCACCGGGTCATATCCCCCGGGATAGAAAGGTTGACACCGAACTATCCTCTTTATCCCCAACCACATCCCCTTGATAAAACCGAATTTCTCAACCGCTTCATAGGTATAGTGGGAACAGGTAGGATAATAGCGACAGGACGGTGGTCTAGCCGGTGATATATGTTGCTGATAAAACCGAATTAATCCTAAAGCAAATTCCTTCATATTAATCAACCAAATAGCTTAGTCCATCATTTTCAACAAACCTGCCCGTGATAACAAGCCCCTAACTGACTGCTCAAGGTTAGTATATCCAACCCTAGCCGCTATCGGACGAGCAATAAATACAATATCCCACCCCGGCTTAACAGGGATTAACCGTACTATCTCACGAAGCCGACGTTTTATCCGATTTCGAGTCACCGCATTACCTACCTGACGACTAATCGAGAAGCCGTACCGCGATAAATCAAGCTGGTTAGGCAGAGCCTTCATTATGAGCCAACGATTTGTCCATACCCTCCCTTTATTATAAACCACCCGGTATTGTTTTGGCTTCTTAAGCCACTGCTCACCCCGCATACCCCGCTCCTAACCAACTTACCAAATAAAGCAACTATTTATCAAGGAGAGAATCAATCACCGGATAAGAGAGACTAATAAATGGCTCTTTATAGAGGCATAGGTTGAGGCATCAGACTACGGTCAATCGCTGACGACCCTTAAGCCGCCTAGCTTTTAAAACAGCTCGCCCACCCCGCGCGCTCATTCTCGCCCGAAAACCATGTTCACGCTTCCTCGGAATTTTCTTTGGCTGATAAGTCCTTTTCGGCATTTCTACTCCTAAAAACCGAAACTATTGACACATCTGATAGATTATTCCAGCCGCTACCTACGCTGGACTCGACAGGTTATTATAGACATGAGCCGGGGCACAGGGTAATAACGCCAGGTGTCTCGCCCTCTTGATGGCGATGGTTAATACCCGTTGATGCTTAGCGCAGACACCAGTCTTGCGGCGCGGCGCAATCTTCCCCCTATCGGTGAGATAGGGTCGCAACTTAGCGGGGTCTTTATAATCGATAGTCTTAATCTTATTAACACAGAAATAACAGACCTTACGCCGGGGTACATATCTCCTTCCACTCCAGCTTCGCCCCACTCGACTACCACTAAATCTACCTGACCTCTGTTCAACCACTGACTATAACTTCCTCACTAAAAATTAACTAACTAAACGGGATTTCCTCCGGGTCCACTTCGCCAGTACTGCTTTCCTGAGTCTTCTCCTCAGCCGGAGCGGCATTACCTTGCCGGTCGAGAAAGGTTACCTTATCGGCGATTATCTCGTTGCGAAACCGCTTCTCTCCATCCTGACCTTCCCAGGTATGGGTGCGTAACCTACCCTCAGCATAGACTAGCCGACCCTTGGTTAGAAACTGATTACATTGCTCCGCCAGTCTATTCCAAGCCACCACGGTAAACCACTCTGTCTCCTCTCTCCGCTCACCCTGACTGGTAGTATACCTCCAGTTAGTTGCCACCCGGAACGAAGTTACCGGATTACCATTCGGGGTGAAACGCATCTCAGGGTCACTACCAACATTGCCCACAATTATAATTTTATTGACACTTGCCATCGCCCTAAACTCCTTTTACCTACCCCTAGCTGTCCAGCCTTATCAGCAAATGACGGATAATCTCCTCAGCAATGTGCAATCTGGCTTCAAGCTCCTTACTCAATGTCGACCGAAACCTGCAATTAACCAACACATAATTACCTTCGGTGAAGTGCTTTATAGGATAGGCTAACCGCTTCTTACCCCATTGCTCTACCGATGAAATGATACCATTCCTTTCCGTAATAAACTGGGTTACTCGGTCAACTATCGCCCCTAGTTCCTCATCTGCCACCTCCGGACTGATAATCAATATCAGCTCGTAATCACGCACCCGCACCTCTTCCATATCCAATACTTGTTTAGATTCTCTCTTAGCTCCCATCCACCCTCCGTAAAAATCAGGTAACCTATTATATCATAAAGAGATGCCCCCGACAATTGGTTGTACTCGTTCATATGATTAGTGACACATGACCTCCCTTCTTTTTGTTGATATTGTTCTAGAAACTCCAGTGGTGTGAGATATCCCAGGGCTTGATGATGTCGGATAGTATTATACACCTCCTCCCATTTTAGCAGTGTTTTATTCAGCTCTGGCAGCTCAAAGCTGGCATCGGTTACCTCGTAAAACTCCTCAGTGTGAGTCCTCTGTGCCCTCTCCACATGACTATTAAGCTTGGGTAAGCGTGGTGGTAAGACGAACAGTTTTATACCTCTCCTCTGGCACTCTTCCTCAAAGGCATCCTGAAACTCTGAGCCCCCATTTACCTGAATAGCTTTGATAGGGAAAGGCATCCTCTCTAACAGAACACCTATAAACCCTGATGCGGCAGAGCAATTAAAGCCCTCACGGTGAAGTACCACCACCAGTTTATCCTTACCCCATCTAGGGTATTCCTCCCTTAACCTAAGCACTGCCTCAATTAGCTCTACTGAATAGTGGGCTGTCTTAAATGCCGTGGTCGGCGAGAACGCTCCAGGGATTACGCTACTTATTATCCTCATAGTAACACTATTATAGCGTCACTAATCTAT
>JAGGZY010000011.1 GCA_021161775.1 Dehalococcoidales bacterium
CCCTCACCATCTCCAGAAATTCTTTGAACAGGTAGGTGCTGTCCCAGGGTCCAGGGGAGGCTTCGGAGTGGTACTGAATGGAAAAAATGGGTAGCTCCTTATGCCTAAGTCCCTCCACGGTGTCATCGTTAACATTTACATAGGTAATCTCTAACTCATTGGGGAGGCTGTCGGGGTCAATAGCATAGCCGTGATTTTGAGAAGTAATATATATCTTGCCGGTGGCGAGGTCACGGACGGGGTGGTTGGCTCCCCGATGGCCAAACTTCAGCTTGAAGGTCCTAGCGCCGAAGGCTCTGGCAATGAGCTGGTTACCCAGACAGATGCCCATCATCGGTTTTTCCTCCACCAGTTGCTTAACAGTATCTACTATATAATCAAGTAGCTCAGGGTTACCCGGCCCGGGGGAGAGGATAATCCCATCGGGCTTTAAGCTCAGGATTTCATCGGCGGGCATGGTGGCGGGGACGGCGGTTGCCCGGCAGCCCATACTCTTCAGGGTGCGCAGGATAGAGTATTTCAAGCCGCAGTCCAGAGCGACTATGTGGGGGGAAGAATTCGAATCCGATTCTGGTTCCCACTGGTAGGGGGCGGTGGTGGTAATCTGTTTGACATAATCAATAGAGTCATAAGGTGGCAGTTTCTTTAACTCTTCCAGAGCTTGCTCGGGGGTTTTGTCGCTGGTAAGCATTCCCATCATTACCCCTGCCGAGCGGAGCTTACGGGTGATGGCTCGGGTGTCCAAGCCGTAGACGCCAGGAGTGTTATACTCTTTCAGGAATTCGTCTAGAGTCTTGGTGCTTAGGTAATGGTTGGGCTCGAGACACTCCTCTCTAACTACGAGGGCTGTTACCTGGATCTTGTTGGACTCAAAGTCCTCCTTGTTGATGCCGTAGTTGCCGATAAGGGGGTAGGTGAGGACCACAATTTGCCCAGCGTAGGAGGGATCGGTAAGTATTTCCTGATAGCCGACCATGCTGGTATTGAATACTACCTCCCCGTAGGTATCAGCCTCAGTCCCGAAGGAATACCCCTTATATACTGAGCCGTCGGCTAATACTAATATTGCTCTTTTAGTCATTAAATCCCCTTCACTTTAATAGAGTCGTCTTGATAAACTATCTTTCCCTGCGATATGGTTACCATTACCTTGCCTTTTAATCGGTCGCCATCAAGGGGGGTATTCTTCCCTTTAGAGACAAATTTTGAGGCGTCAACTACCCACTCCATATCAGGGTCAAAGATGGTGATATCAGCCGGCTCACCGACATTCAGACTGCCCAGCTTACCGTATCTGGTGCCGATAATCTTTGATGGCTCACTGGTAAGCTTGGAGATGAGGGTGGTCAGGGGTAGCTCTCCGCGATGTACCAGGCTCATCAGGCTACCCAGAGCGGTCTCAAACCCGCTTATACCGAAGGGAGCCTGGGCAAAATCAACCTTTTTATCGGCTTTGCTGTGGGGGGCGTGGTCGGTAGCAATAATATCAATTACCCCTTGCTTAAGGCCACTGATTAAAGCCTGGATATCTCGTTGAGTTCTCAGGGGTGGTTTTACCTTGGCATTGGGGTTACTTAGGGTAACCCTCACCTCGGTTAGCGTCAGGTGGTGGGGGGTAACCTCGGCGGTAACTCGGATACCGTTGGCTTTTGCCTGACGAATAAGTTCTACCCCACCCCGAGTAGCTACATGGGCAATGTGGAGCCAACCCCCGGTTAGCTCAGCCAATGCTAAGTCGCGGTAAATCATAACTTCCTCACTGGCGGTGGGTATTCCAGGTAAACCTAATCTAGCTGATAGGTCTCCTTCATTCATCACCCCGTCCCCGGTAAGGGTAATATCCTCAGCGTGGTCGATGATGGGTAGTCCTTGGCGGCGACTGTAATCTAGTGCCTGCCGCATTAGCCTTGAGTTGAGCACCGGACTGCCATCGTCACTGTAGCCGATAACCCCACTTTGGGCTAGTTTATCCATATCGACTAGCTCTTTTCCTTGCCGTCCCTTAGAGATACAGCCGATAGGCAGTACCCGAATCACCGCTTCCCGGGCAGCGATTGACTTTACATAATCTATAGTATCGGGGTTATCCAGTGGGGGGGTGGTGTTGGGCATACAACAGATGGTGGTGTAGCCCCCCTTGGCGGCAGATTGGCTCCCGGTGGCGATGGTTTCCTTATCTTCATCCCCGGGTTGCCTGAGGTGGCAATGGAGGTCAATAAACCCTGGGCAGACAATCAGCCCGGCGGCGTTAATCACCCGGTAGTTGGTTGGGGATAAGTCTGACTCTCTATCCCGCGGGGATATTTTGCCCTCGCTGATAATTATATCCCCGGTCTCGTCGATGCCCTGAGTAGGGTCAATAACATGTCCCCCATGAATAACTAGTGGTTTCATAGTTCCTCTTTATTGCCTTTGGGGTGATGCTTGGTGGCGTAGTAGCTGGGTTTAAAGCCGTGAGCCTCAGCATCATCCGAGGAGTTAAAGATAATCAGGTTCTCCGGTCGTATCTTCCTGGTCCAGTGGCTATCGGCGCGGTGGTATTTCTTACTGGCTATACATCCTTCGTGCCATTCGGAGCTGGCAATAAACCGAGGGTGTATCTCATGTTCGCAATAGATACATCTCAGAGTTAATGGGCGATAGTTCACTATCTTGAATCCCGGCTTAATATATCGGGCTTCACTCTCCTGTACGGATACGCATTGTGGATTCAGACACCTGACGCCAAAATCACGCTGGTAGGTAGGGTAATCCCGGTGGGGAGCCGTGTAATCAGCTTCAGCAGGAAGGGGAATCTCTCTAGCCCCTAGCAGGAGGGCAGTAAGTGCCATTCGCACTGGCACCCCCCAGGCTGCCTGTTGGAAATACATGCTCCTCTGGTCAGCATCTATCTCGTGGTCGAGTTCATTAAACCGGGGTAGGGGGTGCATAATCAGGCTTTTCTTGAATTCCTTCCCCTTGAGCAGCTTCTTATCTACCACTGGGTAGCTGCTTGGCTCTGATTCTTTGGTGGTGGATAATCGCTCCCGTTGTAGTCGGGTAACATAGACGGCGTCAATACCCTCCTTCAGCTCTACCCGAAGGCTTGCTTCAGGTATCATAGCTAGCTGATGAGGCTTGTCTGGTGTCATATAGATGGCATCCAGCGGTAGAAATCTCCCGGTGCCTGCCGGCTCCAGCTCACCCCCGTATTCGGTGGTCAGCTTGCTGATGACATAGTCTGGTATCTCCAGACCAGTCCCGGGGTGGAAGAGGATAGTCGCCCCGAAGCGAGCCAGGGCATAGGCTAGTGAATGTATCGTTCGTCCGTGCTTCAGGTCGCCCCACAGGGCAATCTTGAGTCCACTGATAGTCTGCTTCTCTCGCTTCAGGGTGTAAAGGTCACATAGGGTCTGGGTAGGGTGCTCGTGCCCCCCATCGCCGGCGTTGATTACCGGCACCCCGGCGTAGTCGGCAACTACCCTAGCTGCTCCCTCCCAAGGGTGTCTGATAACAATAATATCGGCGTAGCTCCCGACTACTCTCGCCATATCAGTGATGCTTTCCCCCTTAGCCAGCGAGGTTAGCTGGGCATCGGTAACACTGACTATACTTCCTCCCAGCCTGAGCATTGCCGTCTCAAATGATAATCGTGTTCTGGTACTCGGCTCAAAAAACAGGCTAGCCATAATCTTGCCGCGGCATACGCCAAGCTGCTCACTCATCGAATCTGACATCTCATTAGCCAGGGTAAATACTGCTCCTATCTCCTGATTGGATAAATCATCGATGGTTATCAGGTTTCTATTAGCTAAACCCATACTACCCTCCCTAGCTCACCTTGAGGGATTGACGCTCAGTCAGACTTATAATATCTACCTTGTCGATGCCATCAGTCTCCTTCAGTCTGACCTGTATCTTCTCACTTCGGGAGCTAGGTATATTCTTGCCGACATAGTCAGCTCGTATCGGCATCTCCCGATGGCCTCGGTCAATAAGTACTGCTAGTTGGATGACTCGGGGTCGTCCTTGGTCGATAAGGGCGTCCATAGCGGCACGAATACTCCGTCCAGTGTATAGAACATCATCCACCAGCACTATTGATTTACCATCAACACTAGCTGGAATATCACTGCCGTGGATAACCGGTGGTAGGTTGGGGGAGATGAAATCATCCCGATACTGGCTGATGTCCAGTGTACCCACGGGTATAATTATTCCGGCAAAGGTTTCTATTAGACTGGCTAACCGTCGGGCGAGGGGGGCACCACGGGTGCGGATACCAATTAGTAATAGGTCCTGGATGACCTGGTTCTGCTCGATAATCTGATGGGCAATACGAGCCAGGGTTCGTCGAACATCCTCGGATGTCATCAGGTTTTTGATTGACATAAAAATAACCTCCTACCTTAACTAGTAAGAGGTCTTTAGCCTTCCCCTTACCAGCCTCTCGGGACTAGTTTAAAGGTTACTATCCAACTTCGTAGTATACCACATTAAGCGAGGCTATTGCAATAATCCCTATTTGCGACTAATTTGGGGAAACTAGTAATCGGTAGTCAGAAGGCTGGCAGCCGCACTGCTTTAAGGGTGGTACGGCTGAATTTTTAGGGAGGTTTTTAGGCGGAGGTGAGGGTAAAAATGCTATAATAAATAGGTATGGATATCTTAGCTGAGCTTAATTCGGCACAGCGGGAAGCGACCGAAGCCATTAGTGGCCCGGTACTCATCCTAGCTGGCCCAGGTAGTGGTAAGACCAGGGTTATTACCCATCGCATTGCTTATCTCACCAGGGTTTGTGGGGTTAGCCCGCGCGGTATTATGGCGGTTACCTTCACTAACAAGGCAGCTCGAGAGATGAAAGAAAGGCTCTCCCGGCTGGTTGGTGATGCGGCCAGGGATTTAGCTCTGGGCACCTTTCATGCTATCTGTGTTCGTATCTTAAGGAGGTATGGTAGCCAGATTGGGATTGACCCTCGATTTGTTATCTATGACGCTGAAGACCAGCTAAAGCTGATAAAGCGTAGTATTCAGGAGGTGGGGCTTGACCCCAGGCAGTATGCTCCGCGAGCCATAGCCTCGGCGATTACTGGAGCGAAGAGCCGAGGGATAATCCCTGCCGACTATATCTGTCGCCGTAGCTATTTTGATGAGGTGGTGAAGAGGGTCTACGAGCGCTATCAGCAGTTGTTAACCGAAAGTAATGCCCTGGACTTTGACGACCTGTTAATGAAGACGGTGCAGCTGTTTAGGAGTCAGCCCGAGGTATTATCCTGGTATCAACAGCGATACCAGTATATTCAGGTAGACGAGTTTCAGGATACCAATCTGATTCAGTATGAGCTGGTAAGGGAGATGGGGGGTCAGCATCATAACATATGTGTCGTGGGTGACCCTGACCAATCAATCTACTCGTGGCGGGCGGCTGACCTGCGTAACATCCTTAGCTTTGAAAAGGATTATCCTGAGGCTAAGGTAATATATCTGGAGCAGAACTACCGGTCGACAAAGAAGATTCTGGAAACAGCATCGTGCCTGATTTCGGCTAATCAGCAGCGTAAACCCAACGAGCTATGGACGAATAATGAGTCTGGAGAGCCCATCGCGGTTATTGAAGCCTATACTGAGCAGGAGGAAGCCCAGTTTGTGGTTAATGAGGTGACTCATCTGGTAGCTCAGGGAGAGGTTGAGCTGGGGGATTGTGCTGTGATGTACCGGACTAATGCCCAGTCAAGGGTTATTGAGGAAGCTTTTGTTCGCTCGGGAACCCCCTATAAGCTGGCTGCCGGTACCCGTTTCTACCAACGGCAGGAGATTAAGGACATTATAGCTTATCTCCGGCTTATCCAGAATCGTGATGATAGTGTCAGTCTGCGGCGTATAATTAATATTCCTGGGCGTGGTATTGGCCAGCAAACCCTGGCTAAGCTATCCCGCTGGGCAGGGTCAAGGGAGGTATCTCAATACGAGGCTTTGCGCCACATAGCGGACCTGAAGGATGGTGAAGCACTACCATTTACCCCTCATATCGCCCGGACACTGGTTAGTTTCTCGGAGTTAATGGAGGGTTTCATCACCGCTGGTCGGGAGCTTAGTCTGGTAGAGCTACTGGATGTGGTACTGGCGCGGTCGGGTTATCAGGAGTATATCCTGGGTCAGTCAGATGGGGAAGACCGCTGGAATAATATCCTAGAGCTACGCGGTGTTGCCCAACGGTATAGTGATTTAACACCCCCAGATGGTTTAACCACCTTTCTGGAGGAGGTAACCCTGATATCCGATGTCGATGGGCTGGATGAGCAGGTGAATGCGGTAACCCTGATTACCCTGCATCAAGCCAAGGGCTTGGAATTTCCTGTCGTATTTATTGTCGGGATGGAGGATGGAATTCTACCTCATTTTAGGTCGTTTGATGACCCGACTCAGATGGAAGAGGAACGGCGGTTATGCTATGTCGGCATCACTCGAGCCAAACGGCGGGTATATCTGGTGCATGCCTTCCGCCGTACCTTGATGGGGATGAGTACAGCAAATGCACCATCACGCTTCTTGAATGATGTGCCTCGGTACCTCCTGTCCACCGGCTTACTGTCGGAGAAAGCTAGCCAACCTGATGCTAAAGAGCCTGGTGGTAAATCTTCGGTTCCTAGCTTAACCCAGGGGTTGAAGGCGGGTAGCCATGTCCATCATACTGCCTTTGGTGATGGGGTGGTGGTAAGCTGTCACTCGGTAGATGGTGATAGTGAGGTAGTGGTGGCTTTCCGGGGGGCCGGGGTAAGGAAATTGCTATTAAGTTTTGCCAAGCTGGAGAAGGTAGAATAAATCTGGGATTGGGCTTAGTATGCCGATTAGAGTTCTAGACCCTCAGGTAATATCTCGCATTGCTGCTGGTGAGGTGGTGGAACGGCCAGCCTCGGTGGTAAAGGAGCTGGTGGAGAATTCACTGGATGCTGGGGCAACTCAGGTTTCGGTGGAGGTTAGGGGCGAGGGTGGGGTAAACCAGCTCAGGGTAATCGATAATGGTTCCGGAATCCCGTCGGATGAGGTAGAGCTGGCATTTGCTCGGTATACTACCAGCAAGATAGCCAGTCTGGATGATTTAGGCTCTCTGTTGAGTCTTGGTTTTCGTGGTGAGGCGCTGTTTAGTATTGCTGCGGTGGCTGAGGTGGATATTGTTACCTGCACTGCTGATGAAGTGATAGGTAGCTATCTTAGTTTGAAGGGGGGTGAGGTGATTAACCGGGGTAGTCAGGGGCGGTCTCCGGGGACGACGGTTACGGTTAGTCATCTCTTCCGCCGGGTACCGGCAAGATTGAAATTTCTTAAGTCTCCGACTACCGAAAATAGCCATATTGCTAATGTGGTCAGTCGCTATGCGCTGGCTTTTCCTGAAGTTAGGTTTAGGTTATCCATTGATGGCCGGGAGACCCTGCGAACCCCAGGTAGTGGTAGACTGCTGGATACTATGGCTAAGGTCTACGGTCTGGAGCTGGCTCAGAATATGCTGGAGATTAAATCTCAGGGGGGGAAGGGTGGGGTATTGCCGATGGTAACCGGGATGATAGGCTCGCCAGTTATAAACCGCTCGAATCGGGATTACATTAGCCTGTTGGTCAATCGCCGCTGGGTAGGTAATCGTCGTCTGGTCTGGGCAGTGGAGCAGGCTTATCACGGGCTGCTTGGGGTAGGCAAACATCCGGTGGCAGTGGTCAATGTTTCCCTGTCTCCTCAGGAGGTGGATGTTAATATACATCCCACCAAGGCAGAGGTAAAATTTCGTGACGAAGGGGCTGTTTTTAGCCTTGTTCAGAGGGCAGTCCGCAACACCCTGGTTGAGCTAACCCCGGTGCCTGAGATTAGTAAATTGGCTACTACCTATAGGATAGCTGAGCCAGGGCGGGGAATATCGACCGCAACCTACCTGTCACCTTCGTTACCACTGGCTCAGACCCCGGCGGCCTCATTACCGGTGCTGCGGATAATCGGCCAGTTCCGCAGTAGTTATATTATAGCTGAGGGGCCGGACGGGTTGTATCTTATCGACCAGCACGCTGCTCACGAGCGTATCCGTTTTGAGCAGATTAAGGAGCAGCGATTACATCGTCAGGTAGAGGTTCAAGGGTTACTTGAGCCGGTAACTATTGAGGCTAGTCCTCAGCAAAAGGAGCGGCTTAGAACGCGGCTTGACAATCTGGCTGAATTCGGTTTCGTTATTGAGCCGTTTGGAGAAAAGACCTTCCTGGTACGGACTGTGCCGGCGCTACTGGCGGCTCGAGACTGGCGAGCTATGCTGAGGGAGCTACTGGATTCTGCTGAGGGTAAAGAGGATTGGGAGGAGAGAATAATGATGTTGATAGCCTGTCATAGTGCCATAAGGGCGGGGCAGCTACTGAGCGATAGCGAGATGGACGAGCTAGTGCGCCAGCTGGAACAGGTGGCTATCCCCAATACCTGTCCCCACGGTAGACCAACCATAATTCGCTTCGGTCTGGGGCAGCTGAATCGGGAATTTGGCCGAACCTAACTGCTCCTCCAGGTGGTAGTTAGGGATAAGCCCCGGTGGCCAGATAGATAGCCAAACCTTACCGATTATATCATTACGGGGTACGCTTCCCCACCGGTGAGAGTCACTGCTGTTATTACGGTTGTCGCCGAGGACGAAATACTCGTTTTGGCCAATTCGTTGTTTAGGAAGGGTGTAATGGGGGGTGGTTTTAATGTAGGGTTCATCTAGCCCGTAGCCGTTGATATATACGGTGCCTCTCTTTACCTCAATGGTGTCGCCGGGGATAGCGATAACCCGTTTGATATAATCAGTACTCTGGCTAGTTGGGGGATGAAAGACGATGACATCCCCTCGCTGAGGCTCGTGAAGGCGGTAGGTAACCTTGCTCACCAGTAGTCGTTGCCCGTTTATAAAACTCGGCTGCATACTGGAGCCAATGACCACAAAGCTTTGCACTACAGTTTGTGATGCAATAAAGATCGCTACGGCAACGATAATAACGATTATAGTCTCTCGGGAGGCAGTTCTCATTTATCCAGGCTACTTCCTCGATGAAATTAGCCTTTATTATAGCCTGTCTAGCTTGGCTCGTTCAACATTTCTGTCTGTAGATGGCCAATCTAATCAATTTCACTTTTTTTGAGGGGGGTGCTAGAATAAAAAAGTATGGACTATATGGCACGAGCGCTTTCCCTGGCTAGATTAGCTTTGGGGCAGGTTAGTCCTAACCCGGCGGTGGGGGCGGTGATAGTTAATGCTGGTGAAGTGGTGGGGCAGGGCTATACTCAGCCGCCTGGTTCTCACCACGCCGAGGTGGTGGCGCTTAGGCAAGCCGGCAAGCAGGCTCGGGGTGGGGTGATGTATGTTACCCTGGAACCCTGTTGCTATTACGGCCGGACACCACCCTGTACCGAAGCGATTATTGCTGCCGGCATTACCGAGGTTCACCTGTCAGTACTTGATGTTAACCCTCTGGTATCGGGACGAGGTAAGGAGGTATTAGAACGGGCAGGGATTAAGGTATATGTAGGTGAGGGTGAGGCTGAAGCCAGGCAGATTAACCGGGCTTATATTAAGTTCACTATCCAGGGTATTCCCCTGATTACCGCTAAATTTGCGGTAAGTCTGGATGGTAAGATTGCTACACGGAGTGGTGATTCGCGGTGGATTAGCGGTGAGTTATCCCGTAGATATGTGCATAATATGCGTTATGTAAGCGATGCGATTATGGTTGGTGCCAACACGGTGCTGTCTGATGACCCTTTGCTTACGGCGAGGTTTGCTGGTAATGGGGGTAGGATAAGGAAACAGCCCCTTCGGGTAGTGGTTGATGGCCGAGGACGGACTTCGTTGACAGCCCGGGTATTTAGTGAGCCGGGTAGGTCGGTGGTGGTGTTGGGCAGGCTTGCCCGAGCTGAGGAGAAGGCAGCGTTTACTCAGGCTGGCGTTACCCTTCTGGAGTTGCCCTCGGCTAAGGAGGGGCAGGTCGATATGGTAAAGCTGTTAGAGAAGTTAGCTCAGCAGGGGATTACCAGTGTTCTGGTTGAGGGGGGTGGGGTTCTGCTTGGCTCGCTGTTTGATGCCCGGCTGGTAGATAAGGTGGTGGTGTTTATTGCTCCTATTATTATTGGTGGTAGGGATGCTAAAACGGCGGTAGCTGGCAGAGGGGTTGATAAAGTGGTAAACTCATTCAAATTGGATAGGGTTAGTGTGGAAAAACTTGGCAAGGACCTGATGGTTTGTGGAGATATTCAAAAGACTTGAGCAGGAGAGCTGGTGTTTACCGGGATTATAGACGAACTCGGTAGGGTTAGTTCAACCCGAGCTAATCGGCTGACCGTTTCAGTAACTAAGGTTACTACGGGGATGGAGACTGGGGGCAGTATAGCGGTTAACGGTGTATGCTTGACAATGACCGACCTTAATAGTAATTCATTCTCGGTTGACCTGATGCCGGAGACATTAAGATTAACCAATCTGGGGGGGCTATCTAGCGGTGATAGGGTTAATCTAGAGCGGCCATTAACCCTGCAAAGGCTATTGGGGGGGCATCTGGTTCAGGGACATATTGATGCCCTGGGCAGGGTAACCTCGCTCACTCAGGATGGCGACGCTATAGTAATGGGATTTGATGCCCCGCCAGAGGTAATGCGCTATGTAGTGACCAAGGGGTTTATTGCGGTTGATGGGGTTAGCCTGACGGTAGTAGCTCGGGATGCCAGCTCATTTAGGGTCTCCATAGTTGGTTCTACCGCTGAGCATACTACGCTGGGTAATCGACGGGTAGGTGATATGGTTAATCTGGAGGCAGATATTATTGCCAAATATGTGGAGCAGCTTAGCCAAACCCAGAAGCCGGGGGTAACGGTGGAGTTTTTGCAGGAACACGGCTTTACGGTAGGTTAGCTGGTTAGCTTAATTTAGAAGGGATAGATATGGGATTATCTACCATTAGAGAGGCGATTGAGGATATCAAAGCAGGTAAGTTTGTTATTGTGGTTGATGATGAGGATAGGGAAAATGAGGGTGATTTAACCATTGCCGCCGCCAAGGTTACCTCTGAAGCCATAAATTTTATGACCCTGCATGCCAGGGGACTAATCTGTTTACCTATAGTAGCTAAGCGGCTGGACGAGTTAAGGATTCCTATGATGGTGAGGGAGAATCATTCTGCCTTTGCTACGGCGTTTACGGTGTCTGTTGAAGCCAAGCGTGGCGTAACTACTGGTATCTCTGCCGCTGATAGAGCTGAGACGATAAAGGCAATAATTGACCCGACGACCCAGCCTGAGGATCTAGTCCAACCAGGGCATATGTTTCCCCTGCGTGCCAGGGATGGCGGGGTTCTGGTGCGAGCCGGGCATACTGAGGCGATAGTGGATTTAGCAAGACTGGCGGGCCTCTATCCGGCAGGGGTTATCTGTGAGATTCTGAATGAGGATGGCTCGATGGCACGATTGCCTCAGCTTGAGGTAATGGCAGAGAAGTACGGGATAAAGGTTGTCACTATCGCTGACCTGATTACCTACCGCCGCCGTCACGAGAAGTTGGTGCGTCGCGTCGTTGAGACTAATCTACCGACTAAGTATGGTCAGTTTACGGCTATTGCCTATAAGAGTGATATTGACCCTGCAGAACACCTTGCTCTGGTAATGGGGGATATAGCTACTCGGGAGCCGGTGTTAGTCCGTGCCCATAGCGAGTGTCTTACCGGTGATGTGTTTGGCAGTCTGCGTTGTGATTGTGGTGAACAGGTTGCGATGGCGCTGAAGACTATTGCCCGGGAGGGGCGAGGGGTTTTCCTATATATGAGGCAGGAAGGGCGAGGTATTGGCTTTCATAACAAGATGCGTGCCTATGCCCTTCAGGATGAAGGGCAGGATACCGTGGAGGCGAATCTATCACTGGGGTTTCCCGCTGATTTGCGAGACTATGGCATTGGCGCTCAGATTCTGGCTGATTTGGGTCTGCATCAGATTCGGTTGCTTACCAATAATCCCAAAAAGGTAATTGGGCTGGAGGGTTACGGGCTTAAGGTCGTGGAGACGGTGCCGATAATCATCCCGCCTAACCCACATAATATTAACTACTTAAAGACCAAACAGAAAAAATTAGGGCATCGGTTAGGTATCAAGGTGACCCCCGATAGTCAGCATGAATAATCGTATGGAGGGAGAAGGTGGTAACTAAGCAGAATAAGCAGATAGAGGGGATGTTGCTGGGGGAGGGGCTGAGGTTGGGGCTGGTGGTTTCCCGGTTTAGCGAGTTTATTACCCGAAGATTGCTTGAGGGGGCGCAGGATGCTCTGACTCGCCATGGTGTTGATGAAGCGAATGTTGAGGTTGTCTGGGTGCCGGGCTCATTTGAAATTCCGCTGATTACTCAAAAATTAGCTCAGTCTCAGCGGTATGATGCCATTATCTGCCTGGGGGCGGTAATCCGTGGAGCTACCCCGCACTTTGAGTATGTAGCTGCCGAGGTCAGCAAGGGTGTTGCCCGGGTTAGTCTGAATACCGGGGTGCCGGTAATTTATGGCATAGTTACTGCTGATACCCTGGAGCAGGCAATTGAGCGGGCGGGAACCAAGATGGGCAACCGGGGTTTTGACGCCGCAGAACATGCCATCGAAATGGCTAACCTGATTAAGCATCTGGGCTAGTCAGTCGGTAATCTTATAGACGATGTCGCCTCTCCTTACTCGTTCACTGACCTTGATTCCGACGTTGTCTCCGGCATTAGCCTGCTCGACAGCTACATTGTTAAGCTGCATTGAGTCAACAATAAGCTCCAGGTCAGAGGTGTGCCCCTTGAAGTGAATCTTGTCGCCGAGCTTCAGGGGAGCAGTTAACTCGATACCAGCGACTACTGGTTTGGCAAAGAACTCATTTACCCTTCCAACTACTATCTCCGGCATTGGATACCTCCTTATGTTTAAGAGTGAAGGGGCTCATTCTACCCCTTTTGAGGCTTAATATACCACCTCTCCTAGCTATAAATCAATACTGACTTATCTAAGGGTAGTTGCTGGTGATGTTACCTTACGGCTGATATAGAATAACTACCCCTCCCTATCCGTAGTTAGGATAAGGATGGGGTTTGAGTTATTTTAGCCGGTATCCTTTAGTAGCATTTTAGGTTTTTCGGGTTACATATAGTTTCAGGCCTTCGGTTCGGGTGATAGTTACCTCCTCATTTGGTTCGGCTTGTCCCTGGTCGAGGGTGGCGGTCCATAATTCCCCTCGGTAGAGGACAGTGCCTTCGGGGTGAAGGGGGGTTCTGACGATAGCTATCTTGCCAATCAACTCCTCCCGGCCAGTGGTTGGCTGTCGTTGGTGGGTGCGGATTACTTTATAGGCGATAAAGCCAATAACACTGCCCACTATAGCTGATATCATTGGGATTAGCCATGGCTCGGGACGAAATAGCGTCGGTCGGCCGCTAAATAATATCATCGAGCCGATAATTAATGATACAATACCTCCGGCGGTTAATGCCCCGAAGCTAGGGGTAAATATTTCAGCAATGAACAAGCCTCCGGCCAGCGCGAAAAGCCCGATACCAGCGTAGTTTATGGGTAATACCCCCAGGGAGTAGAAGGCAAAAAAGGCGCAGATGCCGCCAAATACCCCGGGGAAAATGAGCCCGGGGTTATATATCTCCGCCATTATACCTAGCATCGCCAGACTCATCAGAATGATAGCGATATTAGGATTACTGATGGTAAACAGGAGCTTATCGATAGTACCCATTTTGATATGATTAATACTGACCCCTTGAGTATTGAGGCTAACCGTACTGCCATCGAGCATAATTACCTGCCGGCCATCTAGTTGGGTGATTAGATGGTTAAGGTCGGAGGCAACCATATCAATAACATTAAGCTTGAGCGCCTCCTGTTCGGTGGCGGAGACGCTCTCTCTGACTGCCTTCTCTGCCCACTCCATATTACGTCCGTGAGCATTAGCGATACTTCTGATATAGGCGGCGGCATCATTGACCACCTTTTCTTGCATCTCTTTGGACATAGCGGCTTCGCCCTCGGCGCCGATAGATACCGGATGAGCGGCACCGATAGCGGTATTGGGTGCCATCGCGGCGACATGAGCTGATATGGTGATAAATACCCCGGCTGAAGCTGCCCGCGCCCCGGAGGGGGAAACATAGACGACTACTGGCACCTGAGCACTAACGATGGTCTTGACGATATCACGCATTGAGATATCCAGTCCCCCGGGGGTATCTAGCTGAATGATACAGGCGGTGGCGTTATCTTCCTCAGCCTGGCCAATGCCGCGCTCGATATATTTAGCTAGCGCTGGATTGATAGTTCCCTTAACATGAAGTACATCAACTGTGGGGCTAGCTGCCTGCGCCCCAGTAACTAACGAGACTGCGGTAACTACCAGCAGTCCTAGTAGTAGCCCGAGCCGTACTTTTTTCAGCATATAAAATCCTTAGTTAAATAACTACCCAATGAAATTATATATTTGATTAGGTGGCTACCGCAAATGAACTAGAGGTTAAGCTTGAGCACATCCATAAACGCCTCCTTAGGCACCTCTACATTACCAATGTGCTTCATTTTCTTCTTGCCCTCTTTCTGCTTCTCCAGTAGCTTGCGTTTACGGGTAATATCGCCGCCGTAGCATTTCGCCAGCACGTCCTTACGTTTGGCGGGGATATCAGCGCGAGCCACAATGTGATTCCCCACCGCTGCCTGAATTGGCACCTTGAACAGCTGACGGGGGATAGTTTTCTTTAATTGGTGAACCACGGCGTTGCCGATATCACGAGCCTGCCCCGGGGGGACAATGCGACTGAAGGCATCTACTACTACCCCGTTGATTAGTATATCAACCTTAACCAGTTTAGCCTCCCGATAGCCAATAAATTCGTAGTCCATAGAGGCGTAGCCACGGCTCCGACTTTTCAACTGGTCATAGAAGGTGGTCAGTATTGAGCGCAGTGGTATATCATACTCCAGCCGGACACGCTGTCCTAGTTCTCCCGCCGATTCAGATTGCCCCAGATACTCGGTGACTTTATAGATACCGCTGCCATCCATAATAAGTTTCATCAGTGGGCCAATAAACCGTGATGGGGTAATTACTGAGATGGTGACCCATGGCTCGTCTAGCCGGGCAATCTCGGTCGGTGGTGGTAACTCAGCAGGGTTGGTAATGGTTAGCTTTTGCCCGTCGGTCCGGGTAACCCTGAAGCTAACACCGGGGGCAGTAACTACCACTGATAAGCCAAACTCTCTTTCCAGACGCTGGCGCACAATATCCAGATGAAGTAAGCCCAGAAAGCCACCACGGAAGCCATGACCCAAAAGAGGGCTAGACTCCGCTTCGTAGGAAAGGGAGGCATCGTTAAGGCTGAGCTTGTCAATCGCCTCGCGGAGCTCAGGATAGTCATCAGTTAAGGTAGGGTAGATGCCAGCAAACACCATCGGCTTTGCCGGACGATATCCTAGTAAGGGTTGACTAGTGCCACCCTCTGCCGAGGTTACAGTATCCCCAACATGGCAGTCCCTCACATACTTCAGTCCGGTGGCAATATAGCCGACATCACCGGCTGATAGCTGGTCCAGGGGGTGTGGTTCGGGGTCAAAATACCCTACCTCCAGCACCTCTATCTTAGTACCCTGCCCCATCAGCCGCAGTTGGTTTCCCTTGGCGATGTGTCCGTCCACCAGGCGGAGGTAGGCAATAACCCCTTTATAGGAATCGTAGTGGGAATCAAAGATGAGGGCTCGCAGGGGCAGGCTAACCTCACCACGGGGGGGCGGTATTCGGTTAACTATCGCCTCCAATACCTGAGGCACTCCCTGCCCCGTCTTGGCACTTATCAAAAGGACACTCGCTGGGCTATAGCCTAACACGCTCTTAATCTCCCTGAGGACATGCTCAGTCTCGGCGCCAGGCAGGTCAATCTTGTTTACCACCGGGATAATCTCCAGGTTATGCTCCATCGCCAGATAGACATTAGCCAGCGTCTGTGCCTGAATACCCTGGGTAGCATCTATTACTAGTAATGCTCCCTCACAGGCAGCAATAGAACGCGACACCTCGTAGGAGAAGTCAACATGCCCCGGGGTATCGATAAGGTTTAGCTGATAGAGCTTGCCGTCGCTAGTCGGATAGCTGAGGCGAATCGCCTTGGCTTTGATGGTGATGCCACGTTCCCGCTCCAGCTCCATACTGTCCAGCACCTGCTCTGATATCTCCTCCCGCCGCATCGCCCCAGTCAGCTCAATCAGGCGGTCAGCTAGGGTTGACTTGCCATGGTCAATATGGGCGATAATACAGAAGTTCCTAATGGTTGATTGGTTCATAAAAATCCTTAGTTTAGTCGGGCAGGAATCGCCAGAAGGCTTCGTTACCCAGCCGCTGGCCATAACGGGTAAGCCGAAGATGCCGGCCGGCCCACTCTATAAGCCCTAGGCTGACCAGTTCATCAATCGGTTGGCGGTACCTCTCCCCTAAGTCTATGCCAAATCGCCCCTGGATGTCATCTATACTCACTCCCTGGCTTAGCCTTAACCCCAGAATGACGGTTTCGGTAAGTTGTAATTCTTGTTTAATCTCTTCGTCATTGTCCTTTACCTGAGATGGGTTACCTGAGGCGGCAAGATAACGGTCTAAATCGGTAGTATTAGCCAAACGGTGATTCTTGATATAGGAATGGGCAGCGACTCCCACTCCCAGGTAGGGCTGATTATGCCAATAGGTAAGGTTATGTTGACACTGGTATCCCTCCCGTGCCCAGTTGGATATCTCATAGTGACGGTAACCCGATGCCTCAAGCTGGTCTTCGGCGAGTTCATACTGGTCAGCACTGCGGTCGGGGTTGAGAGGGGGCATCCTTCCTTGCTTGATAGCCTGCCCCATCGGGACATCATCCTCCAGACTAAGGGCATAGAGGGAAAGGTGCTCTGGGCTGAGCCTCAAGGCTTCGCTTAGGGTATGTTGCCAGCTACTCAGGGTTTGACCGGGTAAGCCGTAGATTAAATCCAGATTCAGATTACTAAATCCTGCCTGCCGCGCCTGATAGACTGCCTCTTTAGCTTCGGTCGCAGTATGGAGGCGACCTAGCCACCGTAGCTCATCATCATTCAGGCTCTGTATACCCAGGCTCAGCCGATTGATACCTAGCTTACGGATTGCCCTGAGGTAGGATTCATCAATCGTCCCCGGGTTAGCCTCCAGGGTCGCTTCGGCGGCGTTATCCACGGTAAATCGTGAATGGATAGTGGCTAAGATATCCTTAATCTGCTTTGGGGAAAGCAGGCTGGGAGTTCCCCCACCGCAGAAGATACTGCCTACCCGCTGGCTAGTGGCACGCTGGGCTAATTCCAGGTTCAGGGCATTAACATAGGCGGGGATGTCAGCTTCACGGTGAGCATAGGACACAAACGAGCAGTAATTACACTTACGCTTACAGAAGGGGAAATGGATATAGAGAGCCAGCTGATTTTTCATTGGTTGCTCAGATACATACAGATAGCCCCGCAGGCGGCTATATTCAATGACTGCGCCCGCTGGCTAATAATTGGAATTCTCAATCGGTAGTCAGCCAGGTTGATGATGGCTTCAGTAAGCCCGGAGGCTTCATTACCCAGCGCCAGTAATAGTTTATCGTGGCTAGCCAGAACAGATAGCTCTTCGATGCCGTTGAGGTCGGTTACGATAAGGAAGTAGCCCTCTTTTTTTAGTCTGGCCACCAGCTCGAGATAGTGGTTGGTTCTCCTCAGCCATAGCGAAAGCACTGTGCCGGCGGTTGATTGAACACACTTCGGGGACAGGGGGTCAGCACTCCTTTCGGTCAGGATAATCCCACTGAAGTTAAAAGCAGCGGCGCTGCGGATAAGGGTACCAACATTCCCTGGGTCCTGAACATCCTCAAGAAGCAGTAGCTTGTTGCCGGGACTCTGGGGTAAGTTGGCTGAGTATATATCCGGTGGCTGATGGATAACGGCGACCGGTCCCTGAGGGGTCTTGGTATGGCAGATAGCGTTAAGCTGAGACTCGGTAACTGTTCGTCTGGGGAAATTATAATAAACTGGGGGCAGCTCTCGGGCAGTTATAATCTCAATTATCTTATCGGGGTAGCAATCTATAATCTGTCGGATTGCTCGGTCTCCCTCCACCAGGAAGGCATTGGCATCACGCCGTCCCGAGGTAGTAGCGAGTGTTTTATACCATTTGAGGGGCTTTAAGGCTCGGTTAGCTAACATAGTGTTTTTATCCTATAGACACTCTAGGTAGCTGGGATGGCTTTGTCAAGGGGGTTATCTTTACAAGACTGGTGGTTAAGACTTAAAATGAAGTGTGGTTAGGGCGGTTAGCTCAGTTGGTTAGAGCGCTTGCTTCACACGCAAGAGGTCATTGGTTCAAGTCCAATATCGCCCACGTGCCGAAGTGGCGGAATGGTAGACGCGCTACGTTCAGGACGTAGTGTCCGCAAGGGCGTGGGAGTTCAACTCTCCCCTTCGGCACTATAGATTAGCGCTTGTAGCTCAATTGGATAGAGCGCAGCCCTGCGGAGGCTGAGGTCGTGGGTTCAAATCCCACCAAGCGCGCCACCGGGCGGTTAGCTCAGTTGGTTAGAGCGCCTGCTTTACACGCAGGAGGTCAGAGGTTCGAGTCCTCTACCGCCCACCATTTGGACTGCTATGAAATAAGAAGAGGTAGATAGGTGATGAGGGATAAGGAGAAGATAAAGGAAATCTATGAAATCTTGCCAAAGCTTAATTGTGGCTTTTGTGGGTTCAGTAGCTGTGGACAATTTGCTAGAGCGGTAGTTGAAGGAAAAGCCTCGCCTTTCGGCTGTAAGCAAAATCCTCGGTTAGGTTACAGAATAGGCGAAATAATTGAGGGGAAAGTGCCAGCTCACAATTATGGACATCAATCAGCTCCTGTTTCTGGCCCAGCAGTTAGCTCTACCCCACAAGCTTTGAGGCAAGAAGTAGGTGCTCTCTCCCAAGATGTGGATGATATCTTAGCTAGGATTGAAAACTTGAAGGTGAGGAGATAACACGCAGAGTAAAAAGAGCGGAGGCTTCTCTTTGTATGGAATTTTTAATCGCTTTTGGTACCGATGATGGAATTAATCTTAACGATGACCATGTAGGTATGGCGAAGTACTTCTACATTTACCGGTTTTCTAATAGCAAAGAGGAGCTAATGGAGCGTAGAGAGAATATACCCTTCGCAGGAGAAGAATCTGTACACGGTGACCCCAAGAAGGCAAGTGCGACCGCTTCTGTTTTACAGGGTATAGATGTCTTGGTGGGTAAGAAATTCGGGCCTAATCTACTGAGGTTGCGTAGAAAATTAGTCTGTGTAGTGGTGAGAACAAAAACTATCGCTAATGCTATTGAAGCTGTCCATAATAACATAGATAGAGTGGCAGAGGCGAAGGGCGAGGGAGAGAATAGAAAGCATATCATCCTAACGCCATAAGCAAGCTTGAAGTATTATTCTCTGTAGCGTAAACGCTCAGGGGAGTGGTGGGCCATTCTGGACTCGAACCAGAGACCCCAGTCTTATCAGGACTGTGCTCTAACCAACTGAGCTAATGGCCCAAGATCGTATTTAATTCTAGAGAAAAGAAAGCAAAAAAGCAAGCTTCAGCTTTACCTTACCCCTGCCCTCCATCCCTCTCTATCTTTTCCCATCCACTGCCCTAGCGCCATCTGTGACTAAGACCATAGGTATTCCCGCCCGGTTTCCCCCTTTGGAAAAGGGGTGAGGAATTACTGAAAAAGTCTGTCTTTTATGTTAGATTAGTCTCATATGATAGAGCAACTAATCTATGAAAGGAAGAATAAAGGTAGCTATGGCTAGAGGAGGAAGATTTGAAAAGATTGAAGAGGTTTGCAAAGAAGGAGATGACCGCTGGGAGATTTGTTTACAGTGGGGTACATTTGTATATAAAGATGGGAGAATGGAGCAAGCTTACCGATTTATTTGGAAGGACGATAACGAGCACCTACGTGCTCAAAAAGCACAGGCATTCATTAAGTCCCTTGATGTTGCACAAGAACTGATAAATAAAGCTAAGAACGAAGGGTGGGGTGATAACATGGGTGGTTATATATAGCGATAAATTTCAAGGATACTC
>JAGGZY010000055.1 GCA_021161775.1 Dehalococcoidales bacterium
GGGATCGGGTTCGGGTGATGATGTTGGATTGGAGGGAGGCGCCGGTTTGATATTTAAGGCGGCAGAGTTTGTTTTTAAACCACCAGCGGTGGTGTCCCGGGCACGGCGGGTATTAATTAAGCCTAGTGCCTCCTATGCGGAGCCTTATCCGGTAACCACCAGTCGGCAGATACTCTCGGTGATAGTCGAGGGCATCCGGCGGATTAGTGATGCCGATATTATCCTGCTGGAGAGTGCTGCCGATGGGGGTTCTATTCAACCGGTATATCAGGCGTTGGATTATGACTTTCCCCGGGTGCTGACGCTGGATGTGAAGGATTGTATCTGGGTGGAGGTGGATAACCCCCTGCCCAAGCCGCTGGCGGTGCCAACCTTCTGGGTGCCTAATGTTATCCTGTCCAGTGATTACCTGATAACGGTAGCCCCGTTAAAGGTGGTTCAGGGAAAGGGACAGCTTAGCTTGATGAATCTGCTTACCTTGCTACCGAGTAGTAAGTATGGGGGTGAGTCATCGGAGGGCTGGCATGATTTGTATAGTCTAGGAATAGATAAGGTGATAGCTGACCTCTATTTTACTCTACCCTTTGACCTGGGGATTATTGAGGCTGGCCAGCAGTCGATCACTCAGGATAGTTTCACTCGGGGTAGGGTTATCGACAGCGGGAAGGTGTTTGTGGGAGAGCCTTACGAGGTTGATGTTGAGGCTTCGGAGCTACTGGGGCTTAATACACCTTATCTTGACCTGATTAAGATAGCCAAGGTAGATTTTGAGACCTAAGGAACATTGTGGGGTTAAAACTTTATCCCGAAGTGAGAATAATCTCCGCTATAGGCTGACCACTTAGTCACTACCTTGATTACTTTGGCAGATTGAGGACCCCCCCTGAGATACCTGATGAGGGCTCTTAGTCGCTGCCTTTCCCCCTCTGCCCAAACCTCTACGGCGGGTTCTACGCTCAGGTTACGTACATAACCTGTCAAACCCAGTCTTCCGGCGGCTCTCTCGGTGAAGGCACGGAAGAAAACCCCTTGAACATGGCCGTACAGCTTTATCTGAACTGAGGCTAAATCACTCATCCTTCTCACTACGGATTAGGTTAGCTATTCCTCTGTTCGGGGTTCCTTTTTACTCTTCTTGATTACCTCTACGGTTGGTGAGGAGGGAAGGGTAGTCACCTCTAATATCTTCTTCGGGTTCTTCTTGGTTTTTTTGGCTTCTCGGTGCCGATAATCCCGTTTTCCCATATCAAACCTCGGTTAGGGTATTTCTAGCTGAAGTTTAGCAAAGGGGGATTATGATGTAAAGTCATCCTTTAGTCTCTCTAGTGCCGAGCGAGCCGCTTTGGTCTCGGCTTTTTGCTTACTCTTGCCGACCCCCTGCCCCAGAACCCTATCCCCGGCTCTTACCTCAACGGTAAATCTGGGCTCGTGGTCCGGCCCCTCGGTGTCGATTACATAATAGATTGGCGTCAGTTGCTCTCTAGCCTGTATTAGCTCCTGGAGTTGTGATTTATAATTAGTCTTAGCCCCATGGTTAACTATCTTCTGTAATTCATGGCTTAGCAGGTTCAGGATAATCCTTCTGGTGATGGCTTTACCCTGGTCGAGAAAAATAGCTGCCACTACGGCTTCCAGAGCATCGGCGAGGTTGGCTGACTTATCTCGGCCACCGCTGGCTTCTTCCCCCTTCCCCAAATAGAAATAGTCACCAAGCTTGATGCTTCTGGCTACCCGAGCCAGGGTATCCCCGCTGACCAGCGAGGCACGGAGCTTGGTTAACTCACCCTCCGCGGAGTCGGGGAAGTCCCGATACAGCTTTTCGGCAATGATTAAGCCTAAAACGGCATCGCCCAGAAATTCCAGTCTCTGATTAGACAGCGAAGCCAGCTGGGGATTCTCGTTAGTATAGGAGCTATGCGTCAGCGCCTGTTCTAAAAGTGAGGGGTCATTAAAGGAGACCCCCAGCCTTTTTTGGAGAACGGCTAGATTAGCCAAATTAGCTCCCTTTCTTATTTAGATGCAATTCTAGCATAAATAGTCGGCTGGGCGATGTCAAACGGGGCTGATTATTGTCGGGGGCATAACTAGATGATATAATATGGTCGTAGTTGGGGAATAGTCTAGTGGTAGGACGGCGGACTCTGAATCCGTGTGCGAAGGTTCGAATCCTTCTTCCCCAGCCAAATCTTGGTGGCAAATAGCCAAGGGCGAGTCAAGTAGGGAGTAAAAATGAAATACACCGTTATTATAGAGCGAGGTGGTGAATCAGGGTATGTGGTTTACTGCCCTGCCTTGAAGGGTTGCGTTTCTCAGGGTGGGACTAGAGAGGATGCCCTGAGGAATATCAAGGAGGCTATGGAGGTTTATATCGAGGCTTTGGTTGAGGATGGGCTTCCTGTCCCAACCGAGATAGGAAAGGATACTGTGGAGCTTGAGGTCAGTGCTAGATGAGCAAACTGCCTCGGGGACTTTCTGGCAGCGAGGTAATCAAGGCGTTAGAGAGAGCAGGCTTCTATGTTAAACGGCGAAGGGGAAGTCATATTGTATTGAGAAGGGATAATCCCTTTGCTCAAGTTGTAGTTCCAAACCACAAAAGCATTGATACGGGAACATTATCATCAATTATATCAGGAGCGGAGCTAACGGTTGAGGATTTCAACAGGCTTCTGTAATGAGCAATCTGGGAAGTTTTGTAAGTGGCGCATTCGTCTAGGGGTTTAGGACACCTCCCTCTCAAGGAGGAGATCACCGGTTCGAATCCGGTATGCGCTACCAGACTTGACTTTTTGAGCCGTCATTTTTATAATAACCGAGTCTAATTGGCTTCAATAGGGAGTAGCCGCGAGGGGTATGCCCGAGTAGCGCAATGGTAGCGCAATCGACTTGTAATCGATAGGTTAGTGGGTTCGAATCCCCTCTCGGGCTGAGTTTTGTTTTTGGGTTATCTGGGGAGGGGTGCCGGAGTGGTTAATCGGAGCAGTCTGTAAAATTGCCGCCTGAAAGGGCTACGCAGGTTCGAATCCTGCCCCCTCCACCATATTAGACTATCATTGCTAGTGGATAGTGGACGACACTTATAGAAACCTGTATAATATATTATAATCTATAATATTGGATAAATGCCCACATAGCTCAGTTGGTAGAGCGCATTCTTGGTAAGAATGAGGTCACCAGTTCGAATCTGGTTGTGGGCTGAGGTGAAAAGGGGGATTTTTAAATGGCTAAAAAGAAGTTTGATCGCACTAAGCCGCACTGTAATGTGGGGACCATTGGTCATGTTGACCATGGTAAGACAACGCTAACCTCAGCGATAACCACGGTATTATCTACGGTGGGTGGTACCGAGCTTCGCACCTTTGACAGCATTGATAATGCTCCTGAAGAGAAGGCGAGAGGGCTTACCATTGCTATTGCTCATGTAGAATATGAGACGGAGAAGCGGCATTATGCTCACATCGATTGTCCGGGGCATGCCGACTTCGTCAAGAATATGATTACCGGGGCGGCTCAGATGGACGGTGCAATACTGGTGGTTAGTGCCCCTGATGGGCCTATGCCGCAGACCAAAGAGCATGTCCTGCTGGCGCGTCAGGTAGAGGTTCCCTCAATGGTGGTCGCCCTTAATAAGACAGATATGATGGATGATGAGGAACTGCTGGAACTGGTGGAGATGGAAATCAGGGAATTGCTCAATAAATATAATTTCCCTGGCGATGAGATACCTATTATCCGACTGAGCGCCCTTAAGGCTCTGGAGTGTGGCTGCGGTAAGAGGGAATGTCAGTGGTGTGGCCCCATCTGGAAGCTGATGGATGCTGTCGATAGTTACATTCCTATCCCCTCGCGACCTAAGGACAAGCCGTTCCTGATGCCGGTAGAGGATGTCTTTAGTATTAAGGGACGAGGCACGGTAGCTACCGGGAGAGTGGAGCGGGGTGTAATTCACCCTGGGGATGAGGTAGAGATAGTTGGCTTGCATCATGAACCACGCAAGATAACCGTTACCAGCTTGGAGATGTTCCATAAGATGCTAGACTCAGGTGAGCCTGGGGATGCTGTTGGTGCCTTGCTCCGGGGGGTAGATCGGGATGAGGTTGAGCGCGGTCAGGTATTAGCTGCCCCTGGTTCTATTAAACCGCATACCGAGGCTGATGCTGAGGTTTATGTATTGAGTAAGGATGAGGGGGGTCGTCATACGCCCTTCTTTAACGGTTATAAGCCCCAGTTCTATATCCGGACTACCGATGTTACCGGGAGCATTGAACTACCCAAGGGGGTGGAGATGATTATGCCTGGGGATAATGTACATCTGAGGATGAAGCTTATCTATCCGGTAGCCCTGGAGAAGGGGTTGCGTTTTGCTATCCGGGAGGGGGGTAGAACGGTAGGGGCAGGGACTATCACCAAAATCGTTGAGTAGTTATGGCCAAGAAGAGTGAAGCAAGAATTGTTATTCACCTTGCCTGTACTGAGTGCAAGGAGAGGACCTATACCACGGCTAAGAACCGACGGAACGACCCTCAACGGTTAGAGCTTATGAAATACTGCCCTCGTTGCCGTTCGTATAAGCTACATCGAGAGGTTAAATAGTTATGGCGAATCGGGCTGGTGTGGCTAAACCGGGTGCTGCCAAGACGAAATCCAGCTTTTTTGGCGGGATTGCCGCTGAGCTAAAAAAGGTAGTCTGGCTTTCTAAGCGGGAGACGGCGTATCTGACGCTGGTGGTGATTATCGTAGCGGTTATTGCTGGTTTAGCTCTGGGTGGGGTGGACCTGGGTTTTGCTAAGGTAGCAGAGAGGTTCTTTCTGGGTGGATAGGTGGTTTCGATTAGCTTGGTCTAGAGGTAATTATCCCCAAAGATTAAAGGTTAGATGTTTAAGGAATCTTTATCTTGATGAGGTTTAATTGTGGTGGTAGAAGCAAAATCTTGGTATGTAGTTCATACCTATTCCGGGCATGAGGAACGGGTCAGTAAGAACCTGGACCAGCGTATCAAGTTTATGGACGCTGAGGGTGAGATTGGTCGGATAGTTATCCCTACTGAAAACGAGATTGAAGTCAGGGGGGGGCAGCGGCAGACAGTAAGTCGGAAGATATTGCCGGGGTATGTTCTGGTAGAAATGAAGATGAGCGACCAGAGCTGGAGGATAGTGCGTAATACTCCAGGGGTTACTGGTTTCGTGGGTAATGGAGATAAACCGGTTCCGTTAGGGGAGGAGGAGGCGGAAAGGATTCTGAAGCAGATGACCGAGGAATCCCCCAAGCTCAAGATTGGTTTCCACGAGGGGCAGAGTGTTCGGGTGACCGATGGCCCATTTATTGATTTTATCGGGATAGTGGACAGTATAAATTCGGAGAAGGGGAAGGTTAAGGTGATGTTAACCCTATTCGGCAGGGAGACCCCGGTAGAGCTTGACTTCCTACAGGTGGAGAAGCTCTGATGGCGAAAAAGGTAAAGACTATAATTAAACTGCAGATTCCAGCGGGGAAAGCAAATCCGGCTCCTCCGGTAGGTCCGGCGTTAGGCCAGCACGGGGTTAATATTATGGCTTTCTGTAAGGATTATAATGAGCGTACCGCGGCTCAGGAAGGGGCGATTATCCCGGTGGAGATAACCGTCTTTGAGGACCGCTCGTTTAGCTTTATTACCAAGACCCCGCCCACCAGTGATTTGCTGAAGAAGGCATTGGGAGTGGGAAAGGGCTCTGAAGAGGCTGGCCGTGGAAAGGTCGGCACCCTATCTCGGGATAAACTTCGTGAGATAGCTGAGTTTAAGATGAAGGACCTTAATGCGACTAGTATTGAAGGAGCCGAGCGGATTGTTGAGGGTACCGCTCGGAGCATGGGGGTAGAAATAGAGTAGATATGGTAAAGCGGAGTAAGGGTTATCAACAGGTCGCTAAGCTGGTGGACAGGTCTCAGGATTACTCCCCTCAACAGGCAGTGGCGATGGTTAAGAAGACAGCTCATGCCCGGTTTGATGAAACTGTAGAGCTCCATCTCCGTATGGGGGTTGATTCCCGAAACTCCTCTCAGCAGGTGCGGGGGGTGGCGCTACTGCCCTACGGTCTGGGTAAGAAGGTGAGGGTATTGGTTTTCGCTCAGGGTGAAGCCGAGCGTATCGCCCGAGATGCCGGAGCGGATTTTGCTGGTGGGGATGAACTGATAAAGAAGATTGAGGGGGGGTGGCTGGATTTTGATACCGCCATCGCTACCCCAGATATGATGGGTAAGGTAGGTAAATTGGGTAAGGTACTGGGTAGAAGGGGGCTGATGCCCAATCCTAAGTCGGGAACGGTGGTCGCCGCCACCGACCTCCCCCGGGTGATTGAGGATGCTGGTAAGGGTCGGGTGGAATTCAAGCTGGATAGGACGGCTATCATCCATGTTCCGCTGGGTAAGGTTAGTTTTGAAGAGGATAAGCTGTTGGGCAATCTGACGGCGGTAATAGAAGCGGTGATGAAAGCGAAGCCGGTTGGGGTTAAGGGGCAATATGTTAAATCAGTATCTCTAGCTACTACGATGGGACCGGGAATATCACTTGACCTTAAAACGGCTCTTGTTTTGAGTTCTGGTTAATGTTAATAATCTAATAATTGCCGAAGACAGTGGGTGCCGGTTAAGGCTTAATGTTTTGCCTACCGAGGAAGATAACATCTTAAACTAGCGTGGTTTAAGAAGGGCCCTTGTGTCTTAGGCAGAAGGGCTTTTTTGTAAGACTACGAAAGTTATTGGAGGTGATGGATGTCTACAGAAGCTAAGGAGAAAAAGGCGCAGATAGTAGCCCGTCTGGAGGATGCCCTGACTAGATGTAGTGTTGGGGTGCTGACCGATTATCGGGGGCTATCGGTGGCTGAGGTAACCGCGTTGCGTCGTAAATTGAGGCAGGCGGGCATTGAGTATCGGGTAGTCAAAAACACCCTGGCTCGGTTGGCTGCCGAGCGGGCGGGCAAGGCTGATTTGGGGGTCTCTTTTCAGGGCCCCATAGCCATTGCTTTTGGTTATGGTGATATAACTGAGCCGGCGAGGGTGTTGATGGGCCATATTGATAGCCAGAAGTCAGAGTTGGCGATTAGAGGAGGTTTCCTCGGCGATAGACAGCTTACCCCGGCAGAGGTGATTACCCTGGCTAAGTTACCTCCGAGGGAGGTATTGCTGGCGATGGTGCTCCGGGGGATGCAGAGCCCTATCACTGGTTTGGTTAATTGCCTAGCATCCCCGATAAGGGGAATGGCTGGGGTGTTACAGGCTAGAATTAAACAATTGGAAGGAGAATAAAATGGCAGAGGAAAAAGAGACGGTAGAGAAGACGGCGGTAGAGGAACCGACGGCAGTCGAGGAGCCGGTAGCCAAGAAGCCGGCAGCTAAAAAGCCAGCCCCCAAGGCTACTGCTGAGAAGAAGAGTTCGGCAGTAACGACGGAAGACATGATAGCGACCATTAAGGGAATGACGGTACTGGAGCTATCTGAGCTGGTTAAGGCTCTGGAAGAGGAGTTTGGGGTTAGTGCGGCGGCTCCGGTAATGGCGGCGGCGGCACCGGTTGCGGCGGCACCAGCGGCTGAAGAGAAGACCGAGTTTGATGTGATTCTCAAGGATGCCGGGGCGAATCGGATTAATGTAATCCGGGCGGTGCGAGAGCTAACCTCTTTGGGACTGAAGGAATCTAAGGAGCTGGTAGAAGCTGCCCCTAAGGCAGTCAAGGAGGGGGTGAGTCAGGAGGAGGCGGCAGCGGCGAAGGAGAAGCTGGAGACGGCAGGGGCGACGGCCGAGATTAAATAATATTTGGCTAAACGGGTTGCAACCGGCACCGGTAACGGATACAATCTTAATCAAGAACCCTGATTATAGGGGGGCTTAGAATGCCTTATAGCGATAGTTCGGTATTGCTGATAATGGGCGGTATTTTTGCTGGGGTCGGTCTGGGGCTCTTCTTTGGAGACCGGAGACGAGAGAAGCAGGAAGATGATGTCCTAGCCTCCCGCCTCGATGTAAAGGAATTCCTCAAGCATTCCGCCGGGGGGTCTATCTTTAGGGGAATGAGGCTCGGCGGTTTGATAACGGCTATTGTGGGTCTGGTGATGCTTGGCATCGGCGGCGGGATAATGGTCTGGGGATAAAAGTGATGGGTAAACATGAGAGAGAAGATGTATATATTGCAGAGAAAGCTCTGAATAACTTACTCAATGGGGAAAGGGTAGATAAAACCAGTAGGAATCACAAATTATTCGATTGTGTGAACGCTCTAGCAGATGAGATTAGAAGTGACTTTCCAGATATCCAAGAAAGCTACCATATAGGGAATATCTATGGTGGCTCTGTGGGTAATGTGAAGCTGATATTAGCGAATGGAGAAGAGGTTTACTTAGAGCTAAAATTTCTAAGTAGCGGGCTAGGAACGAGAGCAAATATCGGACAAAACTCTTTGACTGACTTTCATTTATTCAGAGGTGGGGAAATCCTTTCTTGGAGTGATTTTAGAGAAGGGGGAAATTACCGAGGATGGGTAGAAGGAGAACTCAGCAAATTTAAAGACTATCCTGAGGAGATTAAATGTATAAAGGGCGTGAAAGCGATATATAGAAAAGCAGATTATTTGAAGGGAAGATTAGGAGTGAAGGCGAGAAATACTATGAGCGTTGTAGAAGAAGTACTACATGACGCGTCTTCATCCCGGGAGAAATCAACAGCGGCTAAAATAGTAAAGGAAATAATGGAAGAGGATCGAAGGGGAAAATTATGCTACATAAGCTATCTGAAAGTCCTCAATCAGGATTACGAAAATATAAAGAAGTTCTTATTTTTAATTCTGGCTGGAGCGCACACTCATACTAGTTTAGAAGAGCAGTGGAGTGTAACTCTCTCCAAGATTTTAGAGACGCTACGCCATAAATATTGTGTTTATTATGTTTATAAGAAAACTCTAAAAACAAAGCGTGAAGATTATTCCGGGAAGTTAAGGAATTTATTGGATAAAAAAATTTACGCATCGTTCAGGGAAAATCAGACAAACATTCTGTTATCTTTCAAGGGCAAAGGTGGAAATGAAATACCCATTCTCCGTATAGTATTTCATTGGAAAAATAAGTTTCAGGGAATTCAGACCCCTTGTCTGAATATTTTTGATGATCGCTATCTAAAGGAAGATTTTATTTAGAATCTATCGGGAATAGATTCCCTAACTCATTTTTAGAAATCTGGGTATTCCCTGTTATACTCTGCACAATTCTTGCTTTTTCTGGTGAGTTTAGTTGTCTTAATATGTCTGCAAGACTTGCTGTTTTCTCTATTGGTGGTAATCCTGTTTGTTTTGGAGGGAAAATAACATTTACATGGTTTTCCCCAATAAATTTCACTCCCTGAGGGATGAGTGCTGCTCTTATAGTTCCTGAACCCGGCCTTCCGACAATCCTATTTACTACAATAGCGGGACCCACATCGTAACTTCTACTTATTTTGACATATTGTGGTCTATCGTGATTTCCTAGTTTTAGTCCATCCGCGGTTATGTTGTAAGACCAAATTAGCGGGATGTTGTCTTTAGCTTCATGTGTCAACAGATGCTTATTATCATTCCAGACCAACCTACCCGTCTTTACTTTATAGCCTAGCTCAGATAGAGCTGTTTTCCTCTCAAATGCTCTCTTAAGATAATCTACCTTTTCGCTGAAGATTAAGATTCCATTTTTCTTGAATATATAGTCTCCCTTATTTTGTCCTTTCTTGAGAACTAGAAGCATCACAGATTGTAAAGCTCCACAAAACAACTTGGGTGAATCTAGAACGGATAAGTATTCTATATTACAATTGTTGATTATATAGCTTCTTAATTTTGCAAAGAATGCCCCATTATTCATTGATGAGGAGACTACATAAGCTAAATATCCTCCTCTCTTCAGTAAGTTTATTCCTTGATAAATAAACAAACTGTATGTGTTCACACGCCCGTTTATGACCTCTCCGAATTTCCCCTTCATTTTAGTATCAGGGCAGAATTCATAGTAGGGTGGATTGCCAATTACAAAATCGTATTGTTTATAATCATTCTTCTTAAGTGCGTCGGTTCTTTCTATCTGTGCATCAGGCACTAACTTTTGAGATATTTTAACCAGTTTTTCATCTATATCCCATCCGTATAATTTTGGATTTTCAAAATACCCCTTGGCTGTTAATAGAAATTCTCCAGTACCACAGCCCGGATCTAGAATCCTCAGGTTTTTCTTTTGGGGTAACTTTTTGAGTAATTCTTCTCTTATAGAGCGAGGAGTAAAGTATTGTCCTAACGACTTCCTATACTCTACATTAACCTTGTTCATATATTCTAGGGTCTCTGGCTGGAATTCGTGCTTATCCACTTCTTACCTCGTCAGGTCTTCAACCCATTATTTTCTCTTCTTTGGTCTATTCCAATAAGGGCTCTTACATTTGGGGCAAACGCATGGCTCTTGGGTCGTATTTCTTGGTACCCACTCATGGTGACATCGCTCGCATCTGTAGCCTGTTATCAACACTATTGCCATATAACTAACTCAACAACTAAAGTATATTCTTAAAAGTAATATACTACTCAGTATTTTAGATGTCAATAGTTATCCCGTTACAGATTGCTCAAAATGACATCCGGGTGACCAAGGTGTTTTATCCGAAACCTCGGTCATTCTCCTTAACTCCTTGGTAAATTACACCATCTGTCGGGGGCGGTACTGGATGGCTTCAGCGATGTGATGAGCCTTAATGATATCAGCCCCTTCCAGGTCAGCGACAGTGCGGGCTAGTTTCAGGATGCGGTGAAAGGCACGAGCCGAGAGATACAGTTGCTTCATTGCCGCCTTTAACAGGCTTCGGGCAGCCTCCTCGGTTTTACAGAGTTCTCTAACCTCAACCGGGGTCATATCGCTATTACAAACTAATTTGGTTTCTCGAAAGCGCTGCTGTTGAATAATGCGGGCGGCGTTAACCCTGGCTTGAACCTTGGTTGATGGTTCGCCCAATCTATCGTCGGCTATCTTTTCGTAGTCAATATGGGGCACCTCGACGAATATGTCCACCCGGTCCATAAATGGGCCGCTGATGCGCTGGCGATACCGTGAAATCATCCCTGGGGAGCAGGTGCATTGTCGGTGGGGGTCGCCGTAGAAGCCGCAGGGGCAGGGGTTCATCGCCCCCACCAGCATAAAGTTAGCCGGAAAGGTTAGGCTACCCTGAGCCCGGCTGATGGTAATTACCTTATCCTCCAGTGGCTGGCGTAGTCCCTCAAGCACGGTATGGCCAAATTCAGGCAGCTCATCAAGAAAGAGAACACCGCGGTGGCTAAGGCTTATCTCCCCGGGCTTGGGCCAGTGGCCTCCCCCGACCAAGCCAGCGTTGGAGATGGTGTAATGGGGGGAGCGGAAGGGGCGTTGTCTAATCAGGGGGGTATCCGAGGGCAACAGCCCACTAACGCTATAAATCTTGGTGACCTCCAGTGCTTCCTCGGTGGTCATTGGGGGTAGTATGGAGGGCAGGGCGCGGGCGAGCAGGGTTTTACCACTTCCCGGGGGACCCATCATGATGATATTATGCCCCCCGGCGGCGGCGACCTCCAGGGCGCGTTTAACATGCTCCTGTCCCTTAATGTAAGCCATATCGGTGGCTGAAGTATCTAGAGAAGAGGTAGATAGCGGGGTTGCCTCCGATTGATATTGGGGTATCAGGGCTTCTCCTCGCAGGTGGCAGGCTAGCTGGGCTAGCGAGGTAGTGGGGATAATCGCGGTATTCTCAATTAAGGAGGCTTCTTTAGCATCCACCTCGGGCAGAATAACGGTGGCAAACCC
>JAGGZY010000019.1 GCA_021161775.1 Dehalococcoidales bacterium
AATAAAATTGTGATATTTCACAAGCCGGTCTTTATCCATGCCAATACCATAATCGGTTACTTCTAAGATTCCATCTCCGCTATCAATACTGATTTCTATCCTTAAGGCTCCTGCATCCCGTAAGCTTGGATAAAGGTCTATACGACTGGCATCTAAGGCATTTGCTATTAGTTCCATAAGGGAGGCAATCTGCGGCTCGGCATGCCCATACTGGAGAGGGAGAACATCCTGAACATAATGCTTTATGTCGAAACCACTTTTCCCTTTAGAAGTTGTCATTGCATTACCCCCCCCTAATTTATTAACTTCCTCAACCCCATCCCAGCAATCTTTGTGACACACAAGAGCCTTGAAAATTCGACTTATCCCCTGACTTCATAAATACTCCTCATGTTATTGATACGATTTCAAAAAGCTACCATTAAGCCATAGATTGCAGTATTCAAAAGTTCCAAGCCCTTTTTGTTTTGTCTCTTTGCGTCTACTATCTTGTAGAGGGTCAGTTGCCTTAATAAAACCATCTCTCTGCGCCTTACCTCCTGCTCAGGCAGAGGCCCACTAGGCGGAGGTGAAGATAAACCCTTTACATTATTCTCTGCATCCTCTATTGCTTTTTGTAATTCTTCATCTGTCATAGTCATCTCACTTTACATTTTTCCCGCAGCAGTACTTGTATTTCAATCCTGAGCCACAGGGGCAAGGGTCATTACGGCCTATCTTCTTCCCTTTAACCCTTAGTTTCTGTTTACGGTTGCCAGTCCTACCAGTAGCCACCTTAGCCATTGGGGATGTCATTTGCTTGGTCGGCGGCTCCTTTCTGACCAGGGTAACATGATAAATGGTATGGACAACATCGTGCTTAATGGTAAACAACAGGTTCTCCAGTTGCTCACCCCCCCGCCTCTTATACATCATCAGCGGGTCACGCTGACCAGCCGCCTCTAGTCCTATCCCCTGGCGCATATCCTCCATCATTGTCAGATGCTCTATCCACAGGCTATCTATGATGCGCAGCATCACCAGCCTCTCCAACATTCTCATATTCTCCAGCCCTATCTCATCTTCCCGAGCTTTATACAGTACCTCCGCTTGTTCAATAAGCTTGGCTTCTATTAACTCAGGCTTCATCTGGGAAAGGGCTTCGGCATTAAGCTCAGGGGGCAGGGGAAGAATGGTAGATACCTCCTTAATCAGTCCCTCGACATCCCGCTCCATACCATGTTCATCAGGGATACAGGCAGCGATAATATCCTGTATCTCTTCTCTAACCATTGACAGTATATTTGCCCTGAGGTCAGCCCCACCTAAAATCTTGCGGCGTTCCTCATAGATAAGCTCACGGTGCTGGTTCACTACATCGTCATACTCTACCAGGTGTTTACGCATATCAAAGTGATAGCCTTCAACCCGGGTCTGTGAGGATTCAATCGTCCGGCTTACCATTCGGTTCTCGATAGGGGTATCCTCATCCATTCCTGCCCATTCCATCAGCCCCTTGATACGGTCACCACCGAAGCGTCGCACCACCTCATCCTCCAGCGACACATAGAAACGGGAGTTCCCGGGGTCACCCTGACGGCCAGAACGACCGCGAAGCTGGTTATCAATCCGCCGTGCCTCGTGACGCTCGGTAGCAATAACCCAAAGCCCACCAAGCTCAATTACCCTATCATGATTTCGCTGCCAGTCCTCCCACTCTGCCTTATTCTCCTTAGGGGGTGCTTTGCCCCCCAGCACAATGTCAACACCACGCCCCGCCATATTGGTTGCCACGGTTACTGCCCCCGGCTGACCTGCCTGAGCAATGATACCCGCCTCTTTCTCGTGATGCTTAGCATTAAGCACTTGATGGGGTATCCCCTTCCTGGTCAACAGATTACTCAGATATTCTGATTTTTCAATTGACACTGTACCCACCAGAACCGGACATCCCCGGTTATGGAGTTCTTCAATCTCCCTAACCACCGCCCTAAATTTTGCCGTCTCAGTCTTATAGACCCGGTCAGGGTGGTCCCGGCGAATCATTGGTTTGTTGGTCGGGATAACCATTACCTCTAGCTTGTATATCTTGTGGAACTCCTCCGCCTCGGTGACCGCGGTACCAGTCATCCCTGCCAGCTTGTCATACATCCGGAAGTAGTTCTGGATGGTAATAGTAGCATAGGTCTTCGTCTCCCGCTGCACCTTAACATGTTCCTTAGCCTCTATTGCCTGATGTAGTCCCTCAGCATAGCGACGACCAAACATCAATCGTCCCGTAAACGGGTCAACAATAATAACCTGACCATCCTTAACTACATAGTCAATGTCTCGCTTATAAATGACATGGGCTTTAAGGGCGCTATCAATGTGACGGGTTAAGGAATAGTTGGACGGGTCATAGAGGTTGGGTGATTTAAGCAAGCCCTCTCTCCCGAGGATATGCTCCATATGTAAACTACCCTCCTCGGTCAGATTTACCGAGCGAGTCTTTTCATCAACAACATAGTCCTCCTCCAGACGCAGGCGGGGGATAAGTCGAGCAAATGTCCGGTACTTCTGCTCCGTCTCCTCAACCGGCCCGCTGATAATCAGCGGGGTACGGGCTTCGTCAATCAGCAGATTATCCACCTCATCAACAATGGCGTAGCTTAGCTTCCGTTGGACACATTGGGACAGATCCGAAACCATATTATCCCGCAGATAATCAAAGCCCAGCTCACTCGAGGTGCCATAGGTAATATCCGCTAGGTAAGCCTCATGGCGAGAGATTGGTCTGAAATGGGGCCAACGCCTATCCCCAGAATCAAAATCAGGGTCATAGAGACGAGAAGGAGCCCGTTCGTCGGGGTTTTGCTGAGGGAAGATACTGGCTACCCTCACCCCCAAAGCATAATAGACGGGCCCCATCCAGTAGGGGTCTCGCCTCGCCAGATAATCATTAACCGTCGCCAGATGACAGCCCCGACCGGTAAGGGAGTTCAGGTAGAGGGATAGGGTCGCCACCAGGGTTTTCCCCTCACCAGTTTTCATCTCGGCAATCTTACCTTGATGCAGCACAATACCCCCGACAAGCTGAACATCAAAGTGACGCAAGCCAATAGTCCGTCGTGAAGCCTCACGCACCGCAGCAAAGGCTTCGGGCAGTAGCTCATCAAGAGAACTACCTGCCTTAAACCGAGCCTTAAACTCATCGGTTTTGGCACGAAGTTCATCATCACTCAGCCTCTCAAAACTAGCCTCCAGCTCGTTTATCTCATCGACGAGTGGCGACAACCGGCTGAGCTGTTTCTCATTAGAATCGGTGAGCTTACTAAATAACCTAATCATGACCTTTCTCCCTAATCAATCCCCTGGCTCGGCTAGCCATTGACTCCCAGACCATTATCCTGACTTCACCCATCCCATCAACGGCAAAGGCATGCACCGAACTAGCCGCATTTGACTTCAACAGGCAGGGTATCCCGTAGCTCTGGAGTAGTCCCTGAATAATCCGAGCCTCCATCTCTCCTGCAGCTCGGTATACCATTACCATTGGTTCCTGATTACTCAAACATTGCCCCTATCGACAGCCCGGTATGAATACGATGGATAGCCTCACCCAACAGCGAGGCTATCGGTAAGATGATAATCTTATCTAGTTTCTTGCTATCGGCAACCGGGATAGTATCGGTAACTATCACCTCTTTTACCGGGCAAGAAGCCAATCTCTGGATAGCCTGTCCTGAGAATACCGGGTGAGTACAGCAGGAATATATCTCCCGAACCCCCCGCTTCTCTAGAGCCGTAACCACATTCAGCAGCGAGCCACCGGTATCTATCTCATCATCTATAGTAAGGGCAGTTTTACCTTTCACTTCACCAATAATATTCAGGGTTTCCGTAGCGTCATCATTGCCTACCCGCCTCTTTTCCACAATTGCCAGTGGGGCATTGAGTTTCTCTGCCATGTTTCGTGCCCGCTTGGAGATGCCAATATCGGTAGCCACCACCACCAGGTCACTAATCCCCTTTTCCCTAAAATACCGACTCAACAAATAGAGAGCCGTTAGCTCGTCTACAGGGATATTAAAGAATCCCTGAATCTGGGCAGCATGTAAATCTACCGTCAGCAACCGATTCGCCCCGGCTATGGTAAGCAAATCAGCTACTAGTCGGGCGGTTATCGGCACCCGCGGTTGGTCTTTTTTATCGGTGCGGCCATAGCCATAATAGGGGACTACCGCCGTGATACGCCCCGCCGATGCCCTCTTTAAAGCATCAATCATAATCAATAGTTCCATCAGACTCTTATTCACCGGGGAACAGATAGGCTGAATAATAAAGGCATCCCGCTGACGAACATTTTCCAGAATCCGAACGAAGATATTCTCATTACTGAATTCAAAGACCTCACACTGCCCCAGGGGGATATTAAGATACCTCGCCACCCCCTGAGCCAGGCCGGGGTGAGCATTACCCGTAAATACCTTTATCTCATCCATATTAGCTAGCCCCCCTTTAATGCTTGTTCCCTGTCCTGACTACAAAGCGGCGTCCCCTGGAATTGGGAAACGCCGACATATCTGACTAACCTCCCCCGCCACCTGACCAATAACCTCTCTATCTCCAATATGGGTAATTACCCTCGCTATCAGCCGGGCAATCTGTTTCATTTCCTCAATACCAAAGCCCCGGGTGGTTACCGCCGGGGTCCCCAACCTCATTCCGCCAGCTACCCGCGGGGGATTGGTGTCAAAGGGTACCGCATTTCGGTTAACCACAATCCCCACCTCAGCCAAGACATCCTCCGCCTGTTTGCCAGTAACCCCCGTCTTCGCAAGGTTAACCAAAACGAGATGATTATCGGTGCCTCCGGAGATAATATCCAGCCCCAATCTCTCCAGTTCACTGGCTAAAGCGACGGCGTTATCCAGTATAGCGCGTTGATAATCGGCAAACTCAGGTTGCATCGCCTCATAAAAAGCCACCGCCTTAGCCGCAATAACATGCATCAGGGGACCCCCCTGTAACCCCGGGAAAACGGCGGCATCTATCACCGGAGCAAACTCACCCCGACACAGGATGAAACCACCGCGGGGACCACGCAGTGTCTTATGAGTGGTTGAGGTTACTACATCAGCGTAGGGGATGGGGGTAGGATGCAGCCCTACCGCCACCATACCGGCGATATGAGCCATATCCACCACCAGCTTAGCCCCTACCCGGTTAGCAATATACCGAAAACGCTCAAAATCAATAATTCGGGGGTAGGAACTAGCTCCAGCAACAATCAACTTAGGTTGATACTTCACCGCCAGCTTTTCTACCTGCGGGTAGTCAATCCGCATCGTCCCTCGACTAACCCCATAGGACACCGAATTATATAACTTACCCGAGAAGCTCACCCGGTAGCCGTGAGTCAAATGCCCTCCGTGAGCCAGATTCATACCTAAAATGGTATCACCATAGTTAATCAGGGCAAAATAAGCCGCCATATTTGCCTGAGCCCCACTATGGGGTTGGACATTAGCGTGCTCAGCGTGAAACAGCTCCTTAGCCCGCTGGATAGCCAGGCTCTCCACGACATCCATATTTTCACAGCCACCATAATAGCGCTTCCCTGGATAGCCCTCAGCATATTTATCCGTCAAAAATGAGCCCTGAGCCTCCAGCACTGCCGGACTGGTATAATTCTCCGAGGCAATAAGATTGATAGTTGTCTGCCGCCGCTCCGCCTCCATATTAATAGCCTGGTTAATCTCAGTATCAGTTTGACCCCCAAAAACCATTTTTCCTCCTGTTTGAAGTCTACAACCGCCCTCTAAATAGTGTCAATAAACAGCGGAAGTTCTTGATACTTATTATAATGATTAAACGGTAAAAGGTAAACGAGGAGCATTAATTGACTTGACATATTGCCCGTGTTATCATCGTGGAAACAGGATTGTTAATCGAAATAATATGTCAGCGCTGAGTGAGCTTAATCAGCAGATTGGTGCCTGCCAGAAGTGTCAGGTATTAACTAAAAATCGCACTAATGTCGTTCCCGGTGAGGGCGCCGAAGATGCCGAGATAATGTTTATTGGTGAAGCCCCGGGGTGGAATGAAGATAAACAAGGGCTTCCCTTCGTGGGACAAGCCGGGATGTTTCTCAATGAACTATTGGCTTCTATCAACCTACGGCGTAACCAGATCTATATTACCAATATTATTAAGTGCCGTCCTCAGGGAAATCGTGACCCCCTGCTCAGCGAGATACAGAACTGCCGCCCTTGGCTAGACCGCCAGATTGAGATTATTTCTCCCAAGATGATTGTTACCCTGGGACGTTACTCTATGGCTACCTTCTTTCCCGGCAAGAGTATCAGCAAGATTCATGGCACCGCCTTAAAGAAGGACAACATTATCTACTACGCGATGTATCACCCAGCGGCAGCACTACACCAGCGAAGCCTGCGTCAGACAATACAGGATGATATGAAGAGGATTCCATCGCTGCTAGCCTCGGCGGAAGCCATTAAACCGGTAACCCCCGAAGCACAGCAATTAACTATGTTTGAGGTTTAACACTTTGACTAAATCAAAACTACACCTAATCCCCCTTGGTGGATTAGGTGAAATCGGCAAGAACATGATGGCTATTGAATGTGGAGATGACATCATTATTATTGATGCCGGGCTGATGTTCCCCGAAGAGGAAATGCCAGGTATCGATCTGGTCATCCCCGATATTAGTTACCTTTTGGAACGAAAGGATAATATCAGGGGTATTATTATTACTCACGGTCATGAAGACCACATCGGGGCGCTACCCTATGTACTACCCCAGCTTGAGGTGCCAGTTTATTCCACCAGGCTAACCAATGGCCTTATCTCGGTCAAGCTCAAGGAGCGTAAAGCCCTCGCCGGAGCCAAACTCAAGGTTATACCACCGGGGGAGAGTTTTACCCTCGGAAAATTCAGGATAGAGTTCTATCCCGTCTGCCACAGTATCCCCGATGCGGTAGGTTTAATCATTCATACCTCGGTTGGTATTATCGTTCACAGCGGTGATTTCAAGATTGATTATACCCCGGTTGATAGCAAGCCAACCGACCTAGCTCGGCTAGCTCAACTAGGTGAGTCGGGGGTGCTTCTTCTTCTTGCCGATTCTACCTATGCCGAGCTGCCCGGCTATACTCCGTCAGAAAGGGTAGTTGGTGAAACCCTGGACCAGGTTATCGCCACCGCCCCAGGAAGGGTGATTATCACTACCTTTTCCTCGCTGATTTCTCGTATTCAGCAGGTTATCAATTCGGCTACCAAACGTCAACGTCGGGTAGCTATTGTCGGACGAAGTATGATAAATACCTCACGAATGGCGCTGGAACTAGGTTATCTGAAGGACCCTGAGGGGGTGTTGGCTCAACCTGATGAACTAAAGAATATGCCCCACAATCGGATTATCTTGATTACTACTGGAAGTCAGGGGGAGCCTACCTCCGCCCTGGTGCGGATAGCTAACCGAGCCCACCGTCAGGTCCACATCCTTCGTGGCGACACGGTGGTTATCTCAGCCACCCCTATTCCTGGTAATGAAGCCCTGGTTAATCGAACCATTGATACCCTGCTCAAGCAAGGCGCCAACGTAGTCTACGACAAGCTGGCTCAGGTTCATGTCCACGGTCACGCTAGCCAGGAAGAGCTAAAGCTACTGCTTAATCTGGTCAAACCCCGGTTTTTTATCCCTATACACGGGGAATACCGCCATCTGAACCTGCATGCTAAACTGGCTCAATCAGTCGGTATGCCCCAGGAGAATATCTTCGTCCTCGAGGATGGTGATATCCTGGAGCTTAACCCTCACTCCGGCAAGAAAATCGGTAAGGTTACCTCGGGTAATGTGTATGTAGATGGCCTCAGTGTGGGTGATGTTGGAGGTATTATCCTCCGCAACCGAAGGATGCTATCCCGGGATGGAATCGTGGTGGTAATCATTACCGTTAACAAGCAAACCGGTAAATTAATCAACAGTCCGGACATTATATCCCGGGGTTTTGTCGATACCAGAGAGTCCAAAGATATGCTAGACGAAAGCTGCCGCTTAGTCGCCCGAAGCCTGGACCACGGCGGTAGTCATCCTGCTGAGTGGAGTCTGATTAACGACAAGGTCAGGGATATTCTGAACAAATTCTATTACCAACAGACTAAACGCCGCCCGATGATACTCCCCTTTATCGTCAAGGTATAATTCAGAATATCCCGGTCGCGGGAGATTATATGGCGAAGCGAAAAGCCAGACCCCAAGCTAAATCCCGAAGGGCATCCACGAGGAGACAATCAGGAAGAGGTTCTTCCCTCTCACCGATGGTGGTGGGGCGAATCATCCTCATCGCAGTTATCATCGTCGTAGTAATCTGGCAGTGGCCCAATATAACCTCATGGATAATTAATACCCGGGATGAAATCATAAGGCGGTTTGGCTGGGGGCTACTCCTGCTAGTGATTGCCCTTATCACCCTGGGAGTAATGGTATGGCGACGGAGAGGAACCTCACCTATCCGCCGTTTCCGTCACTGGCTAGGCGGTATGGCTATCACGATGGCTATCTGGGGGATACTAGCCTTCTCCAA
>JAGGZY010000005.1 GCA_021161775.1 Dehalococcoidales bacterium
AAAGTAGCTGTAATGGGCTGCATGGTCAACGGTCCCGGCGAGGCTAAAGATGCCGATATCGGCATTGCCGGCGGTAAGGGCCAGGGCATTCTGTTCAGGAAAGGCCAAAAAATCCGAATAGTTAAGGAAGCCGAGCTAGTAAATGCCCTAATGGAAGAGATAGCCAAACTCTAATTTTATGATTATACTTCAATCCCAAACTAGGGATAGACCTGATGCAATATCTGTGATAAGCTTACCTCCAATTAAACAAGGAGGCTGACAAATGGAAAGAACATGGAAGCCAAAGACGGCAGGTATCTTGACTATAATTGCCGCTTGTATTGGCATCGGCATCGGGGCAGCGATTGCCATTGGTGGGGGATTCCTGGGGGGATTGGGTAGTAACCTGAGCTTCACCTTCGCGGCAGCCGGCAAAGCCACTATTGGCTTGGGGGTGGTAGCCTTGATTGGAGGTATCTTCACCCTGAAGAGGAAAATCTGGGGACTATCGCTGGCTGGGGCTATCTGTGCTACCTTCTGTATGCTCCCGCTGGGGGTGTTATCCATTATATTTGTCGCTATGGGTAGAAAGGAATTTGACTAACCCCGGTCGGTAGTAAAATATTCACCCCTTTAAGTCTCTAATCTAAGCTATTCTGGCCTTGGCAAATAGAAATGGGGTAAGGTTAGGGTAGTTTTTGAGTTTATCTACCCTGAGCAGGATGCTATAATAGCCTATAAACGGACAGGACAGGTTAGTATGCGTATATCAAAGCTATTCGGTAAGACCCAGCGTGAGATACCGGCGGAAGCCGAGACAATCAGCCATCAATTAATGCTCCGAACCGGAATGATATATCAGGTAGCCGCTGGGATATATTCCTACCTACCCCTAGCCTTAAGAGCGCTAAAAAAGATAGAAAATATCATCCGTGAGGAGATGGATGCCGCCGGGGGGCAGGAGCTAATGATGCCTGTTCTTCAACCGCTGGAGCTGTGGCAGGAAACTGGGCGCGACCGGGCTTTTGGCAAAGGATTATTTACCCTTCATGACCGCAAAGAACGCAACCTGTGCCTGGGACCAACCCATGAGGAACTTATCACTAAGCTGGTTAGCTACTATGTCCACAGCTATCGTGACCTGCCCCAGCTACTCTATCAAATCCAGACCAAGTTTCGTGATGAACCTCGCCCCCGGGGGGGATTACTCCGGGTTCGTGAGTTCACGATGAAAGACCTCTACAGCTTTGATGCTGACGAAGAGGGACTGAATCAGAACTATCACCGAATACAGCAGGCATACCAGAATATCTACACCCGCTGCGGACTACCCATTTTAATCGTTGAGGCAGATAGCGGTGCCATCGGAGGCAAGGATTCTGACGAGTTTATGGCTATTACCGAAGCTGGTGATGACGAAATCATCTACTGTTCTCATTGTCAGTATGCTGCTAATGCTGAGAAGGCACAGAGTCTAAAGACCAAACTGGATAGTGAAGAGCCATTACCACTGGAAGAGGTGAAAACCCCCAATGCGGCTACTATCGAGGAGGTATCCCGTTTCCTGAAGGTGCCTTCTCACCATACCCTTAAGGCAGTCTTTTACATCGCCGATGGGGAGTTTGTCTTTGTGGTCATCCGGGGAGATATTGAGGTAAATGAGATAAAATTAAAAAACGTCCTGAAATGTTCTGAGCTACATTTGGCTAATGAAGCCGAGGTTACCCAATCTCATATCATCGCTGGAGCTGCCTCTCCGGTAGACATTAGTAATATTAAGATTGTAGCCGATAGTTCAGTGACTCCGGGGGTAAACTTTGTTGCCGGGGCTAATAAACCAGCCACCCACCTCAAAAATGTAAACTACCCTCGGGATTTTCAGGCTGATATTACCGCTGATATCGCCAAAGCCCACGCTGGGGAAGCCTGTCCTCGATGCGGTAATCAATTACGAGTTACCCACGGAATTGAGGTTGGCCATATCTTTAAACTGGGCACCTTCCTCAGCGAGAAATTAGGCACTTTCTTTATCGATGCTAATGGGGTTTCGCATCCTATTATTATGGGGTGCTACGGCATTGGTATTGGCCGACTACTGGCCGCCGTTATCGAACAAAACCACGATGCTCAGGGCATTATCTGGCCAATGGCAATCGCTCCCTATCAAATCTACCTCTGCCCCCTGTATATGGATGACCCTGATATTGCTGCCGCTGCTGAAAAGCTGTATAAAGAATTAATAGCCCAGGGTTTCGAGGTGCTTTTTGACGACCGTGAGGAATCCCCGGGGGTAAAGTTCAATGATGCTGACCTTTTAGGGATACCTATTCGGGTTACCATCAGTCCCCGAACCCTGAAGATTAATAGTGCTGAGATAAAGCGACGTTCGGAGAAAGAATTTCAGCTGGTGCCATTAGAGGAACTAACGACTAGGCTCAAAGAACTTGTCAGTTCAGGCTAGCTTCTCAGAGTAGCTCCAAGTTCGCTGGACAGCTTATCCAGGATTTTTTGTTGAACCCTGTCAACCTCTTTATCGGTCAAGGTATGAGATGGTGACTGAAAGGTAAGCCTGTAGGCAAGGGATTTTTTACCCGCTGGAACCTGTTTCCCTGAATAGACATCAAAAAGCGTAACCCGGATTACTAGCGGTAAGCTCTGAATAATATCTGTTACTTTCTGATGAGTCACCTTATCATCAACAATGAGGGCAATATCCCTCTCTACAGTCGGAAAACGGGCTACTGGCTGATACATCCGGTAGCTAGGGATAATTGACAAAAGTCGGGGCAGGTTAATTTCAAAGAGGGCTACTGTATCACCAATCTCAAAAGCCTGGAGTACCTCAGGGTGCAACTCACCGATAATGCCTACCCTGGTGCCGCCAACCACTATCGCCACCTGTTTATTAGGATGCAGGCTGGCATCACTAGCCTCCTCAAAGCTAACTCCCGCCCCTAACCGGCCAAGCATGCCCTCAATTATCCCCTTAGCATCGTAGAAATCAAATAAGCCATCCCCACCCCACCGCGACAGTTCGGCTCTGGAACCATTCAGCACCCCACACAGCATCTCTGGCTCCTCCGGCAGGTCATCCTGCCGAGGAAGATATACCCTGCCTTGCTCAAAAAGCCTGATGCCACTGTCCTTATGTCGTCTATTCGAAGCCAGTGTAGTCATTAGCCCGGCTCGCAGATTAGGCCGGAGATACTCCTGCTCGGCGGTCATTGGATTAGCCACCCGAAGGAGTTGACTATCCGCCGCACCAGACCCGGGTAGCAGTTTGTTTAGCCATTCCAGACTGGTCAGGGAATAGGTGATTACCTCCTGAAAGCCATAACCAACCAGAATATCCCTTACCCTTCGCTTAAGACTGATTATCGGCGAGGGATTTTGGGGAGGCAATGGGGTACCGAGCAGCGTAGTCGGAACCTTATCATAGCCAATAATCCGGGCAACTTCCTCCATAAGGTCAACATCATAGTGAATGTCACTTCGCCAGTAAGGAGCCATCGCCCAAACTACCGAATTCTCTACCCGGCAATCAAAACCCAGTGCTCTCAGGGTAGCTACCGTTTGATCAATGCCAAAGTCGATAGCCAGCAGCCTTTTCATCTTGTCCATTGACAGCGGTATCGGCTTGGGTTCCTGCCTTCCGGGGTAAAGGTCAATATAGCCTCTAGCCGCCTTGCCGCCAGCCAGCTCTATAATCAATTGAGTAGCTCGCTTAAGTGCCTCCAAGGTCAGCTCCGGGGAGATACCCCTCTCAAACCTCATTCTGGCTTCACTGGCCAGGTTCAGCCGGCTGCCAGTATGATGAATGCTCGCTGGCTGAAAACTAGCCGACTCCAACAGTATAGCAGTGGTTTTATCGGTAACCTCGCTGTTTGCCCCACCGATTACTCCAGCAATAGCCACCGCCCGCTCACTATCCGCAATAAGGAGCATATCATTACTAGCTACTCGGGACATTCCATCCAGAGTAGCTATGGCTTCACCTGCCCTAGCCCGCCGCACTACTATCTGCTTATCACTAATCTGATGATAATCAAAGGCATGGAGAGGCTGACCATATTCCAGCATAACGTAATTAGTAACATCAACCACATTGTTTATGGAACGGATACCACAAGCAAGTAACCGCTGCTGTAGCCACATTGGGGACTCAGCCACCGTTATCCCGCTGAGCAAACTAGCACAATACCGGGGACACCTCTCAGGCTCGGCAATGGTTACGGAGACCTGCTCACCGATAGGAGGCAGAGATTCCTCATAGCTAATCTCAGGCAGATGCAGATTCTGACCGGTTAAAGCGGCAACCTCACGAGCGATGCCAATTACCGACAGACAGTCAGGCCGATTGGGGGTTATATCCAGGTCCAGAATAGTATCCCCCAAATAATCAGCTAGCGAGATACCTAATGGAGCCTCCGGGGGTAAAATCATAATCCCCTGATGATTATCAGAGATACCCAATTCCTTCTCCGAGCAGACCATACCCTGAGAGGTAATGCCGCGTATCTTAGCCGCCTTCAGGCGGGACACCCGCCCACTATAACCATCAATAAGCTGAGCCCCAATATGAGCCAGGGCTACCTTGCTACCCAGTTTAACATTGGGCGCTCCACAAATCACCGTCACCGATTCGGTGCCTAAATCTACCGTTACTAGACTAAGACGGTCAGCGTTAGGGTGAGGCTCAACCGCCATTATCTGACCAACCACAACACCCTGCCAGTGGTCACCAATAGATTGAATCCTGCTAACCTCGGTACCTGCCATCGTTAGCCGATTAGCCAACTCCGTTGGGGATAGGGTAACAGCTACATATTCCTTAAGCCATTTAAGTGAAATCTTCATCGTTTAAAACTGGGCTAAAAATCTAAGGTCATTATTATAGAATAGTCTAATGTCATCTATCCCGTAGCGGAGCATCGGCAATCGGTCAATACCCATCCCAAAAGCAAAGCTGGAATAAATCTCAGGGTCAATACCGCCACGCCGAAGTACCTCAGGATGGGTCATTCCCGCTCCCAGTATCTCAATCCAACCCGTATTACCACACAGGCGGCATCCTGAACCATTACAGGCAGTGCATTCAATAGCCATCTCCACGCCGGGTTCGACAAAGGGAAAGTAATCACAGCGAAAACGCACTTTTCGGTCCTCACCAAAGAAACGATGAGCGAATTCGTAGAGGGTCCCCTTCAAATCAGCCATGGTAACACCCTTATCTACCACGATAGCATCAACCTGATGAAACATCGGGGTATGGGTAGCATCACTGGCTTCATAACGATAGACCTTCCCCGGTTCAATTAACCTTATCGGTGGCGACATCGATTTAATGGCTCGGGCACTTACTGAGGTATTATGGGTGCGAAGCAGCATTGGCCGCCGGCCGCCCTCTGTCTCATAATCGATCCAGGATGTCGACATAGTGTCCCGCGCCGGGTGTTCGTCAGGAATGTTCAGCGCCTCAAAATTATAACTATCCCACTCTACCTCTGGTCCCTCCAGAACCTGAAACCCCATCGCGGTGAATATATCGCACAACTCATTAATGGTTTGGGTAAGGGGGTGTAAGTGACCGATGGGAACAGAACGACCGGGCAAGGTAACATCAAGCTGCTTTTCTCTAGTTAAGGCAACCAATCGACTATCCTGCAGGGCTTGCTCCTTCTGCCTTAACCTAGCCTCCAAAGCTGCTCTAACCTGATTTGCCTGAGCTCCTACTGCTTTCCTTTGCTCAATAGGCAATCCCGCTAGACTACGCAACACCCCGGTCAACTCGCTCTTCTTACCCAGATAACGAATCCGCCATAACTCCAACTCATTAGTCATAGTGACAGATTCCAATTCCTTCAGGGCAGTTGCTTTCAATTCTTCAAGCCGATTAAGCATATCCTTACCTTCCTGATATAAGAAAATCGAGCAAACGAGGCAAGGACAGGACTAAATAATTGGGTAGTCTAATCCTGAGTCTGCCCCTTAGCTATGGTTACCAGACTGGCAAAGGATTCAGGGTCTTTAACTGCCATATCCGCCAGTATCTTACGATTAACCGCTACCCCAGCCCTTTTCAAGCCATACATAAACTCAGAATAGGCTAGACCATTAGCCCGGCTAGCTGCATTAACTCGCAAAATCCACAACCGTCGCATATCACCCTTACGCTCGCGGCGATGACTATAGGCATAACTCAATGACTTAAGCATCGACTCATGTGCCCGACGATAAAGAGAATGGTTAGTTGCCCGATGCCCTTTAGTCAAGCTTAATAGCTTCTTATGACGACGGCGAGCCATGCTCCCCCGCTTAATTCGTGACAAAATATCCTCCCTTATCTAACCCCGTAGGGTAGCAGTCTCTTTACTCGCGTCTTGTCCGAAGAGGCTACCGATATCATCTCATCATAAAAACGCTTGGTCCGCTTTGGCTTACGGCGGCGGAAGTGGCTTTTACCTACTTTAGTCCGTAGCAGTTTGCCACTACCGGTAATATGAAAACGGCCCCGGGCCCCTTTATGAGTCTTCATCTTGGGCATACTAGGCTTCCTTTACCTTTTCCTTAGTTTTAGTCTTCTGGCTAGCCAGCGGTGATAAAATCATAATCATTCTCTTGCCATACATTAGTGGTGTCCTATCCACAACAGCATCCTCTTTTAGCGAATCTACCATTCTTTGTAACAACCTCAAGCCAATATCGGCGTGAATAACCTCCCGTCCCCTGAACATAACCGTCACCTTAACCTTATCCCCACCCTTCAGCAGTTTCTTTACCGATCTAGTCTTAGCCTCAAAATCATGGTCATCAATCCTGGGCCGAAACCGAATCTCCCTTAGTAACGCTACCCGCTGACTTCTTCTGGATTCACGCTCTCTCTTGGTCTGCTCATACCTATATCTTCCGTAGTCAAGAAAACGACACACCGGAGGTACCGCTGTTGGGGCTACCTCAACCAGATCGAGATCCCGCTGAACAGCCATTTCTTGCGCCTGACGCAAGGGCATAACCCCCAACTGCTCACCCTTCTCTCCTACCAGCCGAACCTCCCCGGCGATAATTTCCTGATTAATTCGTAGCTTTTTAACTATACCTTTAATCTACCTCCTTCAAGATATGTTACAGTCAAAATATAGCATACTCACTTGTAGTAATCAAATTATAGCTTTAGCTCCTTCTCTTTAGCAGTTATTGCTAGCCTAACTCTCTCCTTGAAGCCATTCAGGTCAGGGTAGGTAGTTTGCTCACCACTGCGTAAACGCACCGAAACGGTAGCTTCAGCCATCTCCCTGTCCCCGACCACCAACATATAGGGTATCTTCTCCAGTTGTGCCTGTCGAATCTTGAGATTCATTCTCTCTGGCCGAGCATCAACTTTCGCCCGTACTCCAGCCTGCTTAAGCTCAGCCTCCATCTGGTAGGCATAATCTAAATGGCGGTCAGCCACCGGGATTATCATTACCTGAACCGGGGATAACCATACCGGTAACGCCCCTCCATAATGCTCTAGAAGCGAAGCCAGGAAGCGCTCCATACTGCCCAGTACTGTGCGGTGAACCATCACCACCAGGTGCTCTTTGCCATCCTGGCCAATGTAATTAACCTGAAAACGCTGCGGTAGGTTAAAATCGACCTGAACAGTGGGCCCCTGCCACCCCCTACCCAGCGCATCCTCGAACTTAATATCTATCTTGGGACCGTAAAAAGCCCCCTCCCCAGGGTCCACCTGATAGGCCAGCCCTAACTGCTCCATCGCCTGGCTGAGGGTCTCAGTAGCCTTCTCCCAGTCTTCCAGATTACCCGCATATTTCTCAGGGCGAGTCGACAGAAACAGCTTGTAGTTAGTAAAACCAAAGGTCTCCATCATAAAACCGGCCAGCTCTAATACCCCTACCACCTCATCCTTCAATTGCTCGAAGGAACAGAAAATATGGGCGTCATCCTGGGTAAATCCCCTCACCCGGGACAGCCCGAACAACACCCCGGAGCGTTCGTAGCGGTAAACCGTGCCCAGCTCAGCATAACGCACCGGTAACTCCTGATAACTATGTCGCCTGGTCTTGTAAATCAGGACATGCCCCAGACAATTCATTGGCTTGATGATATACTCCTGCCCTTCTACCTCCATAGGGCTATACAGATAGTCCCGATAGAACTCCCAGTGACCGCTGGTCTTCCACAAATCCAGTTTAGCGATATGAGGGGTATACAACAGGTCATAACCTCGCTTGATATGCTCGTCCTTCCAGAAATCCTCAATAACTCGGCGTATTATTGCCCCCTTAGGGTGCCAGTGAACCAGACCAGGCCCAGCCTCTTCGTAGATACTGAACAAGTCAAGCTCCTTGCCCAATCTCCGATGGTCATTCCGGGCAGCTTCCTCAAGCCTCTTCAGATGCTCATCCAGAGCCTCTCTGGTATCAAAAGCTACTCCGTATATCCGCTGTAACATTGGAAGGTGCTCGTTGCCCCGCCAATAGGCACCAGCAATGCTGGTAAGCTTAAACACCGTTACCTCCCCGGTAGATGCCACATGAGGCCCACGACACAAGTCTAGAAACGAACCCTGCTGATACAGACGCACCTTATCCCCGGGGATGTCATCAACTAGCTCCAGCTTGTAGGGCTGCTTGGCAAATATCTGTCGCGCTTCCTCTTTAGCCACCTCTCGCCAGTTGAAGGGCTCATCTCGAGCAATTATCTCCCTCATCTTAGCTTCAATAACCGGCAGGTCTTCCGGGGTAAGGGAACGGGGTAAATCAAAGTCGTAGTAAAAGCCATTCTTAATCGCTGGCCCAATACCAAACTTGGCATCAGGAAAGATAGACTGAACCGCCTCAGCCATAACATGAGCTGCCGAATGTCGCAAAATCTCTAGCCGACTATCCTCAGTAACCCCTATCTTGATATCACCTCATCTATATTAAGAAAAGCCCTCCACCCAGCACGGGAAGAGACCCTTTAACCACCCCAACTAATACTCCACCACACTGTAATCTTTACTTACCTAGACTACCACCACTAAAATATTATATCGGTCACCAGCAATAATGACAATCACTATCAGCGGGAGACGGGATTCGAACCCGCGACACCCTGCTTGGAAGGCAGGAACTCTACCACTGAGCTACTCCCGCAGAGATTGTATCTATTTTAGCCTTGGAACCAGCCGACTGTCAAAATTGACGGCGAGGCTAATAACAGGATAGGATAATTAAGGATTATCCGAGTAGTAGCTTTAGCAATGACCAAATTAATTATTATTTTACCCGTGGCGCTGGGATTGGTGTTAGCCGCCATTTTTACCCCGGCTAGCCCCTGGTTTCAAGGAGAACCACCCCCCCCCAGCGATGTAACTCAGCCAATACCTCCTCCACCGGCAGAACCATCCCCTCCTGAGAACACCCTGATATTCTCTGAGGAAGAGCTTCAGAACCGGGTAAACGACCTCGTTCGGCAAGCCAACCAATCTAGCCAGGTAGCTATAGACTACCTCCAGGTGAAGCTGGATGAGGACAGGATGCTGGTTTCAGCCAAGGGGGATATTCTGGGACACCACCTAGAGACGGAGAACCTTGAGGTTTATTTTGAGGCAAGAACTGTATCTGCCTCAGGCAAGATAAGTGCCCTCGGGGGCCATCCTACCCTCATCGCCAATGTTGAGATAAATACCGAACAGGGTAAACCCCAAGTCACGGTAAAAAGGTTTCGTCTGGGAGGCTTACCCCTCAAGCTACTGGGAATATCTCGAGATGATATAGCCACCACCATTAACCAAGCTATTGAATCCCGAGGGCTGATGCTGCCGGTAGATTTGGAAGATATCCGCATTGAGGCTCGCCAATTAATCGTCCAGTATAAGGAATACAAGTAGAGAGATAAACCCTTCGCCTACCCCCCAGAATCGCAAGGATAGCCGTTCTAGCAACGACCAGTTTATGTTATGTCAAATTACCCCCGACTTCTTTAACCGTAGTGCCTTTGCCGACGTCGGGTTACCGCAACAGCTATTATTATAACTACTACTACCGGGATAACTACCCACCACCAGTGGAATTCCTTGGTGACGGAAAACTCGCTATGCTGGCTATCAATTCGCACCCTATAGATAGCCGCTTTAGCCTCGGTTACAGAGAAGATAACCGTAGTGCTTTCACCAGCGTCAAGGATGACCGTTTTAGTATCTACCGTCTTACCGTTTATCTTTAGCTTTACATCATAACTACCCTTAGTCTCACCGACATTAGCCACTACCGCCGAGATAGCTACCTTCTCCCCGACCTTAATCTCAGCAGGGGTAATATCAAGCTGGCTCACCTTAAAGGCAGCTGGCTTTACCGCCGCCGCTGGCAGCACCTCAAAGCTTCCTGTCTGTCGGCCAACTCTCACTTTATAAATGCCGACCTCACTCTTAATAACATCAAAGACAACAGTAGTGATGGCTCCCTTAGCCAGGGTAATATACTTCATATCCTCGATGGTGGAGTCAATCCATAGCGTCGCCACGTATTTATCAGCTTCCCCCAGCTCATTTTTAATATCAGCAGCGATAGTAATCGGCTCCCCGGCTGTTACCACCGCTGGACTAGGACTAATAAACAGGTCACTTGCCTTAAACCCCTCCCGGGGAACCGTGTGGCTGCCGGTTATCGCAAACAGAGAAAAGTCATTTATTACCGCGTCGTAATAAACATATCTACTATCCTCTCGTTTCTTTATGGTGGGCATTCTGACCCACTTTTTTGCCTTTTCATCATAACGGTTGAGAAAGATTGCCCATTTATTGATGCCATTGGCTTCAATCCATGTCTTCTCCACTAAAAAGCTCATATGTCCTGCCAACATCTGTTCCGAGGTAATATTATCCAGGGTAATCGTAAAGAATGCTGCTACCTTTACCTCGGAGGGCAGTTTTGAAGCCTCTGACGGCGAGGTTACCTTTTCTACCGTCGCCCCTACATTCTGTAGGGAATCACTAACCTTAATCTTGACTCTCTCAATAGGGAAGGGAGTATCAATAATAATTACCCACTCACCAGCAGTAGTCTTGACCGCTATATACCTAGCCCCACCAGTCGTTTCATAAACTACCACTGGCAATGGCAAATCAGAGGGAGGCTCAGGGGGTATTTCTCCCACCAGCTGTATAATCGGGATATCGGGCAATGCCTCAAGCAGCAGCGACAATGGTATCCGGAGTAGTTCCTCCGCCGAGAGTTCGGGTAATATCTCCAGCAAACCCGACTCGGGCAGATCCGACAATATCGCTATTAACTCATCAGCGTTCAGCTGCTCCAGGATATCAGCGGCATCACTGCCACCCATTTCACTCAGGATATCAGCCGCATCACCAGTACTCATCTCACTCAGGATATCAGCGGCATCACCAGTACCCATCTGTCCCAGGATATCAGCGGCATCACCAGTACCCATCTGTCCCAGGATATCAGCCGCATCACCAGCACTCATCTCACTCAGAATATCAGCGGCATCACCAGTACTCACCCCCTCTAGAATACCCGCCACATCAG
>JAGGZY010000041.1 GCA_021161775.1 Dehalococcoidales bacterium
CTACTGCACAGGCGATAGAGGTGACAATAACTTTTGTTCTTGTATTGATTACTGCTATTTACGTTAAGAGAACTGCTGAGATTGCCAAGTCTACTAAGGAACAGGCAGACGCCAGCGTAAAAATGGCTAAGGAGATGAGGGAGCAAAGGTATGATGCAGTCCGCCCTATAATAGATATTCAGAGAGATCGCGGACTGGTGTGTATACTCCACAATATAGGACTTGGACCAGCTATCGATGTGCGTTCTTTCATTCAGTATCACAAACAAGAACGGCGGCCTTGGGAATTTGGCACACTAACGTCTGGAGGAAAGACAGAGGAAATGATTCTATCCCTAGAACATGAAGACAATCGGATGGTCTTAGTAGCCTATTACAAAGATATATACGGTCGGAGATTTGAATCAAGCCGAGAGGTAAGTATAGGGGAAACCCCCAACTCTAACTGGGTGATAGGACCACTCAAAATTCGCCCAGTTAAAGAGGATGAGTAGCGATGATTAAACAGGCTATTGAGACTATCGTAAATGGTGGCTCACTCAGTTTTGAGCAGGCGGTAGGGGTGATGGAGGAGATAATGGGTGGTGGGGCAACCCCGGCTCAGATTGCCAGCTTTATTACTGCCCTGCGGATTAAAGGGGAGACGGTGGATGAGATTGCTGGATTAGCCAGTGTGATGCGGCTAAAAGCAGTCCCGGTGAAGGTTATCCCACCGGTAGTGGATACCTGCGGTATGGGGGGGGATAACTTAGCCACTTTTAATATCTCCACGGTGGCGGCACTGGTTGCTGCTGGTGCTGGGCTTAGGGTAGCCAAACACGGCAACCGGGCAATGAGTAGCCAGTGTGGCAGTGCTGATGTCCTGGAGGCACTGGGGGTAAATATTAACCTTAGGGCAGAAGGGGTTGCTGAGTGTATTGAGAAAGTGGGCATTGGCTTTATGCTGGCGCCGGTCTACCACCCGGCAATGAAGTTTGCTACTGGCCCCCGCCGTGAGATTGGCATCCGCACCGTATTTAATATACTGGGCCCATTGACCAACCCTGCCCGGGCTGAGTTTCAGCTGATTGGTGTGCCGACCCTGGAACTGGGGGAAAAGATGGCTCATGTCCTCCATCGGCTAGGTACCAGGCATGCCATGGTGGTCTATGGTGATGGTATGGATGAAATCTCCATTGCCGGTAGCTCTAAGGTATGGGAGGTTAATGAGGGGGGAGTATTGCCTCTTTATGAGGTCTCGCCATCGTATTTTGGCTTTAGCCAGACCAGTCTTGATGAAATTAGGGGAGGAAGCCCCCAGGATAATGCTCAGATATTAGGTCATATCCTATCTGGCGAGCCGGGGCCACCGCGAGAGGCGGTGGTGATGAATGCGGCGGCGGTACTGGTGGTTGGTGGTAAAGCCCCTAGTCTAGTAGCTGGGGCTCGCCTGGCTGAAGAGGTGATTGATAGTGGTCGGGCGCTGGAAAAACTAAATGCCTGGATTAAGCTGAGTCGGGGTTTGGATTAGTGAGATGCTGAATAGAATTATCGCCCGAAAAAGGGAAGAGGTTAATCGAAGAAAGCAGCAGGTTCCCCGGTCGGTGCTAGAGGAACGCATTGCCCGGATGGAAAAGCCGCGGGATATGGTGGCGGCACTTTCTGGTAATCAGCTTCGATTGATTGCTGAGGTCAAACGAGCCTCTCCATCGCGAGGGCTACTCTGCCCCGATTTCTATCCGGTTAGGATAGCTAAAGAATACGCTCGGGGTGGGGCGGCGGCTATCTCGGTGCTTACTGAGATGAACTACTTTGGTGGTAGTATTGACTATCTGGAGGCGATTAGGCAGGAGGTAAAACTTCCTTTGTTGAGGAAGGACTTTATCTTTGACCCCTACCAGATATATGAATCCCGGGCTTATGGTGCCGATGCCCTGTTACTCATTGTGGCTAGTCTGAATCAGCGACAGCTTGAGGAGCTTCTTACCCTGAGTCATCGTCTTGGCTTGAGCTGTCTGGTTGAAGTTCATAGTAGAACTGAGCTGGAGCGGGCACTGCTTAGCGGGGCTAGAATTATCGGTATTAACAACCGTGAGCTTAAAACCTTTACCGTTGATATTAATACCACCCGTCGTCTGATGCCACTGCTCTCCCGAGAGCAGCTCGTGGTTAGTGAAAGTGGCATTAAGAGTCGAGGTGATGTGGAAAAGCTGAAGGGGTGGGGGGTTAACGCCATACTGGTTGGCGAAGCTCTGGTTACGGCTAGCGATATCCCGGCCAAGATAAGTGAGTTAATCCAATGACCCGGGTAAAGATTTGTGGTATTAATGATGTGGCTTATGCCTTAGCCGTAATTAAAGCCGGAGGTGACTTTATGGGGCTGGTGTTTGCTCCTAGCCAGCGGCAGGTAACACTGGCTCAGGCAGAGGAGATAGTAAATTTAGTCAGGGAGCATAGTGATATTGCAGTGGTGGGTGTTTTCGTTAATCTTCCTGCCACGGAGGTAAATATGCTCGCTACTGCCTGTCATCTGGACTGGGTTCAGTTAAGCGGCGATGAGTCCTGGGAATATTGTCTCGGGATTAACCAGCCAGTGATTAAGGTAGTGCGGGTAGAGCGGGGGCAACACCTTGAAGAGATTTGCGATTATTTGACTCAGGGGGACCGGATTCTGTCTGACAAGAAGCACCGCTATCTGATTGACTCCCGGGTTAGGGGGCAGTATGGTGGCACGGGGATAACCACTGACTGGGGTCTAGCTGGTGAGATAGCCCAACGATTTCCTATAATTCTGGCTGGTGGTCTTACCCCCGAGAATGTAGCTCGGGCAATTGATACTGTAACCCCCTGGGGGGTGGATGTTTCCTCAGGGGTAGAGGTAAATGGGGTCAAGAATATAGCTAAGATTAGGAATTTCATTAGCGCGGTAAGGAGGACTGATGACAGCAAAAGATAGTCAATTACCTAACCAGCGGGGTTACTTTGGGCCGTTTGGAGGCAAGTTCGTTCCTGAAACACTGATGCCGGCGCTTCGGGAGCTGGAGCAGGCTTACCTTATGGCTCAGGCTGACCCTGAGTTTCAGCGAGAGTTCCAGCGATTATGTCGGGATTATATTGGGCGGCCTACCCCTCTGTATCCTGCCCAGCGATTGTCGGCTAAGGGAGGGGGGGCAGCTATCCTGCTGAAGCGAGAAGACCTGGCTCACACCGGGGCACACAAGATTAATAATGCCCTGGGGCAGGGGCTACTGGCCAAGCGGATGGGCAAAACACGAATCATTGCTGAGACTGGCGCCGGACAACATGGAGTCGCTGCGGCAACTGCCTGCGCGATGCTAAATCTCGATTGTATTGTCTATATGGGGGATGAGGACATCCAGCGTCAGTCGCTTAATGTCTTCCGAATGAAACTGCTGGGGGCTGAAGTGCGTCCGGTACATTCGGGTAGTCGTACCTTGAAGGATGCTATTAATGAGGCTATCCGGGATTGGGTAACTAATGTCAGGGATACTTACTACTTGTTGGGTTCAGTAGTGGGGCCGCATCCTTACCCGACTATGATTCGTAACTTTCAGTCAATAATTGGTCGGGAAACCAGAGAGCAAATTATGGAGGGGTATCATCGCCTGCCCGACTATCTGGTGGCTTGCGTTGGTGGGGGAAGCAATGCCATCGGTTTGTTTCACCCCTTCTTCGCTGATAAAAATGTTAAATTCATTGGTGTTGAGGCTGCGGGGAGGGGACTAGACACGATGGAGCATGCTGCCTCGCTGGCAGCGGGCAGAACTGGCGTGCTCCACGGTACCCGGTCGTACCTGCTTCAGGACAAAAGCGGCCAGATATTAGAGACCCACAGTCTAGCTCCGGGATTGGATTACCCCGGGGTGGGCCCGGAGCATAGTTACTATAAGGAGACCGGGCGGGCTAGCTACGTGGCGGTTACCGATAGCCAGGCGCTGGAGGGCTTCCAACTGCTGTGTACTACGGAAGGGATAGTCCCGGCTTTAGAATCAGCTCACGCTGTTTACTACGCGGTTAAGCTTGCCGCCGGTTTATCCCGGGACCAGCTTATTGTGGTCAATCTCTCCGGTCGGGGGGATAAGGATTTAGACATTGTCGCCGGGGTATTGGGGATAGAATTATGAATCAGATTAAAGCTATTTTTAAACCGGGACATAAGGCGCTGATTGCCTATCTTACGGTAGGCTATCCTACTGTGGAGGCTACCGTTAAAGCAGCAGCTACCCTGGCGGAGAGTGGTGTTGATATTATTGAGCTGGGTATCCCTTTCTCTGACCCTCTCGCTGATGGGGCGACTATCCAGCAGGCAAGTTATCAAGCCCTTAAACAGGGGATTACCCCCCAGGCCTGTCTGGAGGTAGCAGGTAGACTACATCAGAAGATAGCTACCCCGCTGGTGTTTATGAGCTACTATAACCCCATTCTTAGTTTTGGACTGGAGGCTTTCTGTCAGGCTTCGGCTGAAGCCGGGATTAGTGGCTTAATAATCCCTGATTTACCCCCTGAAGAGGGTAGTGAACTGGAAGCCAGCACTCAGCGGCATCAGCTTGACCTGATATATCTGCTAGCACCAACCTCTACTGAGGAGCGCATCTCGTTGGTAGCGACAAGGTCGCGTGGTTTTATCTATCTGGTGTCGCTAACCGGGGTTACCGGCTCCAGACAGAACCTGTCGGCAGACCTGGAGGATTTTGTTAAGCGGATCAGGAAACAGGCGACTCAACCCTTGTGCGTTGGCTTCGGTATATCCCGTCGAGAGCAAGCCAAGCGGGTAGCTATGATAGCTGATGGGGTTATTGTTGGTAGTCATCTACTCCAATTGATTGAAGGGGATACCAGTCTAGCTTCCCTTAAATCCTTTACTCTAAGCCTGCGCCAGGTTTTAGATAGTCCCTAATCCTTGAAGCGATTAGTAATTGGTAGTCTCCAGTCCCTGCCGAAGGCTCGGGGGGTTATCTTGACCCCAGGGGGTGACTGACGGCGCTTGTATTCACTTCGGTCTACCAGTCGGGCAGCCTTCTCCACTACCTTCCGGTTAAATCCCATATCAATAATTTGCTCAATACCCTTGTCTTCCTCCACATAGGCGGTAAGCACCGGGTCAAGCTGGTCATATGGCGGTAGGGTGTCGCTATCTTGCTGGTGGGGCTTTAGTTCCGCTGAGGGTGGCTTGTCTATAATGCTAGTCGGGATAAGTGCTGTGTTAGCTTTTAGGTTGCGGTATTGGGATAGGCTGTAGACCATTGTCTTAGTTACGTCCTTTATCACTGCAAAACCGCCAGCCATATCCCCGTAGAGGGTAGTATAGCCGGTAGCCATTTCACTCTTGTTGCCGGTGGTGAGCACCAACCAGCCGAATTTGTTGGATAGTGCCATTAGAAGATTGCCTCTTACCCGAGCCTGTAGGTTTTCCTCGGTTATCCCGGGCTCGGTTCCGGTGAAGGCTTTAGCCAGCATATTGAGGTAGGCTTGGAATGCCGGCTCAATGGGGATGACCATTAGCTTGATGCCCAGGTTATGTGCCAGTAACTCAGCGTCGGACTTACTATCTGAAGAGGAATATCGTGATGGCATCGCCACGCCGATTACATTGGAGGCACCAATGGCATCGACAGCAATGATGGCTACCAGACTGGAATCAATACCTCCGGAAAGCCCGATAACCACCTTCTCAAAACCGTTCTTGAGGATATAGTCCCGGGTGCCCAGCACCAGGGCGTTATAAACCTCGGCAGAAAGGCTAAGTTCCTCTGCTGGCGGTCGGGATACCGGTGGTTTTAGAATAACTGGTGGTGCTTCGGATATGACTACCCTGGTGACCCCCAGTGATTTCTTCTCTAGATGGGCTTTCTTTCGTTGCCACCCTCGGTTAATCCGACGGGCTTGGGAAACAGCGTCAATATCCAGGTCAGCGACTATCAAGTCCTCTTCAAACTGTTTACCCCTAACTACCGTCTGTCCGGTCTCGCTGATTATCATACTCTCGCCATCAAATACCAGCTCGTCCTGCCCCCCCACCAGGTTGTTAAACACGATGATAGCTACGTTATCCCGAGCGCGGGTTTGTAATATCTCTTCCCTGAATTTTCCTTTGCCGAAGTGGTATGGCGAGGCGCTTATGTTCACGATGATCTCAGCTCCAGAAATGGCCTGTATTGTCGGCGGCCCACTGCGATACCAGATGTCCTCACAGATGTTTATCCCCACCCTGCCCCCGTTTATAGTGTAGATAGGGTATTTCTTGCCAGCACTGAAGTAGCGGACCTCATCAAAGACGCCATAGTTGGGCAGGCATATTTTGTGGTAGATGTCAACCAACTTGCCGTGGTGGATTACTGCTGCCGCATTATAGGTATCACTCTGAGAATCAACAAAACCGACTATCAGGGTGATACCTGGGGAGTATTTTATAACCTCATTAAGGGTAGCTAGATTTTCCTTAATGAACTGGGGTTTAAGCAGTAAGTCCTCGGGAGGGTAGCCACAGACAGCAAGCTCAGGGAAGGTGAGCAGGTCAACCCCTAAAGATTTTGCTTCATCAATAGCCCTGGCTATCTTCTGAAGGTTACCAGCAAAATCACCCACGGTAGTATTAATCTGAGCTATGCCAATCCGTAGCTGACACATTACCATACTAACCCCCCATATTGACTGGTCTAGAGAAGGGGTAGGAATTTCTTTAATTCATATTCAGTTACCTGAGCTTGATACTGTTCCCACTCAATCCTCTTATTTTTGATGAAGCTCTGGAAAACATGCTCACCGAGGGCTTTCCGCACCAGCTCACTCTTTTCGGTAAGCTTAATGGCATCCCCAAGATTAGCCGGCAGGGTTCCGATATCCCTGGCTTGCCGTTCCTCAGCGGTCATCTCGTAGACATTCTCGACTATTGGGGCGGGGGCTTCATACCCCTGCTCAATTCCTTCTAGCCCGGCGGCGAGTAACACGCTGAAGGTAAGGTAAGGATTACAAGCGGGGTCGGGGGACCGAAACTCCATTCGGGTGGCTTTTTCCTTACCTGGCTTATACTCGGGAACCCTTATCAGGTCGGCACGGTTGCGCCGCGCCCAGGAGAGGTACACCGGCGCCTCATAGCCGGGGACCAGTCGTTTATATGAATTGACCCACTGGTTGGTGATTGAGGTGATTTCAGGGGCATGCTTAAGTAACCCAGCGATATAACTCTTGGCTTCCTTGGAGAGGTAGTGCTCGTCATCCCGGTTAAAGAAGGCATTCCGCTCCCCCTTAAATAGTGACTGGTGGACGTGCATCCCGCTGCCATTAATGCCAAACACCGGTTTAGGCATAAAACTGGCGTAGACCCCGTGGTTCAAGGCAATCTGCTTGGCGACCAGACGGTAGGTCATTACATTGTCTGCCATAGTCAGCGCATCGGTGTATCTCATATCTATTTCGTGCTGACTGGGAGCAACCTCATGATGGGAGTACTCAATACCAATACCCATCTTCTCCAGGGTGAGTACGGTATCCCGCCTCAAGTCACTGGCCATATCCAGCGGGGTCAGGTCAAAGTAGCCCCCCTCGTCGAGAAGCTCGGTACCTTTTGAATCTCGGAAATAGAAGTACTCCAGCTCGGGCCCAACATAGAAGGTGTAGCCCATATCGGCGGCTCGCTTCAGGTTTCTCTTTAGAACGTATCGGGGGTCACCCTCGAAAGGCTCACCGTTGGGTTTTAGGATGTCGCAGAACATCCGTGCCACGGCATTGTGTTCTTGTGGTCTCCAGGGAAGCAGGTGAAAGGTATCGGGGTCGGGTAGGGCTATCATATCGCTCTCATCAATACGAGCGAACCCCTCAATTGAGGAGCCATCAAACCCCATTCCTTCCTTCAGAACCCCTTCCAGTTCCTCTACGTTGATGGCAAAGCTCTTGAGAAAACCCAGGATATCAGTGAACCATAGTCTGATGAATTTCACGTCATGTTCTTTAGCTGTCTTCAGGACATATTCCCGGCTCTCTTGTCGGTTCTTGTCTACCATTTTAGTCTCCTTTCTATTTATAGAGTTTACTATAATTATCGCTGGGGTGGTAGTTTAGATGGCATCCTGGTCCTTATCACCGGTCCTGATGCGAACTACGGTATCCACCGGGATGACAAATATCTTCCCATCACCTACCTCGCCGGTTCGGGCACTCATCATGATAGCATTCAGGATTCGACTCACATCCTCATCAAGAGCCACGATTTCCAGCTTTAATTTTGGAGGAAACTCCACCTCAAATGTAGTACCACGAAACTGCTCCTTGAGCCCTTTCTGCTTTCCGTGGCCCTCTACCGGGGACTTGGTTATCCCCGGATAGCCGACCTCCCGTAAAGCCTGTTTTACCTCATCAAATTTCTCCATCCTGATGATGGCTTCTATCTTCTTCATTTTCTCATACCCCCCTTTTTCTAGTTGGCTATTGTTACTTGAGAATAAACTCGGGGTAGCCTGGCGTGCCATGCTCGGGGATATCCAATCCCTGAAGTTCTACCTCCGGGGGTACCCGAATACCAAATGCTTTATCCATTGCCTTAAACATTAAGTATCCTAAACCGAAAGACCAGGCAAAAACAACTAACACGCTGATAAATTGAGCCAGTAGCTGGCCTCCGCCGCCACCGTAGAGTAGTCCGGTGACATATGGAGGCTCTACAGAGTAGTTACCGTAGGTTCCATCGGCAAAGAAACCGATACTGAGCAGGCCCCATAGTCCACTCATACCGTGTACACTTACTGCTCCTACCGGGTCATCGATACCTTTAGATTCAAAGAATTTAACACTGGCATACATTATTACCCCGGCAATAAGACCGATGACAATAGCTGCCCAACCCTCTACCCAGGCACAGCCAGCGGTAATTCCTACCAGTCCGGCGATAGCCCCGTTTAGTGCCATACCGGTATCCCATTTCTTGGTCTTCCACTTGGCGATGAGCAATGCTATTAAGGCCGATGCCGCCGCGGCTAGATTAGTATTGACGGCGATAACTGATATCCTTAGATGATGGGCATCACAGGTGCTCCCTGGATTGAAGCCAAACCAGCCAAACCAGAGGATGAAAACTCCCAGGGCAGCTAGGGCGATGCTATGACCGGGGATAGCCCGTGGTTTGCCATTCTTATCGTATTTACCAAATCTGGGTCCCAGTACCATTGCCCCAGCGAGTCCTACAAAACCACCAACGGCATGAACTACTCCCGAGCCGGCGAAGTCTAATGCCCCCATCCCATAGGGTAATTGGGACAACCAACCATCACCCCAGACCCAGTGACCGAAGATAGGATAGATGATGGCGCTAATCACGATGCTGTAGATGATGTAAGCCTTAAACTTCAGTCGTTCGGCAACGGCTCCTGAGACAATGGTTGCTGCTGTAGCACAGAAGACCAGCATCCAGAACATATTGAGGTATTTATCGACATCATAGAAATCACCATTCATAAACCAGCCCTGGGTACCCCACAGACCGTGCCAGTCCCCACCTATCATTATGGCGTAGCCGACGAGGAAAAAACCAGCGACCCAATAACGAAGTCCATCAGATTTTTAGTCATCAGGTTGGTCACGTTTTTAGCTCGGCAGAAGCCGGCTTCCAGCAGGGCAAACCCCGGTTGCATAAACATTACTAGAAAGGCGCAGATTAATATCCACACGTAGTTTACGGCGCTATCAGCCGTTCCGCCTAGCCCGGTGGGGTCAGCCGCCAAAGCCATCCCGCTGGTGGCTCCCCAGGCTAACCATACCAGATAGACAACACCCAGGGTTAACCCTATCCTCAATACTATCTTCATTACTCTGCTTCTAGTGGGCATAACTGTACCCTCCCTTCAGGTATACTGGTATATAGGATAACTGGCCAATGTTTCAGCAGTATTACAACAGGATTAAATTTGGGTTACAATCAAGAAGATTGGAGTAAAAACTGTGGGATAGCCTCAGGTTATTGCGGCTGGGGATTGTGCTTCAGCTTGCCGTCCATAGTGCCGCTGACTGGCGCTCGTTCTTCAGCAAAGTCAAAGCCGGTCCAGATGCCAATAGAGCTAAGTACCGAGTCTTGGGGATGAAAGTGGCGGAATATCTTATAGTAATAGGCGGCTTCCTTACTGTTGAGCACTGCCTGGGGGTTTGCTGCCTTGATACGTTGCTCCTCAGCATCACTCAGCTCGGCTTCAGCCAGTTTTTCTCCTAGGCTCTCACAGCCAGCCCCCTGGGTATACTGAACCTTATACCGCCATAATATCTCGCGGGGCAGATAGCCGGTATCTTCAAATGCCTTACGTAGAATCCATTTCTCTATCTTATCTCCGGTCTCTTTAGATTCCCGTATCTTGAGTTCGGGGGGTATCTGCATGGCTAACTCAATCAGGGATATATCCAGAAAAGGCACCCGTAGTTCCAGACTGAAATACATTCCCATTCGGTCAGCGCGCTGCAGGTTGATGTTATGCAGGTTGTTAATACAGCGCCTTGCCTCTTGGTCGAGCCTATTCGTGGTAAAATGCTTCATATAATGGTAACCGGCGAATATCTCATCAGCCCCTTCCCCGGTAAGCACTACGGTTACATAATCGGCGGCTAGCTTGCAGGTAAAGTAACAGGGGACAGCACAACGTACCAGTGAGGGGTCGTAGCTTTCCAGCTTGCGGATAACGATGGGTAATGCCTGATAATATTCTTCCTCGGTGAAGATTAATTCGTGATGGGTGGAGCCGATGTGCTTGGCGGCAATGCGAGATGCCTTGAGGTCATCACTCTCTTTCCCGGATTCGTCTCGCATACCTACCGCGAAGGTGTGGAGGTGGGGGATTTCCTCAGCGGCAATGGCGGCTACCAGACTGCTGTCCAGGCCGCCACTACAGAAAGAGCCAACATGTATTGTCTTATCGGCGAGTAGTCGTTTCTTAACCGCCCGAATGAAGGTTTCACGAATTAAGCGGCAGGTCTCCTCAATATCGACTGGCCGGTGGTGTTGAAACAGAGGGGCTTCGTAATATTTCACCAGCCCTTGCTCAGGGGTGTAGTAGTGTCCCGCGGGGAATTCGTGAACCTGGTCAACCCCGGCCAGGGTCATCGCTCCTAACTCAGAAGTAAAGTAGAGTTTATCGTTGACGTAGCCGTAATAGAGCGGTTTGATACCGATGGGGTCGCGAGCCAGCATAAGGTTATCCCCATCAAAGATGGCGAAGGCAAACATTCCGTCCAGTTCTTTTACTCCCTCCGGCCCCTTCTCCCGATAGAGATTAAGAATAACCTCGGTGTCGGATTGGGTGCTAAACTGGTGGCGGGGGATAAGCTTTTGTCTGAGTTCCCGGAAGTTATAGATTTCGCCGTTACATATAATTCCGCTTCGGTCACTGTTAGTCAAAATCGGCTGGTGACCTGTAGCGACATCAACAATGGATAGCCGAGTGTGACCAAAAACGCTGCCACTGGCGATATGAATGCCACGGTCATCAGGCCCACGATGGGTCATTGCATCCAGCATCAGGTTAATGGTTTTGGTATCCTGTATTCCCCAGCAGCCGGCAATGCCGCACATAACACTAAGCCTCGATTCTGAACTTGTAGCCGATATTTCTTACGGTGTCGATAAAGGTATGGGTGGGGTCCTCAATCTTGCTGCGGAGCCTCCTGATATGTACATCTACGGTTCTGTCTCCGCCGTAGTAGTCGTAGCCCCAGAGTCGGTTGAGCAGATTGTCCCGGGTGAATACTTTTCCCTGGCTGGAGGCTAGAAGCTTGAGTAGCTCATACTCCTTAAAGGTCAATGGTATCAACTGACCGCTGAGGGATACCTCGCACCTAGCGACATCAATCACTAGGTCCCCATGCTTGATTAATCCTTCACCCTTGATGTTGTTGGTTAGCCATAGCCCCCGTTTTATTCGGGCAATTACCTCGCTTATCTCCCAGGGTTCGACCACGAAATCACTGGTTCCTTGGCTAAAATCGAGGCTATCAAGCATTTCTCTGGAGATGAGGGCGATAACCGGGAGGCATCTTTTTGGCTTGATATGTTGGATTAGATGAGCTGCCTCTACCCCAGCGGGTAGATTAGCCATCGTGACCAGCACTACATCCGGGGCTCGCCGGGTAAATGCCTCGGCTATCTTTTCAGTATCGGAGATAATGGAGCAGGTAAAGCCCCTCTCCGCCAGCGCTGAACTTAAGCTGGTTACGGGCTCGTTCTCTTTAGCTAGAATAGCTATTCTGAGCAAGGTTGGCTATCCCCCATCAATGTTATCGTAGCGGGAAAGGTCGTAAACTAACCTTTACGCCCTGAGCTTAGTTTACGGTTACGCCATTCAGCCAGTCGGGATAACCCTTTCACCAGGGTGGCATCAGGAAGGGTAAGTGATAACCTGATATAGCCCTCGCCGCTATTGCCGTAACCGATTCCCGGGGTTACCACTACTCCTACCTGGTCTAATAAGTCGTCAGCGAATTCCACCGAGGTATAGCCATCAGGGACTCTTGCCCAGATATATAAACCTGCCTTTGGCGGTGTGGTTTTAAGCCCCATGCTATTTAGCTTATCTACCACCAGGTCACGCCGTCTTTGGTATTTAGTAGTACATTCCGCAATACAGTCTTGAGGTCCGGCTAAAGCCTCAATGGCGGCATACTGGATAGCCTGAGGAACTCCTGAATCCAGGTTGGATTTAACCCTCTTTAGGGCATCTATCATTTCGGCATTGCCGACTACCATCCCTATTCGCCACCCCGTCATATTATAGGTCTTGGATAGGGAGTGAAACTCCACCCCTATGTCCTTAGCCCCGGCTGCTTGCATAAAGCTGACCGGTTGATAGCCATCAAAGGCAATCTCGGTGTAAGGGGCATCATGGCAGACGGCAAGATGGTGCTCGTTGGCGAATTCGACTACCCGATTAAAAAAATCAATGTCGGCTACCGCTCCGGTGGGATTATTGGGGTAATTTAGCCACAGCAGCCGAGCCTTACTCAGGATATCGTTAGGAATAGCCGCTAGGTCGGGAAGGAAATCATTCTCGACAGTAAGCGGCATATAATAAGGGGTTCCGCCGCATAGAATAGTTCCTATGGAGTAGGGCGGATAACCGGGGTCAGGCACCAGAGCAACATCGCCGGGGTCAATAAAGCATAGCGCGATGTGGATAATGCCCTCCTTGGCTCCGATAAGGGGTAAGACCTCGCTATCGGGATTAAGAGAGATGCCAAACCGTTTCTCGTACCAGCCGGCTATTGTCTGATGCAACTGGGGTAAGCCCTCGGTTTCAGGATAACGGTGATTAGCTGGGTCTTGTGCTGTCTGACACAGCCGATTGATTATATGGGGAGGAGTGGGGAAATCGGGGTCACCAATACCGAAACTGATTACCTCCTCGCCCCGGGCCCTTTGCTCCGCAACCTTGCGGCTAATCTCTACGAACAGATAGGGCGGAAGCTTGGTTATTCTATCAGCAAATCTCATTCTGGCCATTCTCCGCTAAACACTATTTCCGCTGGCCCACCAAGGAATACCTCCCCAATCCCATCCCAGTCTACCTCGAGGATACCTCCCGGCATGTTGATATCTACGCTATTATCAATAGAACCAACTAATTGGGCGGCGATGGCTACTGCCCCGGCACCACTACCACAAGCCAGTGTCTCCCCAGCGCCCCTTTCCCATACCCTGGCTTCAATCTGCCGTCGGTTTATTATTTGAGCCACCTCAAGGTTTACCCGCTTGGGGAATAGCTGGTGTCGTTCTATTTTAGGCCCTAACTGGGCTAACGGGAAATCGGCAACGGGTAACTCACTAAAATAAACCGCGTGGGGATTACCCAGGGCAACAAAATTAAGCAGTAGCCTTTGGCTACCAATGGTTATCCGATAGCTTAACATCGATTTTGTCTTGATTACAGCTCCCTCATCTTCTATAACTACCGGGATATGTTCTGCCCTGAATTCCGGTATCCCCAGGCTGACCTGAATGCCTGGTGGCTGACCTTTAGTCCGATTAATGCTGGCTTTTCTTACCCCGGCGATAGTTTCCACCGCTATCTCCCTGGCATTAGTATTGGCTAACTGCCCCCTGGTTATGGCGTATTTTACCAAGCATCTTAAGCCGTTGCCACAAGCCTCAGCCTCAGCGCCGTCGGGGTTAAACATCCGCATTCTGAGGTCAGCTACCCTGGAGGGCAACAGCAGAAGCAATCCGTCCGCCCCAACCCCGAAGCGGCGGTTACACATCGCCATAGCTACCCGGGACCAGTTACGTCGGGTATCGCTGGCGGCTACCAGCACAAAGTCGTTTCCTGCCCCCTGCATCTTGGTAAAATTCATTATAATAAGCCGTATTTCGTCGTTCTAGTAAGCATATAGCCGGCCGTAGGGTCTGAGGTAGCGAGGAAAGAGTTTGATAAATCGGTGATTCAGTATCAGCTCGGCATTATAACCAAAGTATGAACTAAACTCACTCACCAATTGATGAAGAATCTGGTGGTCATTCTCGGCTAGCTCGGCGATACCCACCTCCTTACCCAGTTGATAATCCTCAATACCCCCCCTTATGTAGATGACACCGCCGTGCATTCCGGTGCCGATAAAACAGGCTTTATGGTTCTCCCCACCATTAAGGTTGAGACCCAGTAGAACTAGAATCCCCCCTGCCATATATTCACCAACGAAGTCCTGGGTAGTCCCTCCGATGACAATCGCTGGTTGCTTATTCTGATACTCCTTCATATGAATTCCGGTTCGGTAACTCACACTCCCCTTGATGAAGATTTTACCCCCTCGGGCAGATGACCCTATAATATCTCCGGCATGCCCCTGAATTACTATTTTACCCTCATTCATAGTGTTTCCACAACCGTCTTGGGCATTACCGTTTACCGTAATCTCCGACCCGTTCATAAATGCCCCCAGGTCATTACCAGGGGTGCCGAAAATCTCAATCTCCACTGGTCTATCCAGATTGGTGCCAATATATCGCTGTCCGCAGACATTATGGAGTTCAATCTGCTGGGCTCCCTCCGTCGCCAGTCTCCGAATCTGCTGGTTCAGTTCTCGGTAGTAAATGCCGCTGGCATCTATTTTGGCTACTTTGGCCATATTATTCTCCTGCCATCCGTACTCCTAAAATCCTCAGCTCGGTGTCAGTCAGGCCGACGCCCCTCAGATGTAGTCGGTTACCCCGCAGGCTTTCTATGGCGTTGATACCCATACCGCCGAGCATATCCTTAAGTTCTAGACTCCAACTATGAAGCAGGTTAGCCAGTCGCCTGGCTCCAATGTCAGGATTAATTCGCTTGGTTAGAGTGGGGTCGGTGGTACAGATACCCCAGCTACATTTACCGGTATGGCACTGTTGGCACAGGTGACAGCCCAGGGCAACTAGAGCCGCCGTTCCAATATATATGGCATCCGCCCCCAGGGCGATTGCCTTGGCTACATCACCGCTATTTCTGATGCCACCGGAGATGACAATGGAAGCCTGATTACGCAGTCCTTCCTGTCTCAGGCGATTATCTACTGACGCTAGCGCCAGTTCAATGGGGATGCCTACATTATTCCGGATAATCTTGGGGGTTGCCCCGGTGGCCCCTCTGAAGCCATCAAGAACAATAATATCGGCACCGGCTCTGACCATTCCTGAGGCAATTGCCGCTGAGTTATGGACGGCGGCTATCTTCACTGAGATTGGCTTGGTGTAGTTAGTGGCTTCCTTCAGGGCATAGATGAGTTGAGCCAGGTCCTCAATGGAATAGATATCGTGCTGTGGCGCTGGAGATAGGGCGTCGGTGCCCTGGGGAATCATTCGGGTTAGCGATACCTGGTCAGAAACCTTTTCCCCGGGAAGGTGTCCTCCGATACCGGGTTTAGCGCCCTGCCCGATCTTAATCTCAACCACCCTGGCAGCATTAAGGTAATCGGGGTGAACTCCGAAACGACCTGAGGCTACTTGGACTACGGTGTGGCTGCCATACTTATAGAGCTTAGAGTGAAGTCCCCCCTCGCCGGTGTCCCATAAGGTACCCATCTCGGTAGCTGCCCGGGCTAGGGATTCCTGAACATTAATACTCACCGCTCCGTAGGACATGGCAGCAAACATTATTGGGATATCTAGCTTAACTAGAGGGTCTAGCTTTGTTTTCAGGGAGAGGGTATCAGGGTCAATCTCAACTCTATCTGGTTTCCGCCCCAGATAAGTGGCTAGCTCCATCGGCTCACGCAGGGGGTCAATCGATGGGTTGGTTACCTGACTGGCATTGAGCAGGAGATGGTCCCAGTAGATGGGGTAGTCCCTATCGTTCCCCATCCCGGTGAGAAGTATTCCTCCGGTCTCCGCCTGCTTGGTAATGTCCTCAATGACCTCAGGGCTCCAGTTATAGTTCTCGCGGTATTCGTTAGGGTTTTTCTTTACTGTTAGTGCCTGAGTAGGGCAAAAGACAACACACCGCTGACAGCCAACACAGGTATCAGGATAACTCTTTACCTCATCATCCTCAGTATCATAGTAATGGGTGTCAACGGAGCATTGGGTAATACATACCTTGCACTGGATGCACCGCTCCTGGTCCCGCTGGATAATAAATTTTGGCTCAAGATAGCTTTTCATCAGTTCTGCTTCCTAAAGGCGCATCGGCAGGTTCTTTTTTGCCAGATATTGCTTCGTCTCCCGGATAGAGTAGGTTCCATAATGGAAAATGCTGGCGGCGAGAACAGCATCGGCATGACCGTCGGTTAATGCTAGATAGAGGTCCTCCAGGGTGCCTGCCCCGCCGCTGGCAATAACGGGCACCGTTACCGCATCCGAAATAGCTCGGTTAAGCTCAATATCATATCCTAGGCGATGACCGTCGGCGTTCATACTGGTAAGCAGGATTTCCCCAGCCCCCAGTTCTACTACCTGTTTTGCCCAACTAACGGCATCGAGCTCGGTTGGCTTTTGACCACTGTAGATATAGACCCTCCATCGTGGTTGGGGACTCTCAATTACCCGGGTGGCATCAATAGCTACCACAATACACTGGCTGCCGAATCGCTTTGCCCCCTCGGTTATTAGTTGAGGTCTTAGCACCGCGGCGGTGTTTATGGAGACCTTATCCGCCCCCGCCTGCAGCATCCGCCGCATGTCATTAGTGTTGCGCAGTCCGCCACCGACGGTAAGCGGAATAAATACCTGTTCCGAGATTCGCTCCACAACATCTACCATAGTGTTGCGTTCTTCGGGGGTAGCCGTTATATCCAGAAAGACCAGCTCATCGGCGGCTTCTTGATAGTAAAAGCGGGCTAGCTCTACTGGATCACCGGCATCGCGTAGCTGAACAAAGCTGGTTCCCTTGACTACCCGTCCCTGCTTAACATCGAGGCAGGGGATAATCCGTTTGGTTAGCATTATCTTGTCTCCCCGACTGCTGCTCTTGATGGTAGCTGAAGCGGTTGCCCCAGGCGTCCTACGATAGGTTCGCCCCCGGTGGGAATCCAAGCTCGCTCCAGGTCGGGACAGATGAGACGGATTGCCGATTCCTCTGACGATAGGTAGAGCGTATTGTCCTTCTCCCCAACGGTAAGTGGGCGTAATCTAATGCGGTCGGTAAACCCAATCATCTCTCCCTGATGGGCTATGATTATCGTAAATGGGCCGTTTAACAGTAGGCTGCCATATACCTGACGCAGGGTGCGGAGTAATTGTTGCTCCCCGGGAGGATGACGGTCAATCTCCGTCCATAGCGGAGGCGCCAGAATCCGGGCGGCAATCTCGATAGGCAACCCGTGTTTTCGCATTAACAGGTCAACGGCATAGGCTACTATTTCACTATCGGTCTGCATAGTGCAGTGGTAGCCAAATTGCTCTAGATAACGCCGGTTGATGCCATAGGAGGATATCTCTCCGTTGTGAACTACTGTCCAGTCCAGGATGCTAAACGGGTGAGCCCCGCCCCACCAGCTGGGGGTATTGGTGGGAAACCTCCCGTGGGCAGTCCACAGGTAACTCTGGTATTGCTCCAGACAGAAGTATTCCGCGATATCCTCAGGATAGCCCAGCCCCTTGAATACCCCCATATCCTTACCGCTGGAGAAGACGAAGCTATCCCTCAGTTGAGTATTTATCTTCATCACTATATCCGCTACATAGTCATCCTCGGATTGGTTTTTCGACTTATGCTGACTAACATCAACGAAGTAACGATGCAGGAG
>JAGGZY010000007.1 GCA_021161775.1 Dehalococcoidales bacterium
GGTAAGCCATTACCCTACCAACTAGCTAATCGGACGCAAGCCCCTCCCCAAGCACCCGAAGGCTTTAATAATATGGCTCTACTCACATTACCACATAAGGTATTAGCTCTAATTTCTTAGAGTTATCCCTCTCTTAGGGACAGGTCACTTACGCGTTACTCACCCGTTTGCCACTATTCTGATAAATCAGAACCGTTCGACTTGCATGCATAAAGCACGCCGCCAGCGTTTATCCTGAGCCGGGATCAAACTCTCTAAACAATTGATGGATCAAACACTTAGGTTTAATCCATAAGAATCCGGGGTAACTTTCCTTCCACTATCCAATTGTTAAGGTACGGTCTCAATACCCTAGAATGTTAACATAAATCCGATGTACTGTCAAGCTGCTCAAGTAAGAAACAGATATCTCCGGTAAGGGGCTTTTTAAGAGGGCTAGCTTGATTATCGTCGACCCAGCTTCCTGAATAGAAATATCAGTCCGATGACCACGGCGGCGACAATAGCAATACCAACTCCCCCCCAAACAGTGGGGGTTTGTACCCTTGCTCTGAGGTTGATGCCATCGGAGGCCTTGTCAGTCATAGAGTTTATGATGATGTGGTAGTCACCACTGATAGTATTGCCGGGTGTGGTTATGATGATGGTTACCTCGGTAGAATTTCCAGGTTCTAGAGAAGTTATTCGGCTGGGGGAAAATTTGGTACCCCAGCCCTCTGATTTAGTAGAAACGAAGGTGATGTTCTTAAGGGTTCCTGTCCCGGTGTTGGTTACTTTGACGGTTAGGGGGTTTTCTTGGCCTGCCTTGACTGGAGTGTCAAGGCGCCCGGTGACTGTCGTCAAATCTATAGCGTAGGTAGGAGCTATGGAGGTTACTGCGGCGGTAAGTTCGATACTGTCGCTCATATCACCGGAGGATGCTAAGAAGGTTGTCTTATAGTCACCCAGTTCTGGGGGCTCCCCCGGCAGTGGGGTCAGGATGACTTTAACCCTCTGAGCATAAGCTTGATTGGCTTCCAGTCGGATAGCCAGCAGGGATTCCTTTTCGGTAGCCCAACTGCGCTTGATAGCGGCATCCCACCCCGGAGGCGAGGTAATAGAAAAATTGAATAGCCTGGCTTTACTACTCTGGTAATTAAGGAGAATCTCAAACTCAGCGGGGGAGCCAGATTCAATACGCACCACGGGAAATTGGGAAGTAAGCTCAAACTTCTCAATTATCGGCTCCGGGGATGAAGGCTGGTCATCAGTTGGTGCTGCGGCGAAGGTAGCCGTCGGACTCGGGCTACTTCCTGGGCTGGCAAGGGCAATATGCCCTCCCCATAAGCTACCCAAAGCGCCCCCAAATAAAGCCAGACAGAGAAGATAACGAGCTACTCTAAACCTCTTCATGAATTGCTCTCCTCTTGATTAACCAAATTACTAACTCTCTAAGACAAATTACCTCTAGAGAGGTAGCTAGACTTGTATCTATCCTCGAGCTGGTTGACGTTAGATTGACCAGCTTAACAAATAGTATATCCCGTGCTGATGAATAAATCAAGCATCTGTAGCCAGAGATTGGGGGGACAGATTAAATTACTTGTTTACCTGTCTAGAACAGGCTATAATCCGAATAACATAAGGGCCCTTCCGATTAAAGCGGATATGTTTAACGGATAATGCAGCATGTTGGTGTGGATATAATCGAGATAGACCGTATTGAGGTAGCGATATCCTATTGGGGAGAGTTGTTTCTGCGTCGCATCTATACTGATGCTGAGCTTAGGTTACATCGAGGCCAGTTTCCGTCTCTGGCGGTTCATTTTGCCGGTAAAGAAGCCGTAATAAAGGTGTTAGGGGGGCGAAGCCGTGGTTTTCGGTGGCGGGATATTGAGATACTGCCTGACCCCCGGGGTAAGCCTTTGGTTTATCTCCAGGGTAGTACCAGAAGTCAGGCGGATAGCCTGGGCTTGACTAATCTATCAATCAGTTTTTCTCATAGTAAGGAATATGCGGTGGCAGTTGCCATCGGTGAAGTGGAATAGGGTTCCCATCGGAGACTTAAGCTAATCCTGAAAAGGGGGTGCTACTAATGGGACGAGCTAAAAAGGCGGGTATCGGGTTTCTGAGCTTTCTTCTCTTTCTCTCCCTTGGTAGTCTGTCGGCGGTCTTTATGATGGATCGTACTGTCCTCAATCCTGATTTCATCATCGCTGAGATAGATAAGCTGGATGTAGCGACACTGGTGGGGGAGATGGTGAAAGAGCAGGTTCCCCCGGAGGCAGGCTTGATGAAGGAGGCGGTGGATGATGCCATCAGTGACCTTCGCCCCTGGGTAAAACAGCAAACCGGTGTGGTTATCCAGGTTGGCTATGATTACGTGTTGGGGAAGAGTCAACATCTGACGACAGTCATCAATCTGGAACCGGCGAAAGAGGTTCTTAAGGCTCATATGCGACAGGCTTTCCTAGCATCACTGCCGTCCGAATTTCAGGGGGTGCCTCAGGCTGAGCTGGAGTCGCATTTTGATGAATTCTATCAGGGAATGTCGGCGGAGATACCATCGACATTTGAGATTAATGAAGATACCATAAATGGTATGGACCCGGAGATTATGCCACGCCTAGAGCAGGCAAGGCACTATCTGGGGTATCTGACGATGGTGCGGCGAATTCTGATTGCGGTTACCATTGCTTTGATTGTAGGCATTAGCCTTCTCCACCGGCGGGTAAAGGGGGCAACTCGCTCTATCGGGATACCCTGTCTAATCTGTGGTATCCTGAGCTACGCCGGCACGCTGATTAGCAAGCATCTTGTCGGGGAAAGGCTGGCTCAGGTTAGCCTGCCCTCTCAACTTCAAGCTTGGTTACCTCAGGTAATTAACGATTTCTTAGCCCCGGCGCAGACCTGCGGTATTGTCTTTATCACTGTTGGGGTCGCCTTGTTAATTATTTCAGTGGTTTATAAACGGGGAGAGCCGTCGATTTATCAGGGGTAACTTTGACCATACACAGAGGCGATGATAGAATTAAAAAGTAGTTGGTAATGAGTTACTTAAGGGGAGGTGATAGATGTCAGGACACTCTAAGTGGGCTTCAATCAAGCATCAGAAAGGGATAGCTGATGCCCGGCGGGGGCAGCTGTTTACCAAATTGACCCGCGAGATTATCGTGGCAGTGCGTGATGGTGGAAGTAGCCCCGATACCAACTTTCGGCTCCGTTTGTGCATCCAGAAGGCTCGGGATAACAGCATGCCTATGGAGAATGTGGAGCGGGCTATCAAGCGGGGGAGTGGCAAGCTGGAGGGGATGACGCTGATAGAGATGACCCTGGAGGGCTATGGGCCGGGGGGGGTGGCAATTCTAGTAGAGGCGGTGACCGATAACCGCAACCGAACCCTGCAGGATGTTCGTAATCTGTTTACCCGCAATGGTGGTAGTCTGGGGGAGAGTGGGTGTGTTTCCTGGCTCTTTGATTTAAAGGGGCTTATTCGGGTAAACACCGATAATGTAGATGCCGATGAAGTCACCCTCAAGGCTATCGATGCTGGGGCGGAGGATGTTATCCCTGAGAACACCTCTCTGCAGATTTATACCAAGCCTGATGGACTGGAGATGGTCAGGAAAACCTTGGAGGAGAGTAATATTCCAGTTGAATCGGCGGAGCAAATGATGGTGCCCAAGACTACTGTTGAGCTTGACGAGAAAGCTGCCTTGCAGGCTCTGCGGCTGGTAGATAAACTGGAGGATTTGGATGAGGTACAACGCGTCTCCATCAATGCCGATTTTGATGAGGCGGTGTTAGAGAAATATAATGCATAAGCCTCTGGAATAATACATTTAACCATGTAATGAGAATTCTAGGCGTTGACCCCGGCACTATAGTTATGGGCTACGGGGTAATTGATGAAAGTGATGACGAGCTTGCCCTGGTGAGCTATGGTGCCTTGGCTGGTAACCGAAGCTCCCCGATGGGGGAGCGATTGAGCTTTTTGTATCACGAGCTGGAGAAGGTTATTCAGCATGAGCAGCCGGAGGTGATGGCGATAGAGCAACCCTTTGTGGGCAACAATGTGAAATCGGCATTTGCCATCGGTAAGGCTCAGGCAATAGCCATGCTGGCGGCGGCTAATCATAATATCCCTTCTTTTGAATATACCCCGGCTCAGATAAAGCGGCAGGTGACCAATTATGGGGCAGGCTCTAAAGGGCAGGTTCAGCAGATGGTCAAGCTTCAGTTGGGTCTGGACGAGGTGCCGCAGCCTGATGATGCCGCTGATGCCCTGGCGGTGGCTATCTGCCACTGGCGGGGGCTACACCTAAAAGACCGATTAAATAACCAGCAGGAGGAGGGGTAATGCTTGCCAGTCTGCACGGCAAACTGGAATCAATAAATGTCGACCTTGCCGTTATTAATGTGGGTGGTATTGGCTTTCGGGTATATATGCCGACCACTACCCTGAGCCTGCTGGGTAATGTTGGTGACGAAGTAGGTGTCTATACCCATCTCTATGTCAGGGAGGATAATCTGACTCTCTATGGCTTTGCCACCAC
>JAGGZY010000015.1 GCA_021161775.1 Dehalococcoidales bacterium
GTACCACCAGTTTATCCTTACTCCATCTGGGGTATTCCTCCCTTAACCTAAGCACTGCCTCAATTAGCTCTACTGAACAGGTGGGCTGTCTTGAATGCCGTGGTCGGCGAGAACGCTCCAGGGATTACGCTACTTATTATCCTCATAGTAACACTATTATAGCGTCACTAATCTATCTGAACGAAATCAACAGGTTGCATTGAGGCTGGTTTATAGTTACAATTACACCATATTAGGTAGTAGATTCAGTAGTGGATTAATCTCTTGATTGCCCTTTTATCGGGCAGTTTATTAGTTGTAGTGGCATCTAGATAGCTGAATACCAAAGGGGACTACTGTGGGTCAGACGCTGGCGGAAAAGATACTTAGTGCCAAATCAGGGGATGAGGTTGGGGCGGGGGATATTGTTATCGCTCGGGTAGACCTGGCTTTCCTTCAGGATACTACTGGGCCACTGGCAGTGAGGCAGTTTCATGCCGCTGGGTTTAGCTGTCTGGCTAGCTCCTTGAAGGCAGTAGCGTTTCTTGACCACGCTGCCCCCAGTCCCAATCGTGAGCTGTCTAACGACCATCAGCTCCTCCGTGATTTTGCCTCTAAGATAGGGTGTCGTCTATCTGAAGTTGGTGATGGGGTCTGCCATCAGGTAGTGGCTGAATCGCTGGCTAAGCCCGGTGACTTGGTTATTGGCGCCGATTCCCATACGGTAACCGCTGGGGGATTGGGGGCATTTGCCTGCGGGATGGGTTCTACTGATGTGGCGGTTAGTTTTGGGCTGGGTAAAACCTGGCTCCGCGTTCCCGAAAGTATTAAGGTGGTCATCTCAGGTAGCTTCCCCCGTGGTGTCTATGCTAAAGACCTTATTCTCTATCTCATCGGGCAACTAGGAGCCGATGGGGCTACCTATAAGGCTCTGGAGTTCGGTGGCGATGCCTTAAGTACTATGACCGTTCCGAGTAGGCTTACCGTAGCCAATATGGTGGTAGAGGCGGGGGCTAAGGTAGGGCTTTTCCCATCGGATGATATTACGCGGGATTATCTTATATCTCAGGGGAGGGGTAACGATTACTGTCGGCTGTTTCCTGACGATTCGGCTAACTACGAGCAAAGGATTAACATTAATCTGGCGGAGCTGGAGCCGATGGTGGCTAAACCCCATACCGTGGATAATACGGCTTCGGTGAAGGAGCTTAAAGGGACCAGGGTTCAGCAGGTGGTGATTGGCACCTGTACCAACGGGCGTCAGGAAGACCTGGCGATGGCAGCCAGGATTCTTGCCGGGAGGCAGCGTCACCCCCGTACCAGATTGATTATTGCCCCGGCATCACGCCGGGTGCTGCTGGCGGCGCTTGAGGCTGGCTATATTCGGACGCTGATTGAGGCGGGGGGTATCATTCTACCCCCGGGCTGCGGGCCCTGCCTGGGCTTACATCAGGGGGTGCTGGGCAATGGAGAGAACTGCCTGTCGACAGCGAACCGAAACTTTAAGGGACGAATGGGTAACCCTGAGGCGTTTATCTACCTGGCAAGCCCGGCTACGGCGGCAGCGACCGCCATTAAGGGCGAAATCACCGACCCCAGGGATTTATAAACATTCGGAGGCAAGCTTTAAATAGGGGTTTATAAATATTCGGAGGCAGGTTTTAATAGGGGCTTTTATCGTGCTTAAGGGCAGGGCTTTTAAATTTGGCGATAGCATTTCCACTGACCATATCATCCCGGGCCGGTATGCTTATCTGCGCAGTAATCTTACCGAGCTGGCTAAGCATGCTATGGAGGATGCCGATCCTACCTTTATGTCCCGCGTGAGGGCAGGGGCTCTTATCGTTGCCGGTAAAAACTTTGGACTGGGTTCCAGTCGGGAGCATGCCCCGCTGGTTATTAAGATGGCTGGGGTAAGCGCCATACTGGCTAAATCGGTGGCTAGGATATTCTTCAGGAATGCCATTAACCTCGGGTTGCCGGTACTTCTGTGTGATACCGATAGTATCGGCGATGGAGATGAGCTGGAGGTGGACCTCAAAACGGGGATTATCCGGGACATTACCGCTGGTGGTCAGCTCACCTTTAGTAAAATTCCTGAGATAATGCTGGGTATTCTCAATGAAGGGGGGCTGCTGGCTTATCTTAAGAAATATGGCGATTTTAGGTTATAGACCAGAGAAGTGGGGGATAGATAGCTAATGGCGTATCGGATTACCCTTATCCCTGGTGATGGGGTAGGACCAGAGATTACTGAAGCTACTCGGCGGGTGTTGGAAGCTACCGGGGTTGCCTTTCAGTGGGATATTACCTATGTCGGGATTACTGCCCAGGAGAAATATGGCACCCTGCTGCCTGAAGCGGTGTTTGAATCTATCAGGAGGAACCGAGTGGCTCTCAAGGGCCCAGTAACTACCCCGGTCGGTTCAGGATTCAGGAGTGTGAATGTCGCCCTGCGTAAGGGATTAGACCTTTATGCCTGCCTGCGGCTATGTAAGTCCTACCCCGGAGCGCCCTCAGTGTATAAGGATGTGGACCTGGTTATTGTTAGAGAGAATATCGAGGACCTCTACAGCGGTATTGAGTTTGAAAAGGGAGCCCCGGAGACAGCCAGGCTAATCGAGTTTATTCAAGAAACCCGGGGGGAGGTAGTGAGGCCGGACTCAGGGATAAGTATCAAGGTAATCTCGGAGATGCGTAGCCAGAGGATTGTCAAATTTGCCTTTGAGTATGCTCGGAAGAATCACCGCCACAAGGTAACTGCGGTACATAAGGCGAACATTATGAAGTTTTCTGATGGACTGTTTCTGGCGGCGGCTGGCGAGGTAGCCAAGCAGTATCCTGATATTGAGTTTGAAGATAGGATTGCAGACAATATGAATATGCAACTGGTACAGAAGCCGCATCGGTATGATGTACTGGTCTGCCCCAATCTCTATGGTGATCTGCTTTCTGATCTTGGCGCCGGCTTAATCGGGGGATTAGGACTGGCCCCGGGGGCTAATCTGGGTGATGAGCTTGCCTTGTTTGAACCCACCCACGGTAGCGCTCCTAAATATGCTGGGCAGAATAAGGTTAATCCGATGGCAATGATGCTCTCCGGGGTGATGCTTCTCCGCCACCTTGGAGAGACGGCGGCGGCGGATAGATTGGAGAGGGCGATAGCCGGGGTCATTGCCGAGGGCAGCAAGATTACCTATGACCTCAAGCCAGAGGCGCCGGACACCACCGTCGGCACCTCACAGGTGGCGGATGCGGTGATAGAAAGGCTGAGCAGTAGTTAGTTTCCCTCAAACCGAGTTCAGGAGTTGTGCTATAATAGATTATCTTCACCCTGAGTTTTATATCTTTCCCTGTTAGGTTTTATGAGGAGGTGTGATTAGTGGGTA
>JAGGZY010000018.1 GCA_021161775.1 Dehalococcoidales bacterium
ATTGAGAATATTACTGAAGAAGATTTACAAGCTCTAATAGAGAACTCCGTGTTGGAGAGCAAAACACTGGAGTATAAACAGGAATTACCCAAAAACTCAGATCAAAAAAACTCAGATCAAAGCAGAAAGGAATTTCTCGCTGATGTTTCCTCTTTTGCGAATGCCAGTGGTGGCGACTTGATATTCGGCATAACCGAAGGCATAACCGAAGGCAGAAAAACAGGGATTCCAAAGTCATTGGAAGGTTTGAGTATTGAGAATATTGACCAAGAAATCCTGAGATTAGAAAACATGATAAGGGCTGGGATTGAACCAAGAATACCACCAGTAAGCACTCAGCCAATTACTCTAAAAAACTCAAAAACCGTTTTGGTAATTAGAATCCCTAAAAGCTGGAGAAGTCCTCATCGCGTTTCTTATAAGGGTCATGATAAATTCTATTCGAGAAGTTCAAATGGGAAATATCCTTTAGATGTTCCCGAGCTGAGGGTTGCCTTTAACTTGTCAGAGACGGTAACAGAGAGAATTAGGAATTTTAGACTAGATAGAATATCGAACATAGTGGCTAATGAAACCCCTGTCCCCTTTTATGATACCGCCAAAATAGTTCTTCACCTGATACCAATTATTTCATTCAATCCAGCCCAAAGTTATGACATAGATAAAGTAGCTTCTCAGCCTGCGAAAATGCCGCCAATACCGCCAATACATTGCAAAGAATGGAATAACAGATACAACTTAGATGGCGTTTTAACTTATTCTGTTGGACAAGAGGGAAAATCGTACTCTTATGTTCAACTTTTCAGAAACGGGATTATTGAGGCTGTAGAAGGACTACTCCTTGAGCCTCATCACAAGGGAGAGAGGCTATTAATCCCTAGTACCAATTACGAAAAAGAATTGGTTAGCTCCCTTACTGATTATCTTTCTATTCTTAAGACATTAAATGTTGAGCCACCCATTTTTATCTTCCTAACCCTACTTGGCGTCAAAGGCTATTCAATGGGAGTCAGTAGGGACGAACATAATATTGACGAAGTTCACACAATCGACAGAGATACTTTGCCACTACCAGAAGTTATCATAGAAAGCTATGATGTCATTCCTGAGAAAGTTCTCAAACCCTGTTTTGATTCTATTTGGAACGCATGTGGCTACAAAGGGTCATTTAACTATGATGATGCTGGGGAATGGAATCCTAAGCACTAACGAGGCATATTATGGATATGTTTGAACAGCAGTTTGACGAACTAAAAATGGCGGAAGCCCCGCTGGCGACTCGAATGAGGCCGCGTGCCCTCCACGAGTTTGTTGGCCAGGAGCACCTCGTCGGTAAGGGGCGGGTGTTGCGTAAGGCAATTGCCTCCGGCAAGATACCATCCGTTATCCTGTGGGGACCACCGGGCTGTGGCAAGACCACCCTGGCTTATATTATCGCCAATACTACCGAGTCTCACTTCAGCCCGATAAGCGCCGTCAGTGCCGGGGTAGCCGATTTGCGTCGCATAATAGAAGAGGCTAAGGAACGCCTTAAAACCTTGCACCTGAAAACCATCCTGTTTATTGATGAGATTCACCGCTTTAACAAGGCTCAGCAGGATGCGGTACTGCCCTTCGTTGAGGATGGCACGGTTACCCTCATTGGGGCGACCACCGAAAATCCCTCCTTTGAGGTTATCTCCCCCCTCCTCTCCCGCTGTCAGACCCTAACCCTAAATCCCCTCACCGACGATGAAATTAAACTTATCATTCTCAGAGCCACCAAGGACACCCTGCGGGGGCTGGGGGCATTTAATGTGGAATTAGACTCTGATGCCTTAAGCCACCTGGTTACCATATCCAACAGTGATGCCAGGGTTGCCCTTAATACCCTGGAGATAGCTACTATGGCTACCCCCCATGATGCTGATGGCAAACGACATATCCCTCTAGCCACTATTGAGGATGCCGCCCAGCACCGGGTGATACACTATGATAAAGGCGGAGAGGCACACTATGACACCATATCCGCCCTCCACAAATCGATGCGCGGCTCCGACCCTGATGCCTCCCTGTATTGGCTAGCCCAGATGCTGGAGGCTGGAGAAGACCCCCTCTATATTGCCCGTCGCATGATTCGCTTTGCCTCCGAGGATGTGGGAATGGCTGACCCTCAGGCACTGATAATTGCTATGGCAGCTGAGCAGGCTACCCATTTCCTCGGTATACCTGAATGTAAACTCGCCCTGGCTGAAGCCGCTGTTTATCTGGCTACTGCCCCCAAGAGCAATTCCCTCTACGAAGGCTACGCTAAAGTCCAGCAGGAGCTCAAGCAAAGCCCCACTGAGGTCGTCCCGATGCCACTGAGAAACCCGGTAACCCCGCTGATGAAAGAGAAGGGCTACGGACAGGGATATAAATATGCCCATGACTACCCGGAGCACTTTGTCAATCAACAAAACCTGCCCGATTCCCTTCAGGGCAAACACTACTATACCCCCAGTGACCAAGGATACGAGAAGACGGTTATCGAACGAATGAAAAAATGGTGGCGTGATTTCGGGAAACCATCGGAGATGAAGGATATAGAAGAAGAATAAATATTCTATTACTACCCTACTTGACAACTACCGCCCATCTGATTATAGTTACTAATAGATGTTCCACTCCGTAAATTTCAGTGTATAAATCTAGCTGGGGTTATACTGTTAAGAGTCCGGTTAGTTCCTCAAGAGTTTTAAGCTACCTAATTTCCTAGAGTTGGGTCTTTTGTATGTCAAAGTATATCTTTGTTACCGGTGGGGTAGTTAGTTCAGTAGGTAAGGGAATTGCCGCTGCTTCTATTGGTACCCTCTTAAAGAATCGCCAGATTACCGTGTCAGCGCAGAAGCTGGACCCCTATCTGAATGTTGACCCCGGGACAATGTCACCCTATCAGCATGGTGAAGTCTTCGTTACCCAGGATGGTGCTGAGACCGACCTTGACTTAGGCAATTACGAACGCTTTATGGACACCAAACTTACCGCTGAATCCAATGTTACCTCAGGTCAGATTTACAATGCCGTTATCAATAAGGAACGGCGGGGTGATTTCCTGGGCGGTACCACCCAAGTAGTCCCCCATGTTACCAATGAGATTAAGGAGCGATTTGAACAGCTGGCGCAGAAGTCCCAGGCGGAGGTCATTATTATTGAGGTCGGCGGCACGGTAGGTGATATTGAGGGACAACCCTTCCTCGAAGCTATCCGACAGATGAAGAAAGATGCCGGCCAGGATAATGTGCTCTATATCCATGTTACCTTCCTCCCCTATCTCACCTCTACCAAGGAGCTAAAGACCAAGCCCACCCAGCATAGTGTTAACGAATTGCGCCGCATCGGCATCCAGCCAGATATTATTATCTGCCGTAGTGATTACCCCATCTCAGATAGCATTCGGGATAAAATATCCCTGTTCTGCGATGTCGACAAACAGGCGGTTATCCCTCTGCCCACGGTAGACACTATCTATGAGGTACCACTAATCCTTGAAGCTGAGGGATTGGGACAACTGGTGGTCGAGCGGCTTCATCTCAAGAACCACAAGGTAGATTTAACTCAGTGGCAGCAGCTAGTCGAGACGATTAAAAGCCCTCTGGAGCCAGTTAATGTTGTCCTGGTGGGTAAATATGTTGAATTAGAGGATGCTTATTTCTCGGTCCGCGAGGCACTATACCATGCCGCCCTGTATCACCACCGCGGCATTAACCTGATATGGGTTCATTCCGAGGATTTAGAGAAGAATGGTAGCGACCCCTTGCTGGCTTCAGCCCAGGGTATCATCGTCCCCGGAGGTTTTGGCATCAGGGGGATAGAGGGAATGATACAAGCCGCCAGCTACGCCCGCAATAATAACATCCCCTACCTCGGGCTATGTCTGGGGATGCAGGTTATGGTAGTTGATTTTGCCCGTTATGTAGTCAGCTCAAGTGAGCCTAACTCTACCGAGTTTTGTCCCCAAACCTCCTACCCGATTATTGACCTCCTCCCCGAACAGAAAACCATAACCGCCAAGGGAGGAACGATGCGGCGGGGCAATTATCCCTGTCAGTTAGTTCCCGGCACCCGAGCGGCTAATGCCTACCGACAGAGCCTGGTTTACGAACGCCACCGCCATCGCTATGAATTTAATAATCAGTATCGTCATCTCCTTGAGGAGGCAGGGATGATTTACAGTGGGCTGTCCCCCGATGGGAAACTGGTTGAGATATGCGAGTTAGCCGAGCATCCGTGGATGGTCAGTTGTCAGTTCCACCCTGAATTCAACTCCCGACCTAATCGTCCCCACCCCCTGTTCCACGATTTTATCGGGGCTGCCAAAGATACCCTACGGGAGGGAGCTCAACCTTCATTACTCCCCTCGTCCCCATAACCTATGAATTACCAGATATATAATCAATCTCAGTAGGAGAGCCAAATGCGAATCTTTCTGGATACCGCGAATATCGACCAAATCAAGCAAAGCGTCAAGCGAGGGGTTATCAGTGGGGTTACCACCAATCCCACCCTGATGTCCCGGGAGAAACCGGCTGATTATGAAACTGCCATCAAGGAAATCTGTGCTATTGTCCCCGGGCCGGTCTCGGCGGAGGTAGTGGTTGAGGATGCCAAGTCAATGATTGAGCAGGCACGAAATATCGCCACCTGGGCACCCAATATCGCAGTTAAGATTCCAGCTACTCCCGATGGACTAGAGACGATATCAATCCTAGCTAAAGAGGGTATCAAGGTAAATATGACCCTGTGCTTTTCACTAAATCAAGCTATCCTCGGGGCGCTAGCTGGGGCGACCTATGTTAGTCCCTTTGTCGGCAGGTTGGATGACATTGGTCATGACGGCATGCAGCTAGTTAAGGATATTGTTGAGATATTTAAATACTATGAGCTAGCTACTCAGGTAATTGCGGCCAGTATCCGCCACCCTCAACACTGTGTGGTAGCAGCTAAATCGGGGGCTCATATCGCCACCGTTCCCTACAAGGTATTACAGCAGATGATGCATCACCCGCTTACTGATATCGGCGTTACCCGTTTTCTTGCCGACTGGCGGCGTATCTCCCCGGAATAGATAAGACTACTATCCCGGGCAATAAATTAACCTGGTAAACCGTAAAGATAGACTATCCAACTAGAATTAAGGGGGAGGTCAGGTAATGGACATCACTGAATTAGAGGCTAAGAGCAAAGAGGAATTGATTGACATATCTAAGGAGATGAATATCCCCAACTCCAGTAACCTCAAGAAGCAAGAGCTGGTTATGCGCTTACTACAGGCTCATGTTGAGCAACAGGGCAATCTCTTCGGTAGCGGCATTCTGGAGATTATGGGGGATGGCTATGGATTCCTTAGGCAAGCCTCGCTACTACCCAGTCTAGACGATATCTATGTCTCCCAATCCCAGATACGCCGCTTTAACCTGCGTACAGGGGATACGGTTACTGGACAGGTCAGACCACCCAAGAGCAGTGAGAAATACCGCAGTCTGCTCCGAGTAGAGGTAGTTAACGAGATGAGTCCTGAGACAGTAAAGCAGCGACCTCACTTCACCTCACTTACCCCCATCTTTCCCAACAAACTGATTAACTTGGAGACAAAACCCGAGGTTTTATCGACTCGACTCTTGAACCTTATCGCCCCTATTGGCCGAGGACAACGAGGGCTGATAGTATCGCCACCCAAAGCCGGGAAGACCCTGCTGCTTAAAGCCATCGCTAACGCCATCACAGTTAACTATAATGATATTCATCCAATGGTCTGCCTTATTGGGGAAAGGCCTGAGGAAGTTACCGATATGAAGCAGGCCGTTAGGGGCGATGTCATCAGCGCCACCTTTGATGAGCCAGGAGAGAATCAGACCCGGGTGGCTGAGTTGGCTCTGGAGAGAGCCAAACGACTGGTAGAAAACGGTAAGGATGTGTTTATGCTCCTTGACGGTATTACTCGCCTCACCCGAGCCTACAATCTAGTTATGCCCCCCAGCGGCCGCACTCTGTCCGGCGGTATTGACCCCTCCGCCCTTCACCCTGCCAAGCGCCTCTTTGGCGCCGCCCGCAATATGCGGGAGGGGGGTAGCCTGACCATCATCGCTACCTGCCTTATTGATACCGGTAGCCGTATGGATGAGCTTATCTACGAAGAGTTCAAGGGAACCGGTAATATGGAGGTGCACCTTGACCGCCGCTTAGCTGAACGCCAGATTTTCCCAGCCATAGATATTAAGCGCAGTGGCACCCGACGGGAAGAGCTACTGCTAAATGAAGGTGACCTCAAGCAGGTTCGGCTACTGAAGCGAATGGCATCTATGATTGCCTCCGACTCAAGCAGCTTTACCGAAACCACCGAGCGCATCCTTAACCACCTGCGCAAGACCAAAAACAACGCCGAATTCCTGGCTAGTCTGAACAAGGAAATGTAGCCTAACCACCTCCGCCTCGGACTCCACCCTTTATTGACAGTCCACCTGCCAACAGCTATACTTTAAATAGCATCGCGGGGTGGAGCAGTGGAAGCTCGTCGGGCTCATAACCCGAAGGTCGCAGGTTCGAATCCTGCCCCCGCTACCAACCGTCGTAACTAAAATGCCCTAGTTTTCTACCACTTAAAAAGAACCCTCTCCTAGAAATCATCCGATTAATATAAAGAACCACCTTACGCTATTTTGTACAATCTAGCACTTGACATCTATCTCTACTCAGTCTAAAATGCCTATACGCATATAAGTATGTATGCTGGAGGTCTAACATGAGCAGAAGGATGACGGTGGTATTTCACAACGAGGAACTTTACACATATCTCAAAGTGGAGGCGGCACGGAGGCATATGCCAGCAAGTGACATTATAGCTGATGCAGTGCAAGAATGGCTGGAAAGCCGCGAGGATGCCGAGTTATTACCGGTAATTGAGACTGCCCGAGCCGAATGGGTAGAGAAAGGTGGTCGTCCTTGGCTTGAGGTTGAAAGTAAAGTGGAAGAGGCGATAAGCCAGCGAGAACGAGTTGCCGAGGCAAAGGATGTACAGGCTTGAAGTTTCGCCAGCGGCTAGCCGCGACTTTGATAGACTGAAGCGGCGAATACGAAGGCAAGATTTTGAGCGCCTGAGAGTTGCTATCGGAAGTTTAGCTAACGAACCTAGACCCCACGGAGTTAGGAAGATAAAAGGAGCGGAGAGAGCTTACCGTATTAGAGTAGGAAGCTATCGGGTGGTTTACGAGGTATGCGATAATGAACAGCTAGTCCTGATACTGCAGGTAGTGAGGCGGACAGAGACAACCTATCGGTCATAGGGAGTCAGATATTAGAGAAAAGAGATGACAAACGAGCTGAAGTCAGTACACGACTACATACGCACTATTGAAAAAGAACTCCTCGCCGGCAACGCTACTGAGCATACCCATCGCTCAGCACTAAAAGCATTGATTGAGGCATTAGGTGATGGTATCGTGGCTACTAATGAGCCTCGCCGCATACAATGTGGTGCTCCTGACTTCGTAGTCAGTAAGGATTCAACTACCATTGGCTACATTGAGGCTAAGGATGTCGGTAAAAGCCTTGACGAAGCAGAGAAGTCAGAGCAGCTTATCCGCTATCGTGATCCCCTGACTAACCTCATTCTGACTGATTACTTAGAGTTTCGCTGGTATGTGGACGGGGAACTCCGCCTGTCAAAGCGGCTGGGAATACCAACTAAAGAAGCCAAAATCAAGCGTGATAAAGACGGGGTTCAGGCTGTTACAGAACTTTTAATAACTTTCCTTGACCATCAGGCTGAGAGGGTCAGTACACCGCAGGAGCTTGCCCAACGGATGGCTCGCTTGGCGCATATGATTCGTGACCTGATTATCGAAGCCTTTAAGCAAGAAGCAGAGAGCGGCAGCCTCCATAACCAGCTAGCAGCTTTTCGTGATAATCTTATCCCTGACCTTTCTACCGAGTATTTTGCCGATATGTATGCTCAAACCATTGCCTATGGGCTATTTGCCGCCCGTTGCACAAATTCTACAGGTAAAGAGTTTAATCGACAGAATGCTGCTTACCTTTTGCCCAAGACCAATCCATTTCTAAGAAAGCTCTTTAATCATATTGCCGGGCCTGATTTAGATGACCGTATTGCCTGGCTGGTTGACGATCTGGCACAAGTATTAGCCCAGGCTGATATGGCATCTATCCTTAAGGACTTTGGTAAGCGCATCGCTAAGGAAGACCCGGTAGTGCATTTTTATGAAACCTTCCTTGCTGCCTACGACCCTAAGGTGCGAGAGATGCGTGGCGTTTACTATACCCCAGAGCCGATAGTCTCCTATATCGTGCGTTCTATTGACCACCTGCTCAAGACGCATTTTGACAAGCCTCAAGGGTTAGCAGACTCCAGCGTTCTCGTCTTAGACCCGGCAGTAGGCACAGCTACCTTCCTCTATATGGTGATAAATGAAATTCACAATGCCTTGCTGAGTCAAGGGCAGGCAGGGCTCTGGAACGACTATGTAGCCGAGAAACTCCTGCCACGTATCTTCGGCTTTGAGCTATTAATGGCACCCTACGCTGTAGCTCATCTCAAGCTGGGGTTGCTGCTGCAGGAAACCGGCTATAAATTCCAGAGCGACGAGCGGTTGGGAATCTACCTCACCAATACTCTTGAAGAAGCACTTAAAAAATCTGAGCAACTGGCTGGTTTCAATGAATACATTGTAGAAGAAGCCGACGCCGCCGCCGAGATAAAGAAAGATAAGAAGATAATGGTAGTGCTGGGCAATCCGCCGTATTCCGGGCATTCGGCCAATAAAGGAGCTTGGGCTAAGCAACTGATAGAAACGTACAAGACGGTTGATGGCAAGCCCTTGGGCGAGAGAAACCCCAAATGGCTACAAGATGATTATGTGAAGTTTATCCGCTTCGGGCAGTGGCGGATAGAGCGCACCGGGCAGGGTATTTTGGGCTTTATTACTAATCACGCTTACCTAGACAACCCGACTTTTAGAGGGATGCGCCAGTCCCTGATGAGCACCTTTACTGATATCTATATTCTCAATCTTCATGGCAATACGAAGAAAAAAGAGGTTAGTCCTGACGGCGATAAGGACAAAAATGTTTTCGACATCCAGCAGGGTGTAGCTATTGGTTTGTTCGTTAAACAACTAGGAAAGTCAGGTCCAGCTACCATCCACTATGCTGATATGTGGGGGCTTCGCGGCGATTGGCCCAATCCACAGCAAGGGACGAAATACTACGCGCTTGCCGAGACAAATATTACTTCTACGGAATGGGATGAGCTTCAACCCAATAGCCCATTCTATTTCTTTGTGCCAAGGCATGAGGAATTTCTATCTGAATACGAAAAAGGTTGGAAGATAACTGACATTTTCCCTGTCAATAGTGTAGGGACTGTCACCTCTAGGGACCACCTCGTGCTGGATTTTGAAGAAGCAAGTTTGCGTCAGCGCATTGTTGCTTTTAGAGAGATCGCTTTCTCTGATAAGGAGATTCAAGAGCGGTTTGGACTCCGAGATAAAGAAGGATGGACAGTCTCAGATGCACGCAAAACCATTCGCCAAGATAAGGATTGGCAGAAGGGCTATGCTAGGTGTCTTTATCGTCCTTTTGACATTCGCCCTATCTTCTACCATGACGCTGTTATTGAACGCACTCGCTCTCAGGTCATGCGTCACATGCTGGCAGGAAAGAATTTAGGATTAATAGTACCTCGTCAAGTTTTAGGGGATTTCCACCATGTTTTTTGTAGTAGAAACATTACCAACTTTAACATGCTGGATACAGCTGGGCGATTTGGAAGCGGCTGTCTTTTTCCCCTCTACCTCTACCCCGCCGAAGGCGAGATGCAGTTTGACAGCGGCAACCGCCATCCCAACCTCAACCCGGAGTTCATTAAGGCTGTCTCGGACAAGCTAGGACTGGAGTTTATCGAAGATAGCAGGGGAGACTTTGAGCAGACCTTCGGGCCGGAGGATATCTTCAACTATGCTTATGCTGTCTCCCACTCCCCCACCTATCGCACCCGCTACGCCGAGTTCCTCAAGATAGATTTCCCGCGCCTACCGCTTACCTCAAATAAAGTGCTTTTCAAAGCACTGGCAGCAAAAGGCGCCGAACTGGTGTCACTACACCTTATGGAATCGCCCTCATTGAACAACTTAATTACTAAGTATCCCGTGGCTGGCTCCAACACAGTGGAAAAGGTAACCTACGGCTCCAATAACCAGCGCATTTATATCAACAAGGAGCAATATTTTGAGGGTGCGCCGCCGGAGGTCTGGAATTTCCATATCGGCGGCTATCAGGTCTGCCAGAAATGGCTCAAAGACCGCAAGAGCAGGACACTCGCCTATGATGATTTAGTCCACTATCAGAAGGTAATTGTAGCCTTAAAGGAAACTATCCGGCTGATGGCAGAGATAGATGGGCTGATTCCGGCGTGGCCGGTGGAGTAAAATGGTACCTTTCAGTTGAACAATTCGCCAAGTTGTATAACTCCAGGACAAAAATACATTTTTACCGTCACTGGCTCACGCTCAAACTGAAGCCCCAAAATAACTAACGGATTTTATCCCCGTTGGATAAAGAAGATAACCCCAGTAATAATCAGATATATGCCAACCAGATAAGCCAGCACCTTAGGCTTGACCATAACAATAATCCCGAAAACGATAGCTATGATTGCCGCCACCAGACCAGTGGTAGATAAAAACCCGATTCCCATCACTATTCCCTCCTTACTTGAATGCTTACA
>JAGGZY010000021.1 GCA_021161775.1 Dehalococcoidales bacterium
ATTGATGAACGACCCTATTATACCACCTCGCTACATAAGCTAACCTGTCAGGGAGAAAGCCACCTTAGTTTAAAGCGGCGACTCTTACGAAAAACGGGTATCAGGAAACTTTACTGAATGGAGGCTTGGTTTGCCTCGGCTTCCGCGATATCGGATTTCGGGGCAGCTTCTAGCTCAGGGACATCCCGACTAGCCTGGCAGCGGGCGGGGATTAGCTTACCAATGATGACATTTTCTTTAAGCCCCACCAGCCGGTCTACCTTACTGACAAGGGCGGCTTCAGTAAGCACCCGCGTGGTCTCTTGAAAAGAAGCGGCGGCTAGCCAGCTGTAGGTATTCAGCGAGGCTCGGGTTATCCCCATTAACACAATGTGGGCGGTAGCCGGCTCGCCCCCCTCAGCTAGCACCTTGGCATTAATGTCTTCGTAGCGGAACCGGTCGACCAGTTCCCCCAGCACCAGCTCAGTGTCTCCGGAGGAATCAATGAAAACCTTGGTCAGCATCTGACTCGCAATAACCTCGACGTGTCGGTCATTGATGGTTACCCCCTGAGAGCGGTAAACCTTCTGTACCTCGTCTACTAAGTATCGCTGGACAGCGTCCTTGCCTGAGATACGCAGTATATCCTGAGGGTTAATTGAGCCATCGGTCAGTTGCTGTCCGGCGGTTATCTTATCCCCAGTTTTGACTCGGATGGGGATAGCCGCTGGGATAGCATACTCCCGCACTTCCTGCTCCTCATACCTGATGGATAACTGTCCATCCTGGATAACAGTATTACCGGCGGTGCGGGCAAGGATAGGCTGAGTTTCCGCAGTTAGCTCGGTGGTGGTTCCCTCATCTTGAGAAGGGGGATTGACTAACACAGTACCAACATCTACCCACTGATTATTCCCCACCATAATCTGCCAGCCAGCCGGCAGTGGATATTCATCATAGAATACCTCAGCACTCTGGATTTTAATCTTTTTTTCATCTTCGGTGTCAATTACCTCAGCTTCGCCGTCTATTTCGGAGATAATAGCTTGAGCCTTAGGTACCCGACCCTCAAAGAGTTCTTCTATTCGGGGCAAGCCACTGGTAATATCCAGACCAACCACGCCGCCGGTGTGGAAGGTGCGCAGAGTTAGCTGGGTTCCCGGTTCACCAATACTCTGAGCAGCGATGATACCGACTGCAGTATCTAAATCGACCAGGTGCCCCCGAGCCAAATCTCGGCCATAGCATCGCTGACAGATACCCTGCCTTGATTGGCAGGTAAGGGGAGACCTGACCTGAACCCTGGTTATCCCGGCGTCAATAATTTGGCTTACCTTTTCCTCGTCGATTTCCTGATTACGGTCGACGATGACCTCCTCGGTTTGGGGGTTAACTATCTTACTGGCGGCTATCCGCCCCAGGATTCGCTCGGCGAGCGAGGGTAGTAACTCTCCTTTGGCAGGCTCGGATAGCCATATACCGTCGCTAGTGCCGCAGTCCTCTTCATGAACAATAACATCCTGGGCAACATCAATGAGGCGTCGGGTAAGGTAGCCACTCTCTGATGTTCTCAGTGCGGTATCAGCAAGTCCTTTGCGGGCTCCATGGGTGGAGATAAAATACTCCAGAACACTGAGCCCTTCCCGCAGGCTTGACTTGATAGGAAAATCAATTATTCGACCCAGGGGGTCGGTCATCAAGCCCCGGATACCAGCCATCTGCCTGATTTGAGACAGGTTTCCCTTGGCTCCCGAGGTCGACATCATATAGATGCTTCCCGAACGGTCGAGAGACTTGGAGAGGGAGTTGGTTATCCGGTCGGTGGCTTCCATCCAGGTGCTTACCACACCACTATACCGTTCGTCCTCGGTGATTAAGCCACGGCGGTACTGGTTCTCGATAACGGTCTCTTTTTCCTCAGCATCGGCGAGTAGTTTTGGTTTATCCTGAGGCACCTTGATGTCGCTCATTCCGATGGTGGTTCCTGATCTAGTGGCGTAGCGGAAGCCCAATCGTTTGAGGTTGTCCAGCAGTACCTCCATACCAGCACAATCTAATAGCTTATAGGAACTGGCGACTATTTTCTTCAGGCTTGATTTATCCACTACCTTACTGTAGTTACGTAGCTGGGGGGGTAGCACATCGTTAAAGATGATACGCCCGGCACTGGTCTTAATCCGCCGCCCGTTCTTATCTCTGATCTCAATCTCGGCTCGGAGGTCAATTAGGCCGACATCACAAGCCAGCTTGGCACTTTCGAGGTTACCGAATATCTTACCTTCTCCTTTAAGCCCCGGTTTAATAGTGGTCAAGTAGTAGCAACCGAGCACCATATCTAGGGTGGGGGTGATTACCGGATCTCCGGAGCTGGGCAAAAGCATATTATGGGTGCTGAGCATAGCTTCCCTAGCTTCCTTTACGGCAGCTTTGGATAGGGGAAGATGGACTGCCATCTGGTCACCGTCGAAATCGGCATTAAAGGCGGAACATATTAACGGGTGGAGTTGAATGGCACTACCGTCAATGAGCACTGGTTCAAAGGCTTGGATACCCAGTCGGTGGAGGGTGGGAGCGCGGTTAAGTAGCACGGGGCGTTCTTTAACTACCTCCTCCAGTATGTCATATACCTCTGGCTTTGCCTTAGCTACTAGTCGTCGGGCACTCTTGTCACTGTAGGCAAGCCCTCGCTCCATCAGTTGGTGCACAATAAAGGGTTTAAATAGCTCCAGCGCCATCCGTCGGGGTAAGCCACATTGATGGAGCTTAAGCTCGGGGCCAACTACGATAACGGAACGCCCGCTGTAGTCCACTCGTTTCCCCAGCAGGTTTTGGCGAAACCGCCCTTGCTTACCGCGGAGCATATCGGAGAGGGCTTTTAATCTATGGTTACCACTGACTGAGGTGACTCTCCCGCCTCGTTTATCATTATCAATAAGGGAGTCCACCGCTTCTTGAAGCATCCGCTTTTCGTTACGGATGATAATCTCCGGGGCGCCTATCTCCAGTAGATGATGTAATCGATTATTACGGTTGATAACCCGGCGGTAGAGGTCATTAAGATCACTGGTGGCAAACCTATCTCCATCTAGCTGAACCATTGGTCTGAGGTCAGGGGGTAATACCGGTAGTACCGTTAGAATCATCCACTCTGGTTTATTACCACTGCGGCGAAACGCTTCCACTACCTGTAGCTGTTTACTAGCCTTCTTACGGCGCTGTCCTGAGCTCTGGTGAGTTTCCTGAGTTAAGGCAGCATGTAGTTCATCTAAATTGACATTCTTCAGTATCTCTAGGATAGCCTCAGCTCCCATTCCGGCCCTAAAAACCAAGCCGAATTTCTGCTTAAGTTCCTGATGCCGATTCTCGGTGAGTAAGGCACCACGGCGAAGGTCTTCCAGCTGCTCAATATCACTGGCAAGTCGTTCCTCAAGCTGGGCTCTTTCCTCAACCCAATTACGGCGTAGCTGATTAACCTCATCTACGGTGGCTTTCGCTTCTTCTATCTCGCTAACCTTGGCTTCGAGGGCGGTTTCATGGTCAGTTATCTCTTGAGCACAGTTTCTCTGGAGTTGTTCAATAGCCTGCTTACGGGCTTCTTCGTCTATTGAGGTAACAATATAATGGGAGAAATATAGAACGCGCTCCAGGCTTCGTGGTGATAGATCAAGTAGTAGCCCTATCCGACTGGGAATCCCTCGGGCAAACCAAATATGACTTACTGGGCAGGCTAGTTCAATATGCCCCATTCGTTCTCGCCGTACCTTAGCTCGAGCTACCTCGACACCACACTTATCACAGATGACCCCTTTATAGCGTATCTTCTTATATTTACCACAGGAACACTCGTAATCTTTAGTGGGGCCGAAGATTCGTTCGCAGAAAAGTCCGTCCCGTTCTGGTTTTAAGGTGCGGTAGTTAATGGTTTCCGGTTTGGTCACCTCGCCATATGACCAGCTTCTAATCTGCTCTGGCGATGCCAGGGAGATGCGGACAGCATTAAAATCATTGATCTCAAGCATTATCTTCTATCACCTCTTCGCTGGGGGTTTCAATTTTAGCTTCTGTTTTTGGTTCAGGAGCAGGTTCGATTTCCTCGGTTGGGGTTACCGTTGTCTCTTCGCTGAGCACTTCAACCGTCAGTCCCAGACTTCTCAGTTCCATAATCAGCACCTTAAAGGATTCGGGAACGCCTGATTGGAGGATGTCTTTATTCTTAACTATCGCTTCATAGGCTTTAGCTCGACCAGTAACGTCATCTGACTTAATGGTTAGCATTTCCTGGAGATTGTGGGCGGCTCCGTAGGCTTCTAATGCCCATACCTCCATTTCACCGAAGCGCTGGCCTCCGAACTGAGCCTTGCCGCCTAAGGGTTGCTGACTGATTAAGGAGTAAGGTCCGGTAGAGCGAGCGTGAACCTTATCCTCAACTAGGTGGTTTAGCTTCATCATGTAGATAGTTCCCACGGTTACGGGTTGGTCAAATGGCTCACCGGTGTGTCCGTCGCGAAGGGTAACCTTACCCCGAATAGGGGGAAGGAGGCCTTGTTCTGTTTCCACTTTATTCATAGCCTGCGCTAGCTGTTCTTGGTTGAGGTCTCGACTAGAGATGCCTATGTCCTCCAGCCATAGCCGCAGGCAAATCTCGCTTGCCGCTCCAGGGTAGTCATCGCTGAATGCTCTGTCTCCATCATAACCCTGACTGGTAATCCATACCTTAGTTGCATCAAGTGGTGAGGGTGGGGTCTGGATAGTGGGGTCAGTGCTGACGGCCCCGGCTTTCCGAGCTAACCAGGCTCTAGCGAGGGCATCCTCAATAGCGGCATCACTAGCCCCGTCAAAGACCGGAGTGGCTATCTTAGTCCCCAGCGTTTTGGCGGCCCAACCAAGATGGGTTTCTAGAAGCTGGCCGATGTTCATCCGTGACGGGACCCCGATAGGGTTAAGGATAATATCTACTGGGGTACCATCGGGGAGGAAGGGCATATCCTCAGCCGGGGCGATTAGAGAAACAACCCCTTTGTTACCGTGTCGTCCAGCCATCTTATCCCCTAGCGAGAGCTTTCGTCGTTGGGCAACCCAAACCTGTACCCACTGATTAATCCCTGCCGGCAGATCATCACCCTTCGTCGTGGAGAATTCCTTGACATTAATCACCTTACCCCACTCGCCATGGGGCATTCGCAACGAGGTATCTTTTATCTCCCTGGCTTTTTCGCCGAAGATAGCCCGCAAGAGTTTCTCCTCCGCTGATAGCTCGGTTTCACCCTTGGGGGTAATCTTACCCACCAGTATATCGCCGGGGTTTACCTTGGCACCAATGCGGATAATGCCGGTTTCATCAAGCTCGCGAAGGCTTTCCTCGCCTACATTAGGGATATCCCGGGTGATTTCCTCGTGCCCTAATTTGGTATCCCTGGCTTCTACCTCATGCTTGGAAATGTGGATTGAGGTAAATTTATCCTTTTCAACCAGACGATTGCTGACGATAATCGCATCCTCATAGTTATAGCCTTCCCAGCTCATAAAAGCGCACAGTACATTCTGCCCCAGGGCTAGCTCCTCCTGGTCAGTAGATGAACCATTGGCTATTATCTGTCCAGCTTCCACCCGGTCGCCCTTAGCTACTATGGGGCGCTGGTTAATGCAGGTTCCCTGGTTCGTCCGCACGAACTTCGCCAGTGGATAGCTATCCTCAAAGCTATTATCTCGGGTGATTACTATTTCTGAACTAGTCGCCGAGGTTACTACTCCCGCATTCCGGGCGGTGAGCACCTCCCAGCTATACCTGGCGGCTTCTCTTTCCATGCCGGTAGCGACGATAGGTGCCTCGGGGCGGAGCAGGGGCACGGCTTGCCGTTGCATATTGCAGCCCATCAGGGCGCGATTAGCATCATTATGCTCGAGGAAAGGTATTAGTGATGCCGCCACACTGAATATCTGTTTGGGTGACACGTCCATAAATTTAATCTTGTCGGGGGCGGCGAATAGATAATGGTCAGCTAGTCTGATTTCAACTCGCTCATCAACAAACTGGTTATTCGAGTCAAGTCGGGCGTTAGCTTGAGCAATGGTATATTTCTCTTCCTGGTCAGCAGTTAGATAAACTATCTCATCGGAGACGAAGGGCGCTACCTTTATGTTTTTGGGGGAAAGGCGAGATAGTCGGCTGGCAACCTTGGGGGTAACCATGGTTCCTGCCTCGGCTACGGTATTACCTTTACTGCTGACCACGGTCTCGGCTATTATCTTACCCTGTAGCTTATCGTCTTTATTGCTTATCTCGGTAATGACCCGACGGTAGGGCGTCTCAATAAAGCCGTAGGAGTTAACACGACTGTAGGTAGCCAGGGAGCCAATGAGCCCAATATTTGGTCCCTCGGGGGTCTCAATAGGGCAAATTCGGCCGTAGTGGGAGAAATGGACATCGCGAACCTCAAAACCAGCCCGTTCCCGTGATAAGCCTCCGGGCCCCATTGCTGACAGGCGACGTTTGTGAGTTAGCTCGGCTAGGGGGTTGGTCTGGTCCATAAATTGGGATAGCTGAGCGCTGCCGAAAAACTCTCTAATAGTTGCTCTCACGGGACGAATATTAATCAGAGCCCCGGGGGTAACTACCTCAGTGTTGATGATGCTCATTCGCTCCTTAACAATCCGTTCTAGCCGCAGCAGACCAATGCGAAGCTGGTTGTGGATTAGTTCACCGACGGTGCATACCCGACGGTTACCCAAATGGTCGATATCATCGGCAGTTTCCTTCCTATTATTGACCATAATAACGTGCCTGACGATATCAACAATATCTTCTTCATCTAAAACCCGTTTTTCCTTGGACCCAGCTAGATCTAGTCGCTGGTTAAGCTTGTAGCGGCCAACCTTGCCCAGGTCATAGCGCTGTGGGTCGAAGAAGAGATTCCTTATCAGCTTCTCAGCATTATCAATGGTAAGGGGGTCACCAGGTCTCAATCTCCTGTAGATATCAAGCAGGGCATCAGTCCGATTCCGGACTAACGGGTCACGCTCCATAGTTGAGCGGATATATTGATGTTCCGGGTGATTATCCTCGTTAGCGAACAGGCTGAGTAGTTGTTCGTCATCACTATAGCCGATAGCACGCAGCAGGGTGGTAATCGGTATCTTTCGTTTACCATCTATCTTGGCGGAGATGATATCCTGGTTACTGGTCTCAAGCTCCAGCCAGGCTCCGTGGGTAGGGATTAGCTTAGCATGACATAGCTTACGACCACTGGTAGCATCTTCTTCTAGGATTAAGGAGACGCCGGGAGAGCGGAGTAGTTGACTGACCACTACCCGTTCCGCGCCGCTGGTAATGAAGGTGCCCTTAGCTGTCATCAGAGGGATACTACCGAAAAATAAGACTTCATCCTTGATCTCCCCGGTGCTTTTAATCAGTAGCCTTGCCCTGATATAGACTGGGGTGGAGTAGGTCTGGTCCCGGTAGCGACATTCCTCCTCGGAGTAACGCGGGCTACGGAACTCGTAGCCAATAAAGCTCAGCTCCAGTCGGTTGCCGGTGAAGTCCTTGATAGGGGATATCTCCTCAAGTAACTGCTTCAATCCCTCTTCCTGTAGCCAACGGAAGGAGCTTAATTGAACCTCAATCAGATTGGGGGTCTCCAGCACCTGGGGTAACCTGGCATAGGATTTTCGGGGGACAACTAATCTTTTCTGTTCAAGATGGGATGATGTAACAACCATACTAAATTCAGCTCCTTAGACAAACGCTATTATAAGCAGAAACAAAACAAGGTTAGTGATTAACCTGTGGAACATAGAAAACTAAGACTAACGAACACAATACAAACTATCATACTACTACTATTAGTTATATTTGTCAAATTACCTCAACTAGCTAGCTAATCACCAAGCCATTATACTTAGATGAAGTAATCGAAGGTAGAAATAAGGATGCTCAGGCTGATAATTATTATTGCCTATTTGGTAGCCATGATAGCTATCGGGGTAGTAAGCCGTAAGCAGGCCAGAGGGACGGATAACTTTTTCGTTGCCGGCAGAAAGGGCTCCTCCTTACTCATTACCGGCTCATTACTGGCGACCATCGTTGGCGGATCAGCTACTATCGGGATGGCGGGGTTAGGCTTCACCCAGGGGCTGACCGGAGCCTGGTGGCTACTGGTGGGCAGCATTGGGCTAGTGATTCTAGGGCTCTTTTTCGCCAAACGGGTGCGGGGGTTTGGGCTCTACACCCTACCCGAACTGGTAGCAAAGCAATATAGCCAGCGGGTTGGTCTAGCTGCTTCCGGCCTCATTGTGGTTGCCTGGATAGGTGTCCTTGCCGCCCAGATTATCGCCTCAGGGAAAATATTGGGGGTCCTGGGGACAGGTAGTCCTACCCTGTGGATGGCAATCTTTACCATCGCCTTTATTGTTTACGCTGTGCTGGGGGGTCAACAGGCCATTCTCCGCACTGATACTGTTCAGATAGGGATAATACTTGCCGGGGTCTTTGGTGGCTTGGCTTTGCTTCTGCCGCGATTAGGTGGCTGGAGTGGGCTGATAGGTTCCCTACCCCCGGGGCATCTTGCCTTCCCCACCAGCTCCCAGTTTAGCGGCCGGGAGCTAATTTCACTCCTGCTACTGGTTGGCTTAACCTATGTTGTGGGACCTGATATATATTCCAGATTATTCTGTGCTAAAGATAGCCAGACCGCCAGAAAATCGGTATTCTGGACGGCCTCACTCCTCGTCCCCATTGCCTTTGGGATTACCCTAATTGGGATGGGAGCCTCCGCCCTGTTCCCTCAAATTGCTCCAGAACAGGCCTTCCCGATAGTAATAACCGAGGTGCTACCCCCGGTGATAGGGGGCATCGTCCTCGCCGCCCTGCTAGGAGCGGTGATGTCCTCGGCGGATACCATCCTGCTCAGTGCCAGCACCATACTGACGGTGGATATCATCGGACATTTCAAGCTGACCCTCAGTCCGGCAAAGACCCTGTTTTACTCCCGCTGGATAATGGTGATTCTAGGAGCCGGCGCCCTGGCCTTAGCCCTAATCCTGAAGGGGATCATCAGCTCGCTCCTTTTCGCCTATACGGTGTACACCTCAGGCTTGATTCTACCGGTAATGGTTGGTTTCTATAAAGACCGGGCTAAAGTTACTCCTCGGGGGGCAATGGCAGCAATTATTGGGGGTGGGACAGCGGCGCTGGTGAGTAAGATACTCAGTATAAAATGTCTGGAGTTGGGTAGCCTGCTAATTAGTCTGGGACTGCTGTTTATGGTGAGCTTCATCGATAACCGAAGGCAGGGTAACCCGCTTGACGGTCGGCAGGACATCGAGTAGAATTCCAATTGGGGGCGGTTAGCTCAGTTGGTTAGAGCGCGGCGTTGACATCGCCGAGGTCATTGGTTCAAATCCAATATCGCCCACCATATAAGGTAATAATGTTACCTTGCATTAGCTTGCAGGTAGCCTCCCTAGTTCTCCAGAAATTAGGAATTCCCGTTTACTACTTGGTAATTGTGTTACCCCCGCTCGATTCTAAGTTAGCATTTCCTGAGCAATTTTATGTAGCAAAAGCCAACAATGGCTTGATAGAATATCCAACATGGTATAAAATATTAAATATAAAGGATGTAACTTGAGGAGCCTATATAATGGTTGAAATTGGACAAAGAACAGCGGAATTGAGAAAGAGAGCGGGAATCAGCCAGCAAAGACTCGCTGAGATGCTGGGAATTTCGCGAACAACAATAACTCAGATAGAAAACGGTAAAAGAAAGGTTTCTGCAGATGAATTAGCGAAGTTCTCCGAGATATTTAATCTTTCCGTGGATAGATTGCTATCTTCGAAAGAGGAACCAGAGGTCATTTTTGCAGAAAAACAAGAGGAGAAGAAAACGGAATTCCCAATTAGAATTAATGTCCCTCAAAGAAATTTAGAAAAATTTAAAGAGGTGTTGCTTTATATTCTCAATAAGGTTGGCTCAAAACCCAATATAGGTGAGACTGTGCTATATAAGCTTCTTTACTTTGCCGATTTCGACTTCTACGAAAAGTATGAAGAGCAATTGATTGGTGCCACTTATATTAAGAACCATCATGGCCCGACCCCGGTAGAGTTTGCGAAGATAGTTAAAAAAATGATGAATAAAGACATCATAAAAGTAAAAAGTAGTTATTTCAATTACCCTCAGAGTAAATATTTACCTCTTAGGAAAGCAGACCTTTCTAAATTGAAGGCTAACGAAATTGAGGTAATTGACAAGGTTTTAGATAAACTTTCCGATATGAATGCAAAACAAATAAGCGACTATTCTCACGATGATGTCCCATGGTTAACAACAGAAGACAATGAGATTATTGAGTATGAGTCTGTTTTTTACAGAACTCCTATCTACTCTGTGAGAGAATACGAATAGTGGGGAGATTCAAGGAGACTTCTCGCCTCCCGGAATTCGAGAAGGATATAAGTAAACTTCTGAAGAGGTTTAGAACCATTGAGGACGATCTAGTAGAAATCTTTATTGAAAAACAACTATTCCTCTACCACAAGTTAAGGGTTGATAATAAGGGAATATTCCAAATCGCAGGCTTGCCGGTAGGAAATCCCAAGGTCTATAAAGCTAAGAAATTTACTTGTAAGTCTCTAAGGGAGGGGCGCTCAATCGGGGATAAGAGTTATCTATGCCTATGATGAGGAAAAGGATAAAATTGTGCTAATTGAGATGTATTTCAAAGGCGACAAAGCGAACGAAGATAAACAGAGGATATTAAAATACCTGCGTTAAAACTCTCGATGGTCTTAGCAACTTCACTAGATATTGCCAGATACACTAAATTCAGGGAGTGGGTTTTAAATAAGAACTAATCGACTGCCGCAAAGCTGAAATAAGTTCCTTCTTTTCCAAAGAAGAGTTCAGGAACTGTCTAGAAAGGTTCACCATAACTGGCTTGACAACTGTTGCTAAAGGTGATATTAATGAAGATGGAAGCTACGTAAGTTCTAAATGCTGATTTAGGAGGTTGCGGATGAAGCTTTACTTGGTGTACGGGGTGTTAGAGGTGGACAGACTAAGCTCCACTGTAGGAGTGGAGCAGATGGAACTCAAATCTGGCTTGAGTTAGTGGATTGGGGTCAGTCTCCTTGAGAGAGGCCCAGGGCGGCGAAGGTAACCGCAAGTGAGTTGGATTTGAGGTTAAGGTGACTGGTTAAGTGGAGAGGTTGGTTCTATCCTCTCCACTTCTTTTATATGTTCCAACGATTTCCCAGTCGATATATTGACAAACCTCCATAGCTAACTATACTCTTAGCAGGGTATAACTCTTAACTATTATCCCTTGGGATAGCGAAACCGATTTTATGGAGGAGACAGACAATATGTACCTAGATCAAGCAGAGGAGAGGATGCTGGCGGGTAAGGAGGGAAGGGGTATCCAGAAAGCAATGGAAATCCTCAAGGCGAAGGGAGAGGCTGAGGATGCGGAACGTATGGTGAAGATTGTCTATGCCCATATTATGCCCCCCGACACCATGTTCTTTCCCTTCGGACGGCAGGGTAAGTGGGCTCGTGAGATGACTGAGGAGCTTACCGAAGGGGTTACCCGGGTTAAGGTTCCCACCACTATGGAGCCGAAGTTTGTTGACCTGGATGTCGCCAGGGACATCGGATTCTCCGATGATACCATCGAGGAGATGCGTCGCATTATGCTCCCCGCTGCTGAGTTCTATGAGAGTCTGGGGGTTATCCCCAGCTACTCGGCAACCCCGTTTACCGTCCAGCAGACCAAGCTAGGACAGCATGTCAGTATTGCTGAATCCATCGCTATCCTGTGGTTCAACACTATCTTTGGTTCCCGCTGTGAGCGTGATGATGGGATTACCTCAATAGCCGCCGCTATTACCGGGGTCTATCCTGAGATTGGGGTTCACCGCCCAGAAAACCGGTTCGGCGAGATAATTATTAAACCCGGCAGTGAGGTTGACCCGTCCCAGTTTACCTACGCTGATTGGGATGCCTATAGTCTTGCCTCAAGTCGCAAGTGTAAGGACAGAACCCCTATCTTTTTAGGTTTGCCCCGGGATATGACCTACACCAGGCTAAAGCATCTTCTGGAGGTCATCGCTGTTGAATCCGGGCTAGCTATAATGCACATCGTAGGTTTCACCCCGGAGGCACCTACCCTGGAAGCTGCCCTGGGAGGTAGGAAACCTCTCGCCGAATTTGAGATTACCCCGACTGATATCGACGAAGCCTATAGTATAGCTAACACGGCTACTGACCCATCGATTGATTATGTATTTCTGGGATGTCCCCACGTTTCTATGGTAGAGATGAGAATGATTGTCGAAACCCTGGCTGGGAATAGGGTCAATCCCAAGGTCAAGCTAATCGTCAGCACCACCCGATTGTTTAAGGATATGGCTGAGGATATGGGTTATGCCGACATCATCAGGAAGGCGGGTGGTATCCTGACTCAGGATATGTGTATCGCCTTTGCCGGGACTCAGGCTAGCGGCACTATCGCCACCGATTCTATCAAGGCTGCCTTCTTCTATTCTGGCTTCTCTTCGGAAACAACACGGAGGGTTCGCTTTGGTACTATAGAGGATTGCATTAACGCCGCTATTAGCGGTAAGTGGCAGGGAAGGAGCTAGTTAATGACTACTGTAATTAAGGGGCATAGTATTAAACCGATGCCGGTGGTCGAAGGCGAGGCACTGGTCACCACTGATCTGATTGCCTTCTGGGCGGGGACAGACTGGGAAACCGGAGAGATAGTGGAGGTGGGGCATGAGGCGAGGGGTAAGAATATGAGTGGGAAGATTTTGGTCTGCCCGGCAGGCAAGGGAGGTGCTGGTGATACCTTCGGCTACTACTACCTCTACCGCAGTGGTAAAGCCCCCAAGGCGATTATTAGCAACCGATCTCAGGGAACTACTCTTGCCGGGGCGCTGATTACCAATACCCCGATGATTTACGGATTCAACGAGGATGTCACCAAGGTCATCCACACTGGGGATAGCGTAAAGGTAGATCCCACCACGGGAGAGGTTAGTATAGCCCCGAAAGGCTAGCTTTTATATCGTAGGTTGAGGAGGTAACTGGATTGAAGTCGAAAGCTGTTGTTATAAACCATAAGGATAATGTTGCTACCGCTCTGGATAGCCTTAAGGTAGGGGATACCCTGGAACTGGGGGTGGGGGGGAAGCAGCAAACCATAAAATTAGCCAGTGATATACCCTTTGGACACAAATTCTGTCTATCCCCAATAGAGATCAATTCTCCAATAATCAAGTATGGCGAGATTATTGGTATCGCCACTACCCCCATCGCCCCGGGTGATTATGTCCATACCCACAATGTGGTCAGCGCTCGAGGGCGTGGTGACCTGACAGGAGGGACAAAATGAGCTTTTTAGGCTATCCCCGTAAGAATGGTTCTGTCGGTGCCAGAAACTACATTGGCATTATCTCCACGGTGAGTTGTGCTAATGATGTCACCCTGTGGATATCCCAGCATATCAAAGGCAGTGTCCCTTTTCTCCACGGTCAGGGTTGTTGCCAGACTCCGCCCGACATTGACCAGGTAACCCGAACCCTTATCTCTATCGGCTGGAATCCCAATCTAGCCGGGGTACTAGTGGTCAGTCTGGGTTGTGAATCAGTAATTGCCGATGAGGTGGTTAAGGGTATCGCTAAATCGGCTAAACCGGTGGCAAAGCTGGTCATCCAAAAGGTTGGGGGGGCAATGGCAGCGGTAGCTCAGGGTAGCCGTCTGGCTCAAGCAATGGTAATAGAAGCATCTCGGATAAAACGAGAGGAATTCCCCGACTCCAAGCTCGTCCTCGGGGTAAAGTGCGGGGCGTCTGATACTACCTCAGGACTGACCTCAAATCCGGCTGCTGGAGCTGCTCTGGATTTACTGGTTAATAATGGGGGTACCGCTATCTTCGGCGAAACCACCGAGTTCATCGGGGCGGAGCATATTCTGGAGCGCCGGGCAGCTACCCCTGGGGTAGCCGACAGGATTGCGAAAATAGTTGCCCGAATGGAGAAACGAGCCACTGATATGGGGGTTGATATGCGGGGAGGCCAGCCAACCCGGGGCAATATTGCCGGGGGATTGACCACCATTGAGGAGAAATCACTGGGGGCTATCGTTAAGGGGGGTACCAAGCCTATCCAAGGGGTCTATGAATATGGAGAACGAGCTAACCCTAGTAGTAAGGGACTATATATTGTAGATACCCCGGGGCGAGAGCCGGAATTTCTCACCGCACTGGGGGCTATCGGGGCTCAGGTTATCATCTTCACCACCGGCATTGGCGCTCCACAGGGATTCTCACTGGTTCCGGTTATCAAGATTACTGGCAATCCCAACACCTATCGCGAGCTTCCTGACCACATCGACAGATTCATTGACCTCGGAGATAACCCTAGCGCCGGTATTGCTCAAGCGGGAAAGGCTCTGTATCAGGAGGTGTTGGAGGTAGCTTCGGGGAAGTATACCAAAGCAGAGGTAATAAACTACGGTAAGTTCCCCAACATCTTCCCCATTGGTCCTGTAATCTAAAACTATCGAGGAACAAATATGCTCTAGCCCACTAAAGTTGGGGGCTAAGACATCTTTCTTTAATCTTTTTACTGGGGTTTTCCTTCAGGTGAAGCCTCTTCTTGTTGTCGCCTAATTTCTTGGTCCCTAAACCAGCACTCAATCTCATTTAAGGCCGGGGGAGTAACATAAAATAGCTGGATATCAGAGGGAAACTGGACCTGATGCTCCGGTCTTATAAACAAAACCCCGATTTCCTCTACCTTAAGGGTCTCATTGATATGCTGGGCAATGTACTCGTTCCGCTTCTTAGATACCTCGGTATAATACCCGTAGACCTGGGTAAATATTGACTTACTCTGCAGACCAACCGCCAGGCACCGACCCCAGTCCATCGTCTCAGCGAGTAGTTCAGCCTCCTCGGTAGCTTCGAGCTTAGCTCCCTTATCCAGTCGATTTTTAACTACCTCGTAGCTCTTATCATTAAGCTCACGAAGTATCTTAACCCCATCCTCACCACCGGTGGAGATTAATTCGTGGTATATTCGGCTTATCTTGCCCAGCTTCCGTTCCAGAGACCCTATCTGATTCTCAACCTGATTCCAGTAGCGGTTAAACCTCTCCAGATAGTCATCCGGGGATTTTTTACCTCGGTAAACAAGGGGAACCAGATATAGCTTTCTCCCCGGTTTAAACTCGTCAACCGAGGGTTTGTCAATCTTGCCCAGTTCCTTTGCCATCTCACCCTCCTGAGGTTGAATATTAGGGGCATATCACCACCAGTAGCTTCAAAAAGTGGAGCCAGCGGTCGGAATTGAACCGACGACCAACGGTTTACGAAACCGTGGCTCTACCCCTGAGCTACGCTGGCACCCGGTCGCCCCCAAATTATACCCTCAATCACGATAATGAGCAACGAGTTGTACTCGTTCATATGATTAGTGACACATGATCTCCCTTCTTTTTGTTGATATTGTTCCAGAAACTCCAGTGGTGTGAGATATCCCAGGGCTTGATGAGGTCGGATAGTATATTATACACCTCCTCCCATTTTAGCAGTGTTTTATTCAGCTCTGGCAG
>JAGGZY010000050.1 GCA_021161775.1 Dehalococcoidales bacterium
CCCCTCACTACAATCGTGGCTGGCACTTACCAGTCCCTTACCGGTGGCTATACTCAGCCGGTCCATTAGTTGTTTAGCCAGCTTGGGGTTTACCTTAGGCACCCGGTTGCCGATAGCACCATAGGTCCTGAAATATTCCGACCCCCCTAGCTCATCCCAGGTAGTGCCTACAATATAGATTAGGTTCCCGGCTTTCTTGAAGTCCATCGAGATGGCGTTAGTTACCTTCTCCATAACCCCCACCGCCGAGATAAGCAGGGTATGGGGGATAGAGGTAACCCTGCCCTGTTCCTCAAACTCGTTATACATACTGTCCTTGCCCGAGATAAACGGGGTTTCATAGACGATGGACATATCGTAGCAGGCTTGAGCTGCCCTCACCAGAGCGCCGAGGATATCGGGCTGGCGAACATTGCCCCAGCAGAAGTTATCCAGTAGTGCCACCCGGGAGAGGTTACCCCCCACAGCGATAATCTGCCTTAGGGCTTCGTCAATTGCCGACGCCGCCATCCAGTAGGGGTCAATATCCCCATATCGGGGGTTGATGCCGTTAGCCACGATAGCTCCTCTATCCGAGTCCAGTATTGGTCGGATGATAGCAGCATCACCGGGACCATCATTGTCTTTGCCGACCAGCGGCTTAAGCACACTGCCTCCCTGAACCTCGTGGTCATACTGGCGGATGACCCATTCCTTGCTACACACATTTAGCGAACCTAGAATCTGGCATAGCGGCTTAGCTAGGTTCCGGGGACAACTGAAGTCAGGCTCAGCGTGTTTTGGCGGTATCCATTCAGCCTCTCGGGTTATTTGAGGGTAGCCATCGTGGAGGAATTCCATCTCCAGGTTGCCTACCGGATTCCCCTGATAAAATAGTTTAAGCTGCTTATCACTGGTGAATCTACCGATAACTGCAGACGTAACATTCTCGCTGGCTAATAGTTCTTGTAGCTCGTCAATATGCGATGGGGGGACAGCCAGTAACATCCTTTCCTGAGATTCGGATATCCATATTTCGCTATAGGAGAGCCCTTGATACTTCAGCGGAACCTTGTCCAGATAGACTTCTACTCCGGTATCTTTTCCCATCTCTCCGACGGCTGAGGAGAGCCCCCCACCTCCACAGTCGGTGATTCGGGAGTAGAGTCCTCGGTCTCTGGCCTGGAGCAGGATATCAATTACCTTTTTCTCCACAATAGGGTTACCAATCTGTACTGCGCTAAAGGAACCGCTGCTGGACTGGTCGGTGAGCTGTTCCGAGGCAAAGGTAACCCCATGGATGCCGTCACGCCCAGTTTTACCTCCTACTACTACTACCATATCCCCGGGTTGTTGCTTTCCTGCCTTCGCCATTTGCCGAGGCATCAGCCCTAGGGTGCCGCAGAAGACGAGGGGATTAGCCAGATAGCGGTCATCAAACAGCACTGCCCCGTTGGAGGTGGGTATCCCTAGCCGGTTACCATAATCGGCGACCCCGGCGCGGACCCCCTGGAAGATACGACGGGGATGGAGAACCCCGGAGGGTAACTTTTCATAGGGGAAATCAGGGGAGGCAAAGCAGAAAACATCGGTATTCAGTATGGGTTTAGCGCCCCCTCCGGTGCCTAAGGGGTCGCGAACTACCCCCCCTATCCCGGTGGCAGCGCCTCCGTAGGGTTCAATCGCCGAGGGGTGATTGTGGGTCTCTACCTTGAAACACAGCGCCCACTGCTCGTCAAAGGCAATCACCCCAGCATTATCCTCAAAAACCGACAGGCACCACGGTTTAGCCAGCTCTTGGGTGGCTCTAAAAATGGTATGCTTAATTAGGTTATCGATGGTTTTATTACCCCAGTTGACCTTAGCCTTAAATGTTTTGTGAACACAATGCTCCGACCAGGTTTGAGCCAGGGTTTCCAGCTCAACATCGGTAGGGTTTCGCCCCTGCCGCTGGAAATAGGCGGTAACTGCCCTTAGCTCATCATCACTGAACCCGAACTGCTGACCAGCCTGGCTAAGCGCTACCTCGTTTAGGCTGAATCTATAGCGCGGGTTTTCAAGAAAGACAGCTGGTTCCTGTTTAACTACATGCTGAATGATAGGGTTTACCAGTAGCCTGGTAGCTATCGCCTCAAGCTGTGATTTATCCAGTTGCCCCCAAATAAGGTATCGGGTGGCGGTTTTAATGGCTCTGACACCTATCCCCAAGTCACTGAGGGCTTTAATAATGGTGGTCTCAATGGGGTCGGTAACCCCGGCATTATAGGTAACCTCGACCGTATGATAATCTCCGCTGATGATTCCTTCGTCGGAGAAATTTTGGTCATATTGGTACTGCTGGGTTACTGGGTCGGCGAGAAGGTCGCCGCAGATAAGGTCTAGCTTAGCGGGGGTTAGCTCAGCATCTAGCCAGTAGATGTCCACCACCCGAACCTTGGTAACCGAATCTATCCCCAGGTCAGTTATTGCCTTGACCAGACCCTCGCCTCGGGCATCAGGTAGCGATTCTTTTAGCCGAATCTCAATTCTATGCATCAGCCTATTTCAATCCTATAGATTAGCTTATCCGGCTTGCCGAAAGTCTTAGAGGGGCTAACGCCCCTCTATCTAATTATATAGTAGCTTCCTGAATCTTTACCCCACATACTATGAACTCAGTAACTCGGTAACGATGCTATTTATCTCGCTGCCATCGGCTCTTCCCTTAAGCTGGGGGATAATCCGGGACATCACCTTCCCCTTATCCCGGGGGCCCTGAGCACCGACTTCCTCGATTACCTTACGAACCTGGGTAACGACATCCTCCCGGCCTAACGGCTCGGGCAGATATCCCTGAAGGATAGCCAGCTCGGTTTCCTCTTTGGCTACCAGGTCGTGGCGGTCTCCCTGCTTAAAGGCATCAATACTTTCGTGATGTTGCTTAACCCCCTTGGCAATAATCCCCAGAATATCGGCATCACTCAGGGTTGCCCGCTTAGCAATCTCCACATTATGGATGGCCGCCAGTAGCATACGTAACACAGAACGTTTGGTCTCATCCCTGGCTTTCATGGCTTGCTTGAGGTCATCGGTTAACTTCTGTTTGAGTTCAGTCACCTTAATTACTCCTACCCGGATAAATCTATTTTAATTGGCTCGGGCTACCCTGTCAAGGAATCCTGGCGTTATTAGGCGGGGCGAGGACTGGTTAGTTCTTGCCATTTGGCTAAGATTTCCGAATTATGTTCTATTGACATTTGCCATTTGGCGAATTATAATGTCATTATGGATAGTGGTAAAATACTCAGTTTAGGTGAGATAATCAGACAACAGCGGCTCATGATGTCGCTGACTCAGGGGGAATTAGCCAAGAAGTCGGGGGTATCCCCATCGCATTTGGGCCGCATCGAGAAGGGAGAGCGTTTCCCTTCCGCCCGTATCCTGCGCCGGATTGCGGGACCGCTAGGTTTTGATGAGAATGAGTTATTTGCTCTGGCGGGTTATCTGTCATCCCCTTCCCCGGGTATTGCTGAGGAGGGGGCTTCCTATGTGGGGGGTGGACGACTTGACCCTTATGTTGGTAAAGTATTATCACAGGAACCAGTTGAGGTGCAGCGGGCAGTAATTGGCGTCCTTAGTCTGCTAAAGGGTATTGCCAAGGGCATACCTCAGGAGCGGCTTAAAGACTGACTACCAGTGGCTTGAGTTATGTCTCTCGGGCTAGGGAGAGAAGATGAAGATTCTGATTATTGAGGATGACTCGGAGATTGTGGAGGCAGTTTCACTGTGTTTTCAACTGCGTTGGAGTGGGGCTACCGTAATCTCAGCGACTCAGGGGGCTAAGGGGCTGGACCTGGTTGAAACTGAGACCCCCGATCTGGTTGTTCTGGATATAGGACTCCCCGATATGGACGGCTTTAAGGTTCTCCGTGAGATACGGCAGTTCTCTCAAGTGCCGGTGATAATGCTGACGGTGAGGGGTGAGGATACTGATGTAGCTAAGGGGCTGGAGCTGGGGGCTGATGACTATATAACCAAGCCCTTCAGTCATATTGAACTGCTGGCTCGGGTACAGGCAGTGTTGCGTCGTGCCCAGGGGGTGTCAGTTACCGGTGATGAGCGTCCCTTTGTTAGTGGTAAGCTCTCGGTTGATTTCGCCAGTAGGACGGTCAAGATAAATGGCCAGCCGATAAAGCTTACTTTTACCGAATACCGGCTACTCTACTATCTCATCAAGAATGAGGGGCGACTGCTTACTCACGAGAATCTGTTAAATAAGGTGTGGGGCGAGGGTTATACTGAAGCCAGAGACCTACTCCGGGTGCATATTCAGCACCTGAGGCAGAAATTAGGGGATAGCGCTGAATCCCCGAAGATTATCGTTACCGAGCACGGGATGGGCTATAAATTCGTCCGACCTTGAGTCCCTGCTGGTGATTTCCTCCGTTTTTATGAAATCTTCACAGAATCTTTACGGAATATTTATTATTTTTATGCCTGCCTTTATACCTGTCTGTTAGATTTAAGCTATAGGATTACTAATCGGAGGAATTAGGAAATGGAAAAAATTACAGTTGTTATCTCGGATTGGCAGGTATTCTTCAGGGAAGGGATACACTTCATCCTTTCCAGCGAAGATGATATTGAGGTCATTGGTGAAGCTACCACCAATGAGGAAACTCTGGCTCTCATTGAAGCTGACCCGCCAGCGGTGGCTATTCTAGATATGGGGCATAGCGATGTCAGTGGTGTTGAGGCAACGCGGCGGATTAAGCGAAACTTCCCCTCAGTAGGGGTAATTTTAATTATTGATGATTATGATGAGGAACAGCTTTTCTTAGCCGCCAGGGGTGGGGTGAATGCCTACATAACCAAGGAGTCTAGCCCTGATGAGCTGGTTAGTGCTGTTAGGGAGGTAACTCAGGGTAACTGCCCGATAAGTAAGGTTCTGCTCATTCCTGATATAGCTTCCCGGGTGCTTGATGAATTCCGGGAATTTCCGTTGATGGAAGGGCAGATGAGTAGCCTGCTAGCTCGCCTGTCGCCAATGGAGAACGAGCTGCTGCATCATCTCACTCAGGGAGCTTCGTCTCAGCAGGTCGCCCAGGTGCTAGATATCGCCGAGCCGGATATTCTCCATCACCTCGGAATTATTCTGTCTAAGCTGGTAACTAACCGTCGTAACCTGGAGATGATTGAAACTGCCCAGAGCAGCCTGCGTCCTATCTCCGGGGTGAGTAAGCCCACTATGGGGTATATAACCAGGGATGAGTTTGCCAGCTTCAAACAGGATTTGATAGCGCGTCTGGAGACCTTTATCAGTCGAATTGAGATGAGTGCCGGTGGGTTAGCGGGGAGTCGGAATGATAAAGAATAGCTAGCCAGCCGAGCCGATAAAGGAGCAACCGGGAATAGTCCATTTCCTCCCTCCCCCATCAAGGGGGAGGGTTTTTTATGGCTAATTGTTTCCCCGATGACTCTCGGGGACTAGAAGATTTTTCTAGAATAGAGACACTTCCTAAGCGAAATACCATAAAGTATCCTTAACCCAACAAAACTTCACTATTAAGGTGAGTCTAGAGCAGATTGAGCCGTGATGCTTTTAGGGAAGGGGGTGTGGTAGATGGATAACCAGAGGATGAGGGTGATGTGTGCCTGGTGTGGTCGGGATATGGGGGCAAAGGATGGGCGGGGTATCACTGGGGTGTCTCATGGCTTGTGTGAACAGTGCCGGCGTAGGTTAGAGCTGAGTATGAGGGGTAAACTGCCCTCCAATTCTTTATGAAATCCTCATAGAATCTTTACGGAATATTTATCATTTTTATGCCTGCCTTTATGCTTGTTTGTTAGATTTAGGTGGTAAGACTAAAGGGGGTTAAGGAAGCATAGGAATGAATCAGGAAGGAACAACCCCTAAAATTAACGAAATTTTAACGCTAATTTTAGGGGTGATTAATATCGGCACCTTAAGATGAGAATAGGAATTAGATGATGAGGTTTGGACAATGAAAAAGGTGGCTACTCGGATAACTTTAATAGTGCTCCTGGTTATTATTGGGGGTTTTGCTTTTCTGAAACTCTCGCCCAACTACAACATATACCTGGTAAGAAGCGAGAGTATGACCCCTAACCTCAATATGGGGGATATGGTAATTACTGGCCCTGTCAATGGGCTAATAGGGGGAGAGGTGAAACCGGGAGCAGTTGTAACCTACCAGAGGGAAAAGGGACTGGTTACCCATCGGGTGTTGTCAATTAATGGAGATACCCTGGTAACCAAGGGGGATGCCGTTGAGGACCCCGACCCTTGGTCGGTTTCCATGTCGGATATCAGGGGTGTCTATCTGTTTCGGCTGCCTTCGATAGGTTACGTATCGAATTTCATTAAGACTAAAACCGGCTGGTTATTATTGATAGTGGCACCATCGGCGGTGCTTTTCGGACTGCTAATTAGAAGCATTCTCAAGGAGGTGCGGAAGAAGGCTCAAGATGGGGCTCAGGGGGTGGGGATAGTAACTGCCGAAGCGACTAAGTCAGATGAAACCACCCCGCAACCGATTGCGCCCACCGGAGGTTCTGGTAAGGAGGTGGCTTACCCCGCGGCTAGGATGGACAGTTCGGAGATGGTAGCTCAGGGGTTAGTGATGCTTATCCGGGATATGGTTAAAGATTTACGGAGTAGTCCTGATGTAGTAGCTCAGCAGAAAGGAACCGTGGCTCCAGGTACAGCAGAAGTGGATGAAACTACGAAGCATCTGGTGGCTGCAATTAAAACTGCGGTAGCTGAACTACGAGGCGGTTATTAAATATCAGCTTTAAATAAAGGAGGTGATGACAGTCATAACAGAGAATTAGAGAAACTACGCAGCGGGTTGTTAGCTCTTAGGTAACTAACGAACAAAAAACAAAAAATAAAAGGAGAAAGAAATGAACAAAAAGATAATGGGATTAGCGGTGGCGGCAGCCCTGGTAGTAGGGCTGGTAGGTAGCGGCACCTGGGCATACTTCTCGGACACGGAGCAGAGCACGGACAACAGTCTTTGTGCTGGAACCCTAGACCTCAACATTGACGGTGGTAACACTGCCAGTAACACCTTCTCGGTAACCGATGTTGCCCCTGGTGACAGTGGTAACGGTAACAATGTGCTGGCTAATGTAGGTAGCCTGAATGGTGAGCTGGATGTTGAGTTTTCAGCGATTACCAACACTGGTGGAACCAGTGGTGAGTATGGGGATGGTAGTGGAGACCTGGGTGGAGTAGCTGAGATAGCGGTGTATCTGGATGTTGACCAGAGTGGTACTTGGACGGATGGAGACATTGGGCTTAAGTCTGATGGTACTACCTACAATCATCCAACAGCTCTGGACTACGACACTATCGACAACTATGACAGTGAGAGCTGGGATGCGGTTGAGACAATGGCGGCATCAGCGGCTGATGACTTTGTGGCTCTGTGGCGAGTGCCTACTTCAGCGGGGAACAATATTCAGGGTGATTGCGTAAGCTTTGATGTTACCTTCATTCTGGAACAAGCCGACGCTGACTAGTAGTTGGTGAGAGCAGAACTAACGGTTAAAGTTTATCGGGGGCTGGGGCCTGGATAAGCCTCAGTCCCCGGGGACAAAAAATCATTGATAAATAGGTAAAGGAGGTGCCGATAATGAAGAAAGCCCTGCTTCTGCTAGGGGTAATTCTAGGCTCACTACTGAGTGTAGTGGGCACTGGCACCTATGCCTATTTAAGCGATACCGAAATCTCGGTGAATAACAGTTTGACAGCCTGGGTGGAAGAGACAGCTAAGTTCTTTGTCACCGACGATAGTAGCTGTCCGGATAAGGTGTTTAAGTATGACGAATCAGGTACCTTTGTGAGTACTTTTGACCTTCCCGCGGGTGATATGAAGCCTTACGGGATGGCGGTGGTGGATAATGATGTTTATGTCCTTACCCGAAAGGATAAGCAGGTGTATCACTACACCAGCTCCGGGGAACTGGTGGAGATTTCTCGGGTATTACGAGATTCTGCCGGGGGTGGGCTGTGCCATCCTTCGGGTCTGGCAGTTGATGGTAATGATATGTGGCTGGTAGAGGAAAGTGGCAGCCTGTGTCGCTACTCGCTATCAGCAGCATTCCCCGATGACGGTAATCCCCTTAATGCGGCTCAGGAGATTAGCCTTTACTATATTAATGACGATGCCAGTGGCTTAGCTATTGATGATAATTATCTCTATGTATTGGATGGCTGGTTTAAGCGGTTCTTTAAGTATCCTCGCGCTGGATATCCTAAAGGTATCCCTCAGGAAATCCTCTCCATAGAGTCGGAACTAGAAGGGTCCCAGCAGCCGATGGTAAATCTGAATAAGACAGACTCCGAGACAGGGTTCGTAGAAAGACTCGCTCCTCAGCAGGTGGACCCTCAAAAGTCAGCGGTAAAGAAATTTGCCAAGCTGGGGTTGGTCTCCAGGGAGTTAAGGCAGGTCAACGGGAAAAAGCTGGGTCAGCCTACCGGGGCAATGTTGGATGATAGCTCAATGTGGGTGGTAGATAAAACTAAGGTGAAGGTATTTGAGTATGATGTGAGCCAGTTGTTCTCGGGGTTTGGCAGAATAAACGCTGAATGGGAATTCGACCTTGAGCATGATAATCATAAACCGGAGGGTATCTAAATTTGGGATAGATATTAAACGATTATGACTGGAGTAAAGAAGAAAAAATTAACCAGGCGGATGCCGGGATGGTTGATGATAACCCTGCTGGTAGCTGTTGGGGCTGGAGCGGCAGCCGGTATCATTTTCGCCGGTGATATTGCTGGTGAGATACCGGTAGCGGTAAGCCCGGCGCTCGCCATTCGGGAGGCTAGCTGGTATGGTGCTGGGGTACTGCCTTCAGTAGTGCCGATTACGATACACGACATCGGGGTTAGTGCCCCTGACCGTGAGTTGGCTCAGGTTAATGATAATGGCACCGAGTTTGGTGCTGCTGCCGAGATAAACAGCGGTGACCAGATTGCCCTTAAGCTGTATATTGAGAATCATAGTGACCAGGCAATGCCGGGTAAGCTGGAGCTGGCGGCTCCTTCAGGATTGACCCTGGAGGTCTATGCCCCGGCGGTCTCCGTTATTAAGCAAGTAACTCGCCTTAAGGCAGATAGCTGGATGTTTACTATTCCGGGGAACACTACCGGCATAGGAGCGAATTTCGTCACTGTGGTTATTGCGGCTAACGATACCCTGACCTCCTTTTCGACTATTTCGGGTAAATTAACCCCCTTTACCGGTCACGCTGGTTTCAGCGGGAGCAGCTTGGACCTAGACCTTAATATTGATGGTGGGGATGTGGCAGTAACCACCTTCTCAGCGTCCAATATGGTCCCCGGTGACAGTGGCTATGGTCGCAGTGAGCTGTCCAATGTGGGAACACTGGACGGGGTGCTGGATGTTGCCTTTTCGGCGATTACCAATACTGGCGGAACCAGTGGTGAGTATGGGGATGGTAGTGGAGACCTGGGTGGAGTTGCCGAGATAGCGGTATATCTGGATGTTGACCAGAGTGGCGATTGGACGGCAGGCGATATTGGGCTTAAGTCTGATGGTACTACCTACAGTCACCCGACGGCTCTTAACTACGATACTATCAATAGTTATGACAGAGAGAGCTGGGATGATGTTGAACCGTTGCTAGTAGCCGCAGCGGATGACTTTGTGGCTCTGTGGCGGGTGCCTACCTCAGTGGGGAATGACATTCAGGGTGACTGTGTAAGCTTCGATGTTACCTTCACCCTGAGACAGTCGCCTTAGATTTGGTAATTCCTCAGCTAAATACGGCGGTGATTACTGCCTCTTTCGGATTATGCTCATCAAAGAAGGTAACCACCAGCTTCCTCCCCGGGGTCATTGCCGACTCCGGCAGGTTTCTGGCTACAGTAATATCCTCCAGATAAGCCTGGTGGCTGCCAGTTAACTGAATGGTTGCCTTATAATCAGTAGCGTTGAATCTCTTCAGTGTCGCTTTGCTTAGTCTCATCTGACCCTCCTTATACTCTTCCCAGGGCTAGCCTCGCCTCGTATTTTCCACGGCGGGGGTGATAAACCAAATCCAGCCCGAGGACCCTCCTTATTCTCACCATTAAGCCCGGCGCGGCTATCGGTCAGTTCAATAACATCGTATAGCTGCTGACCGCAGTTGGGTGGGGTGTGGATAATACCCCCGCTGGAGGCTATCTCGGCTTGTCTTAGATATACCTCTCCTCGTTGCTGAGCTTGGGACACGCCGTTGATATTCCGGTCCTCAAGCTGGCGTAATCTATCATAGAGTCGGTTTATCTCATCCCAAGAGAAGGAGTCAACTATCATCGGCTTATCGTTTACCGGGTCATAGCCCTCGACCTGAACCCGATTAAGCTCCCAGCCCCCCTTTAGGTATCTCCCTTCAACTATGGGGTGGGATGAGCCATAGGAGTAAACCGAGTTGTCATTGGGGAGGGGGTTTACCACATAGGCTTTACTGCCCTCAATAAATATTACATCGGGGACGAAGGAGAGCAGCTTGCTGATGACAGCGTCTCCTCGGCTCCCCGGGGGAATGGTAAAATCGGGATAGTAGCTATCCAGAACCGATGACTGGGATTTAATCTCCAGCTTCAGTCCACATCTTGCCAGCACTAGAGCCAGGATGTCCTTGACACTCATCTCATCGGAGTCTTTATTCCAGCGGAACTGACAGCGGGCGCGCCAGTGTTTAATCAGGCTCCAGCCGTCGGAGGCATATAGAATCAGACTGGCGATACCCCCGGCGCTGGTATGCTCACTGGCATCAATCCAGAACTCGGCGCCCGGGCTAACCTCGTTGCCCCCGGAGGTAACATAGCCGGGGCTGAACTGAAGCTCACTGCCGAGAGCTAGAGCTTTAAGGGAGCCTTCTCCCGGTGAGGAGTACTGCCCGTCGCTGTTATTTAGCTCAACCGTCAGCCAGCTCTCTCTTTGGCTGAGCTCCTGTCTTACCCTTAATATATCGGCGGTTAGATCGAGGCTCTCGGCGGTGAGCTTTGCTCTCCATACCCCGCTGGGGTTGGCTAGCCAGTCGTAGTTACCGTGATAGGCGATGGCTAGCCCGTACTCACTGGATAGGTTAAATGGCACCGGCTCATGCCACCGATTATCAGCGAAATCGGTGTCGGGGATAGTATATGACCAGAAGGGGCGGCTATAGGCTTCGGTGCCGCTAAATTTCTCGATAAAGAAACCACGGTAGACATCGGGTTTAGCCAGAAAGGCGTGATGATACTCAAAGCCGCTGTCCGACGGTGCTGAAGCCAGCGGAGTTAGCTCTGACCAACTACCGGTGGGGCTCGCTCCACCATCACCATAGATGAGGGACCATAGTTTGAAGTTGCCGGCGGTGTCCTTACCGGTAATAAACAGATTCCAGTCGCCATCATAGACGGTTGCCACCCCGGACAGGTCACCGGTGGTCTTATCCCAGGCGATTTTATTCTGCCAGCTACCGTTTAGATACTGCTTAACATAGAGAGTGCTTTGGTCAGCGAAAAATAGCGCCAGAGAGCCGTTGGGCTGGTAGGCGGCGGTGATACCATAGATAGCTGATGTCGGGGAATAGTCGATAAGCTCGGGGGACCCCCAGCTAGCGCCGTAGTCGGTGCTTTTTGACTGGTAAATCTGCCGGGTTCTTTTTATCCAGAAGATGCTGACCTCAGCCCCCAGCGAGCAGCTGGTGGTAGTGACGACATCATACTGATTGTGATATACCCACTGGCTAAAGTCTGCCCCCGGGCCGGGGTTAACCACCCGTTGTCGATAAAGCTTTCGGGAGTCGGCAGGTGGGGTAACCCTTACCCTGATGAGAGAGCCATCACCGGGGATAGTCAGGCTATGAAAATAGTCTGCCTCAGTGCCGGCATACAGCCTTTCCCAGTTTAAGCGGGTAATATTAGCCAGCCGACTTTTGGCTTTGATATTGACATAGGGGGTATAACTGGCTTCCTGTTGGGCGGTGAGTAGTGATGGTGATAGGCTTCTCAAATTAAACCTCCTTTCAGCTCCCTGTCTGCCCTGGCACCCAGGGCGTTCCCCAGAAAAGATGTCCTAGCAGGATACCGAGGGCAACGCTTAGCATAATCCAGATAAGTGGCTGACGGTGGTAGCAGTCCCGGATAATATAGGTCCAGGGGCGGCCGCCTACCCGGGACCACAGGGCTTTGTACAATTGAGAGAGTCGAGCTCGCTTCATTACTTCTCCTTAAACCGTTTAATTGCCCTCTCGCCGAAGTATTCGATAATGACGGCACTGATTAGCCAGCTAAGCGGTTGGGGAATTACTACCCCCTTCATTACACAAAAGCCATAAATGATGCATCCCCAGACGATAATAAATGGCCTGACGATGCTTTTTACAAACGTTATTCGCTCGTTTAGGGTCAATTTTCCCGCCTCTCCTGGTTAATCGATAAACAGCTGATGATCTCTGAGCTGTTGCCTTCGTCCCAACCGCTTCAGGCTATCCCTGAAGGCGGTGAGTCTTTCTTCCCCCCAGCTTCGGTACTGGTCGGCGGTCATCTCTCCCCCGACATTTACCCGGTTAATGCTGGCGACAGCCTGGCTGATAACCGCGTAGCCGCAGGCCCCGGTAACTACTAAATCCTCATACTTAGTGGGGACAGTAGAACTGTTAGTGTCAATAGTGTGGAGCACTCCGTAGTAGATACGGCAGTTAGTGCCGTTGGGGGTATCGCCACTGATTATAACCAGGACATCCCCCCAGATAGAGAAACGCTGGTACTGGGTGGGGAAGGCACCCAGGGGGTATTCTACGGCTTGAACCATAATCCGCTCAGTCAGACTGGAGATATCCACGGCTCGGGAGGTGCTTATGGTGGGTAGTATAGCCTCGGCGGGTAGGGGGGTTCTCTCCGATAGTTCCCTCAAGGCGTGGTTAATATGTCGGGTTAGTTCATCATCTGACCACTGGTAGGGGGTAATCTCATCCTTAAGGTTGTTCCTGACCATGGTTATCATCTCCGATAGATTCACTGCTTTACCTCCTTAGACGGCATTCCGGTTTTCCCGGTGCCTTTGGGCAGTTTCATATCGCTGGTGCCGGCTCGGGCGGCGATTTTAGCCCTGAGTCGGTCTAAACCCAGGCTGGCTTCACCAGCCACGATTAGGCTTAGTAGGGCAGCGATAGCCTCACTCCTGTAACTGCTGTCGGCGACCAGGGAGAATCGGGATAAACTGGCTATATCCAGGCTTGAACCAACATCAATAAGGGGTATTTCTCGGCTTAATAGCTCCTCAATATCGCTACCAGCTTCGGCTAAGGTAATACCCCGGTTCTTCAAACTCTCTACCCCCGCCTTTAGAGGAATGTTGCCCGTAGTCCAGAGAGCCCCGTGAATTATGCCGTCATTATGATTATCTGTCTCATCATAGGCAGTAGAACCCGAGCCTTCATTCATTAACCATAAGCCTACCGTATTAGCATCCTTAGGGAATTGCCTACCCACTCCATTATTCCAGTTAGCGGCTATTTCAGCGGGGGTTCTGGGCGTGTCAGAGATACGAACCTGAGAAATGAGGCCGTTGACCGTATAGCCAGTGCTCCCAATATACCAATGTCCAGAATGTATCAAGTCGGTGTTATCTCTCTCCACAGTAGATTTTAGAAATCCATTTAGATACAACCTTGCTTTATCGTGGTCGTAAGTAGATGCAAAATACACCCATTGGTTCTTGAGTAAATCATTCTCATAAATTCTTGGACGAGGCGCACTCCCTTGTGTAGTCGTTATCTTCCATTCTAAGTCGGTGTTATATTTAGAGTAGAATAAGACATTTCTATCGTCATTTGTCCAAACAAAACGCATATAATCCTTTGACATTTCTGATGGCAAATAGGGAATTTTTACCCACACCTCAATCGTAATCGCATCAGTGATGTCCAAAGAGGGGTTATTGCCACAATCTATATAGTCATCTACCCCATCAAAGCTAAGGGCAGAACCATAGCCTTCTCTAACTATGAGGTCTCGGTCGAGAATTGCCTCTATCCCCTCACTTCCGCTATCGCTGGTTTGTATATCAGTACTCATCGTTTTCTTCCCTCGTCCCCGGGGGTAGTCAAAGCTACCCCCGGTTAGGATTCTCAGCTTAGGGTTATGGATACCTCCAAGGTCCAGGTACCTGAGGTTTTGGTGCCCAAATTCTCTACCTTACGGTTGAGACAGATAGAGCTAGTTGATTGTTTGACCACCCATTCGTTCCAGGTATAGTTGGCGTCATCTGAGCCAAAGCTGGCTTTAAAGGTTGCCTGCTGTGATGTTGATGTGGGGTAGTTGGCCTCCATACCCTTATAGGTTTTGTTAGTTGCGGCTTGCAGGTCGGTTTGGGTAGCCTCGGCGGCGGTGCTACTGTCACCGACCCCGATTTGAGCGTGGGGGTTATCGTAGATATGGTCGGCCCCAGAGACTACCCCGGTAATAAGGTCCCACATCTCGTCAATTCCGGAGTTTAGCAGGCAGTTGTGTTCCCCCTCTATCACCTCATAGGGCTCAAACTGCTGGTGAAACTCGCCCTCCCGGCTCTGGTAAGGCTTAATGTCCTCGTGATATTTGCTGAGCCGATAGTGGCAATACCAGTTGGCGTGTTCTCTATTTTCCATTCTTTCATCTCCTGTGTCGAGTTAATCGGTAATCCCGATTAGGGCGGCTGCCTTAATCGCGGAGAATAGGGCCAGTGAGCAATACCACTTAATTCGAGTTCGGGAGGCGTCCTTGGTTTCCAGTGAGCCGATAGGCTCTACCTGCAGGTATCCTGGACTGGTTAAGCCACAGAGGGCTCCTTCTCCGAACTGGACGGCATAAATGGTGGAGCAACTGCCGCCGGTGGTAGCTGTCTCTAGGCTGGAATCGAGGGTATGGGTATCCAGAATCCAGTCATTGACTCCGACGGGAATACTGTCCCATAACTGGACAAAGTTACCGAAGCTGTCTTTTTCGGTTACCATCATTCCTGAGCCTGAGGCTCGGACGAGGTTATTAATCTTCCTCCGGGTGCGGCGGCTCATCAGGAGTATATCGGGTTTACCCCCCTTTACGGCGTCAATAAGCTCATCTAGCTTATCCAGGGTGAGAGTAGCTCCGGTAGCCCCCATCGCGATTACCTGACTGCTTGCGGTGGTGGTATCAATTAGCTTCCTAAGGCCATCAAACTGCTTGGCATTGACGGCGGGGTCTCCATAGATAACCGTCTCCTCGAATTTGTCCTTGAGTGCCTTTGCCTTAAGTTCAATGACCGCCGCTTCCAGGTCCTGGATATTAGAGCGGGTTGCCTTGAGGAAATTATCAATATCGGCGTCACCGCCCATAATCTTTAGGGTAGTGGTTACCTGTTCAAAGGTTGGGGTTGACTCGTTCCAGGGGTCGCCAACATCGTAGAAATCAATCGAGGGCAGGGTGTTCTCCTGGTTATAGGTTAATCCATTACCCACAATCTCAATAAAGGGGAGTTTCTGCAGTATCGGTGAGTTCTTGATGATGGTTTCCACGACTCCCTGAAGGAGCATATTATTAGATAGTTTGGATGCCTCGTTTAGTGTTAGTGCCATTTATTTATCACCTCCTATGGCGTATCGAATCTTCTGTCGTGGTGACAGGGATGAGTGGTCAAGTGGTGTTCGTGGTGGAGCCCCGGCAGGAATCCGGGTAGCTTGAATTTCAGTCTCCAGGCTCTGTCTCACTTGGCTAATCATGCCTTTAGCCTGCCTCAGTGACTCGTTGATAGCCGGGATGCTGTCGCCGGTGATAAGCTCCGCTGGCACCTCAGGGTTGGTCTGCATTACCATTGTTCGGTAGTTGACTAACGCCTCGCCTAGGGAATTATCTGCCGTCTTGAGTTTTTCGGTTGACTCGGTGAGCCTCTGTTCCAACTCAGTAATGTGGCTATTGGCTTGGGTCAGCTCCTCATTCTGCTGAGCTACCTGGCCCTCAAGCTTGGCAATTTGGGATGCCAGGCTCTCTTCAGTCTCGGTATTTTCAGGAACTGGGTCTTGATGTTGCTTTATCTTGTCATCGGTCAATGGTCGTCCTCCTCTAGGTTATTTTCTAATACCCGCAGCTAGGATTGGTTAGCTCTCCCTCTCGCTTCATTCCGAGCCGGTTTGGTATTAAGCTCCTTGTTCATGCTGAGGATAATCTGGCGTTCCTCAAGCCAGCGGTTAAATTCTGCCTCAGGGTCTTTAACCCCGACCTCATCCATAGCGCGTCGTCTGGAGTGGACACCGTTCTGAATCAAGGTCTGCTCGTTGGCTACTAGCCGCTCCTTGTCCTGGGGCAGGAGCGGTCCCCAGACTACTCGCAGATGGTTATTACCGAAGTTCTCATGATGGTATTTTTCGAGGAGTTTGAGGATTAGCCGGTTTCGCTGGTTGTAGGCGGCACTGCGGATAAGACGCTTCCGTTTTACCTTCTGTAGCAGGGGCTGAAGCTCAAGCTCAAGGGCTACCCCGGACAGGTTCTTCTCGGTACCACCGAAAGCAGAGCGGGGTGACTCTGAGATGTCATGCAGGGTCCGATAGAGCAGGTTGAGGTAATCGATATGTAGCCCGACACCACCCCCTTGAAGCAGGTCTAGCAGATAGGCTTTAGCATCCTCAGGTATATTCCAGACTGCCCCTGGCTTAACCGCGATATCCTCAGATTCCTCGATGTTCTCCAGTACGGCGATAGGGTTACCCGATAGCTCTAGTATTCTTGATAGCTGGCTCATTGCCCGGTTAAACTCACGCTGGGGCGGTATTAGCTGGCGCAAATCCGACATTCCCCAGAATTTTTTAGGCTCCCTCAGATTAGGATAGATAATAAACGGGATAAATCCGTAGGGATTAGGCTTACTGGTTACCAGATTGTTATCTATCCAGAGCTCAAACCCCTCGGTGGTCCATAACTCGGTAATCTCAGCGGTTTTCCCCTTGGGGGTTACCTTATACAGGATTTCGGTTTCGTCTGAGGTCAGCCGATATTTAGAGGCGACCCGCCATAGTCTGGAGGTGTCGTCCCCCACCCACCAGGTGTGGATGCCCTGGATATCGGGGGCAGTAATCCTGACCCGTTTGGTCGCCGCGTCCCAGATAACCTTAAAGCAGGCATCTCCCAGGAGGGCACAGTCAATCTCGGTCTCAAAATCAAGTTGTTCTAGATTGTTGTCTTCGTATACCTGGTATAATGCCTGCTCAGCCCGCTGCGCCCTGGCTCTAGCCTCATCGGAGTCATCGATGGGGTCAACAGCAAAGGTTACTCCTGACATCAGATATGAGGTAAGCTTATCGATAATTACCTTGGCATAGTTAAAGACCAGGCGTTTCTCACCTCGCCGGGGATAACCCTCCCACTGCTGACCGTGGTAGAAATCAAGCAGTTCCTGATAACCCTTGAGCCGACTCAGGTCGTGGTGATTTAGCTGTGCTGGAGTAAAACCTTCATTCATGGCTAACCTTCTTTAATGCCCTCTGCACAGTTCGTTGACTAACGCCAAACAGTAGGGCTAGCTCCTTTATTTTTCTTCCCTTGACATATAGCTCTAATATTTCCCTATCCCGCAGCTTTCTAAGGTAGCGTTGCTTACCTCCGGGCTCGTCATAGATACACCTCTCGAAAGGGCAGTTGAGACAGGAATTGGCGAACTCACAACCGTTATCATGGTAGTGGCAATACTCTGGCGGTAGGTCTAGTTCATCGGAGCTCACTATCAAATCCTTAGTTCTCATATCTATCTCACCCGAAGGGATGGTCAGGATGTTAGAATAGCACATATGTTCTAATATAATCAATAGCATTTTGTCATCATCTTAGGGGATGGCTATCGGCATTCTTTATAAAATCTTCACGCCATCTTTAGGTAATCTTTATTGTTTTTATACCGGTCTTTATAGCCGTGGATTATCTTAGAGAAAGAAAGGAGATAGTGAGATGGTAAGAAAGATAATTAATGCCCCCCTTCCGATTAGGTTGCTGATCTCGATTGGTGCCGGGATTACCGCCGCCTTCATAAGTTATCTGCTGGGTTAGGCTGACTATACCTCGGAGCCTACTCCATAAAATCTTAAGGGTATGGTTAGCCTTAATCCCAAGGAGTCAGAATCCCTCTCGGTCGGCTGTCATTCCAGATTGCTAGTAATTGTTGACACCAGTAGCCGTTTTATGTTATTAATGCTTTAATAAAGTGATATTCATTGTGTAGCGTGAGGGATTATGGCACCTTTGGAGGATTATCTTAATGTGATAGAGGCGGCTCGCCGTCTTTCGGTTCATCCTGAGACCGTAAAACGATTATGTCGGCAGGGAGACCTAAAGGCAACTAAAATCCACAATACCTGGCTTATCCGGCGGACTGTTCTCAAGGATTTCGCGGTTAGCTATGTTCCTCGACGTGGTGCTAGAAAGAAATTAATAAAGGCAGAAAGACAAAGAGAAGATTAAATCTATCCTTCTCGTAGGTAAGAGCCTAAAGAGGGCATAGCCCAGGTGAAAAATAGTAGAATCCTTGGTAGTTTAGCGACTGTTGGTAGCCTAGTGTTGTTGATATCCTTCATGCTGCCTACCCCGGCTTTAGCGGCGCCGGTAGTTACCCTGTCTCCCAGTTCCGGCTCACCGGGAACCAGGATTACTGTAACCGGGACAAACTTCGAATCCTATCTGAATGATACTGTTTCTATCTTCTTTGGCGGTGAGAAAATCGATACTCTGGTGGTTACTGAGGGCGGGGCTTTCACCACCAGTTTTGATGTTCCGGATAATGTCTCGCCGGGCAAGGTTTATGTTACTGTTAGGGACGAGCGGAGTAGTCAGCTGGGTGATAGAATACCCTTTGTTGTTCTGGAGCCTAAAATTGAGTTAAGCCCAGCTTATGGTATCGTGGGCACTACGGTAAATGTCAGTGGCAAGGGCTTTTACGCTGGGGAGGCGGTAGCCCTTCATTACTATCGGGGTAGTAGTCGGGCTAGTCTAGGTACGGAGATAGCCAGTTCCTCCGGGGAGTTTAGTGGTACCTTCGTCATTCCTGAAAGCATGGTGGGGGAGCATAAAATTATGGCTAAGGACTCCCGGAGTGGCTTGGCGGAGGCTGAGTTTAAAGTGGTCCCTTCGCTTACCATCGGCTCATCATCAGGAGCTATTGGGGATAAGATAATGATGAGCGGTGCCGGTTTTGGTAATGAGGATGTCGGCATTTATCTTAATGATGTTCCGGTGGCAATAGGCACTACTGACCAGTATGGAGGCTTTAAGGCTACCTTTAATATCCCGGTGATGGAGTCGGGTATTTATGATATTAAGGCTGAGGACAATGATCAAAACATAGCCAGGGTAAAATTCACCGTAGTCGCCCAGGCTAGCCTTAGCCAGTCCACCGGTGCGGTTGGTATGCCGCTCACCGTTAGTGGTATTGGGTTCGCCGGGGCTAGGTCAATTACGGTTATCTATGATGACAGAGATGTAGCTACAGCAGTAACCGATAATAATGGGGTCTTTCAGACTACTTTTAATGTTCCAGCTAGCCTTAGTGGTGGTCATATTATAACTATTAGTGACGGGGTGAGTACCATAAAGTGTTCCTTCACTATGGAAGCCGAGCCGCCGCCGGTGGTGGAATTACTATTACCCGAAGATGGAACCAAAATCAAAGCGAGTAAAGAAGGGATTAATTTTGACTGGGAGGATGTTAGCGACCCCAGTGGGGTAACTTATACCCTTCAGGTGGCAAATAAAGGCAGTTTCTCTTCATCTTCTATCGTGCTGGAAGAGGCCGGGCTTACTGATTCTGAGTTCAGTGTTGCTGAGGAGGGGGGGCTGGGTCCCAGCAGTAAAGAAGCCCCCCATTACTGGAGGGTAAGGGCTACCGATGGTGCCTCTAATGAGGGTGATTGGACAGAGGCAAGGTCTTTCTACATTAGCTCTTCGTTCACCCTACCGGGTAAGGCTAAGAATGCGTTAATCGGGGTTGGTGTCGGGGCAGCGGTTTTCTTTGGTTTCTGGTTGGGACGAAGAACTGCCTATTCCCGACGGGTATAATGGTGTAAGTCGATAGGTAAATCGGTTACAATGATAGGAAAGACCCCCTGTAAAAATAGTTTATTTTCCTTTATAATGTAATCTCGTAGGCTAAGGAAATAGAGAAGGCAGGTTTATAAGTGAAGCGTACTAAGATTTTTCAGATACTGACCCTGACAGCGGCTCTGTCGCTCTTTATTATGGCTATTCCGGCGGCACCGGCACTGGCTGCGGAGAGTATTAATCTCTCCCCGAGTAGTGGTGAGATTGATGAGAGTGTTACTATTACTGGCGCTGGTTTCAATGATACTAAAATAGCTGCCACTATCTATTTCTCCAGTAATGATGCTGATGTCGGTGATGAGATTGATGATGAGGTTACTGCCTATGAGCTGATAAGAACCAGGACAATAAGTCCTAGTGGGACAATAAGCTATACCTTTCATGTGCCCTCAGCGCTTACCGACGGTGATGATGAGGAAGATGTAATCGGTGGTGATTACTTTGTCTATGTTACCTATGAGGGGGAGGATGAGATACAGGCAGTTGAAGACTTCACCGTAAGGGGTATTACCCTGAGTGATGAAGAGGGCCCGGTGGGTAGTGAGGTGGGTATCACCGCGATTGGCTTTACCAAGAATAAGTACTTTGATATTGAGTATGCTGGTGATGACCTGGATAGTGATTATATTGTGCACAGCGAAGGACAGACCAGCCGCTATGATGGGAAGACCGACCGGCATGGTGAGATTGCTGAAGGGGATTGTATTATCAGCATTCCCGAGAGCGTTGCTGGTGAGCATACCATAGTAGTTAAGGATAGGTCTAACAAGGAGGCTTCGGCTATCTTTTTTGTTATCCCACAGGTGACTACGGATGTTACCTCAGGGGTAGTTGGTGATAGTATTGCGATTACCGGTACCGGCTTCGGAAGCAGTTTAGAGGTGGCGATTACCTTTAATAATGTTGCTGTAGCTAGCGATGAGACTGATAGCAACGGTGGTTTCAGTACCATCTTTACCGTGCCTGATGTATCAGATGGTAGCTATAATATTAAGGCGAAGGATGAGGATAATAATCATGCTACGGTTGAATTTACCGTAGAGACTAGTATTACTGCCAGTATCAGCCCGGCTACCTCTCAGGCGTCGCCGGGGCATGTTGGCTCTCATATAATGGTTACCGGAACCGGGTTTGGGGACTGGGAGTCAGTTACTATCAAGTATGATAATATCGCTATCGCTACGGCTATAGTGGATGCTAACGGAGCGATTAATACTACCTTTGATATCCCGGCTAGTCAGGCGGGTAATCATGTTATTTCTATTGCTGATGCTGATGGCACCAATATAGTAACCGCCGGCTCCTTCGTTATGGAGTCAGCGGCGCCAGCTGTACCGGAGCTGCTATCGCCGGAGGATGATGGTCAGGCTGAGGCACTGGCATCCTTTGATTGGGGGAGTGTTAGTGACCCCAGTGGGGTAACTTATACCCTTCAGGTGGCAAATAAAGACAGCTTCTCCTCGTCTTCTATTCTCCTTGAGAAGACCGGGCTTGCCGATTCTGAGTACACTATCACCAGGGAGGCCGATGCCTTGGAGCCAACTGAGGAGAATAAGCCTTATTACTGGAGGGTGAAGGCTATCGATGGCACCTCTAGCGAGAGTGATTGGTCCACTGCCGGCTCATTTTATATTGCGACAGTAGCTCCGGGTCACGGACTGCCGGGTAAGTCTAGTAAGCTGATCCATCTGTGGTGGGGATTAGGGGCGACCGCCGCTGGTTTCATTGGCTATTATGTCGGCAAAAAAAGGAGCTATTACTATTAATTAGCTTCTCCGGGCGCTCCGTGGTGAGTGTGGGGTGGTAGTTTTAACCAGCAGTGCCAAGGCTTATTATCTGGTTGGGGTGATGCTGTCTCTTCTTGAAAATTTGTCTCCTCGGCATTTTATTTCCCAGCAAAGGGCGTTGACAGAGCGCTTCCTTAGATGATACACTTTGCTTGCGAGATCAACAAAAACACTGTTTACTGAGGCGGCTTGATAGAGCCTGTCTTGAGGAAAATTGAAGGAGTTTGAACTTGGAAAAGCCGACAACTATCACCTCTATGATGGCAGAGGGAAAAGTCATCAACCCACCCGAGAAGCTCAGCAAAGAGGCCTACATCAAGAGCATGGCCGAATACAAGGAGATCTACCAACAGTCCATTGCTGACCCCGAAGCGTTCTGGGGGAAAATGGCGGAGCAGCTGGACTGGTTCAAGAAATGGGACAGGGTAGCGGTGGACAATTTCAAAGAGGGCAAGCACGAGTGGTTCGTGGGTGGCAAGCTCAATGTCAGCTACAACTGCCTGGACAGGCACCTCAATAGCTGGAGAAAAAACAAGGCGGCGCTGGTCTGGGAGGGAGACATCGGCGACAGCAAGACCCTCACTTACCAGGAGCTGTATCATCAGGTAAGTAAATTCGCTAATGTCCTCAAAAAGCATGGGGTAAAGAAGGGTGACAGAGTTACTGTCTATCTACCTATGATTCTGGAGCTGCCCATCGCTATGCTAGCCTGTGCCCGTATCGGTGCCATTCACAACGTCGTTTTCGGTGGCTTTAGTGCCGATGCTCTACGAGACAGAATGCTGGACTGCGACTCCACGTTTCTCATATGCTCCGATGGTTACTATCGCAGCGGAAAGGTAATCAAGAGTAAAGTTAATGCCGACCAGGCACTTAAGAACTGCCCTAAGGTAAAGGATGTCATTGTGGTAAGGCGGGCAGGCAACAGCATAGATATAAAGGAGGGGCGTGATCACTGGTGGCATGATGAGATAAATGATGAGGACATCGCGCCGACCTGTGAACCGGAGGCTATGGATTCCGAGGACCCGCTTTTCATCCTGTACACCAGCGGCAGCACCGGAAAACCCAAGGGGGTGCTCCATACTCAAGCCGGCTATCTCCTCTATGCCTATCAGACAACCAAGTGGATATTTGATATAAAGGATGACGACACTTACTGGTGCACCGCAGACATTGGCTGGGTGACTGGCCACAGCTACATCGTGTACGGCCCTCTAGCTCTGGGAACAACTAGCCTGATGTTCGAGGGTGTGCCCAGCTACCCCCACCCCGACAGATTCTGGGAAATCGTGGAGAAATATAGGGTCAACATCTTCTACACTGCTCCTACTGCCATCCGAGCCATAATGAGAGAGGGGGATAGGTGGCCGAACAAGCGTGACCTGAGCAGTCTGCGTATTCTGGGAACAGTCGGTGAGCCAATCAACCCTGATGTCTGGATGTGGTATTACAGCGTAATCGGGCATAATAATTGCCCGGTTGTCGATACCTGGTGGCAGACAGAGACTGGCGGTATTGTAATTACTCCGCTGCCTGGTGCTGGGCCCCTTAAACCGGGGTCAGCCTCATTGCCCTTCCCTGGCATCTTGCCGGCGGTGCTGAGAGAAAACGGTACTGAAGCCGACACTAACGAGGGCGGTTACCTGGTAATCAAGAAGCCCTGGCCCGGATTGATGCGGGGAGTCTACGGTGATCCGAAGAGGTTTAAAGAAACCTATTTCACCCGGTTCCCCGGCGTATATACCGCCGGAGATGGAGCTAGAGTAGATGAAGATGGCTATTACTGGTTGATGGGCCGCATAGACGATGTTATCAATGTCTCGGGCCACCGTATAGGAACCGCTGAGGTTGAGAGTGCTCTGGTATCCCATGAACTGGTGGCAGAGGCTGCCGTTGTCGGTATGCCTCACGACATCAAGGGGCAGGGAATATATGCCTTCGTTACCCTGAAGACCGGCGTGGAGAAGAATGATGCCCTAAAGAAGGAGCTGGTTACTCATGTCCGCAAGGAGATTGGCCCCATAGCTGCCCCAGATAAGATTCAATTTGCTGACGGCCTACCCAAGACCAGAAGTGGCAAGATTATGAGACGGATACTAACCAAGATTGCCGCTGGTAAGACCAGCGAGATGGGCGATACCAGCACCCTGGCTGACCCATCAGTGGTTACCACTCTGGTGGAGGGGAGTCGATAAAAAACGGTAGCCCCCGGTAATAATTCACTAATCAATAAATGGAGGTTATTTCAGCGTGTCAAAAGATGATGTAGTATGGGCAAACCCAGGTGCTCTAGGATTAGCTGGCTTCGGTTTTAATACTATTCTGTTGAATATACATAATGTTGGTTTGATGCCCAACACTATGCCCCTGATTTGGGGGTTCTTCTGGGGGGGGATGGCTCAGGTTATCGCTGGAATAATCGATGCTCGGCGAGGAGACACCTTTGGCTTGACTGCATTCACATCCTACGGTGTTTTCTGGATAGGTCTTGCCTTCGCTTTCTTCCTGCAATGGAGGGGTCTGGTCACCATTGATAATGCCAGCATGGCCTGGACGATGGTAGTCTGGGGCATATTCACCGGCTACATGACAGCTGGCACTGTGAAAATATCCAAGATACATATAATTATATTTGCTTCGCTAACACTACTCTTTGGTCTGCTGGCAGCACACTTCTTTGGTGTTTTACCAGCCCATGTTGCCGGAGGAGTGGGGATATTCGTCGGTGGTTCAGCAGTTTATGCCTCAGCAGCAATAATCATGAACGACAAATACGGACGCTGGGTACTCCCTATCGGGCTGGCTAAGAAGTAGCAATAACCGGCTGGAAACCGTTGTTATCAGAGGCTATTATGTCGGCGAAAAGGAAGCTAATTAATAGTAATTAGCTTCCTTTGGCGTTTCGTGGTGAGTATTGGGTGGCGGCTTTAACCAGCAGTGCCAGGCTCATCAGGAAATCGTCGTGTCCCTGGATAGGGTCAACACCAAAGCTCATTGTCTGGTTGGGGTGGTACTGGCTTTTCGCCCTCTCCATCTCCCGCCAGAACTCCTGCTCCTCTGCTGAGCTATCCCCGGCGTACATTTTCAGTCGGCCCGAGTTAATCGCTGCCAGCAGGTTAAAACCGAGGGCTGATTTTGACTGCGCTGTGAAGGTAAACGGCAACACCTTTGAACCCAGGGCTTGCCTGAGGAACGAGCTTACCGGTTGGCCCATCCCGGTAGCATCAACTACTATCTTGCGACAGTGCCAGATATTTTTCAGAATGTCAATCAGCTGGGGATAAAGCTCGCTATATTTCTTCCCTGTCCACCAGTAGTGCTCCACAATATTAATCGTGGGTTGCTTAATCAGCTCACTACAGCTGGAAAAGTTCAGTTCCCCGATAGTAACTACCGTAGCATCCCGACTGGATTGGGCTTTTCCTTCCTCAGTCTCCCCGGCAAGGTCAATACCGGCGAGGTAAATCTTGCCTGATTCAGGCTGGTGTTGCCGGGGATGCCGTCCGCTTAGCTGAGCCAGCTGCTGGTGGTTGAGGTAACCCCCGCCGCTATGGACAGGTAACAGTCGGTATTGGGTGAGGAAAAGGGGGTGGTTCTCCCCCAGCCGCTGACGCTCGGCATTAACATAACTCAGGTAATCAGGGTTATATTTGGCTACTGCCTGCCAGTCATAGCGGAAGTGACGCCTAATGCCGTCTTTTCTCTCCAGTTCCAGATTGGAATTCTTTATCTCTTCCAGCAAGGTTGAGCTATCCCAGGTGGTTCCGTAGTGAACGGTGGTAACATTGCTGGTAGCTCCCATCGGCTTGAACTCTTTATTATATTTTTCCCGACTGACGTCCTGGGACTCGTCTATCTCGAGCAGTATATGTGCGGTGTTGCCGACTACATTGGCGGACTTATCTGCCGATAGAAAGATAGCCCTGGTATTTCCTAGCCTGATGATATAGCCCAGCTCGCTTACCCATAGTCCGTTAAAACCGGCGTCATTGAGTCGGTCCTTGAGCCTCATTATGGAGATAACGGTCTGTGGCTTAAAGGTGGGGGAGCACTTGATTAGATTTTGGGGCTTGGTCATATACAGGGTAAGAAGTAGCAGTTCCAGCTGAGCCGAGAGCTCATTCTTGCCCCCCTGTCGGGCAATCTCTACGGAGAAGGTGAGCCCCTTCCTGCTGAAGATACTGTCGAGTATCGCCAGCGCCACCTCTTTTTGATAGGGCCTGAGTCGGTTGATTGAAGATGAGGGGTTAGTCACTATTTGCCTGCTATTTGATAATATTAGTCCCGATACCGAGCCCCAGTGGCAGGGCAATATCCCTGAGGACGTTACCTACTGCCTCCTTGAGCCCCTTCTTATCGTTCTTACTGATGTTGTACCTCGTCCCCACCAGTCGGGACAGGGTAGTGATTGCCTGCATAATGAGATTGATGTTATCCGGGTCGTGGGTGATGAGGGACTTTATCTTGACCCTCAGCAGGGCAATTTCATCATCAATACCCTCTACCTTGGTGGCTAACTCAAAGTCTCGTTGTTCGGTTTCGTCAAGGACCTTGGAGTAAAAGCCGTGCTTTCTGGCGTACTGATTACCCTTGGGAGCGCCCCGTTTATTCTCGGTTTTAATGGTTGACTTCATCTTGGTGCTGACTCCTGAACTGGCTAGCTGGAATTTCATAATAGCACAAATGTTCTAGGCAATCTAGCCGGGTTTGTCATATTTTGTCGAGACTGGCTAAATTGATATTGTGGCACGGTCATTATAGAATGGGGTGGAGTTAGTGATGGGAGTTACCAAGCAGTTATATCAGTTGCAGGAGGTAGATTCAGGGCTGGAGTCTGGGACGCAGGCGCTAAGTCAGATAATCAGTCGTCTTGGGGAGAATCAGGCGGTGAGCAATGCCCGTAGTAAGCTGGCTTCGGAACAGCAGGGATTGGAAGAGTTAAAACATCAGCAACATTCCTTGGAGTGGGAGATAGATGATGTTGTTGCCAAGCTAATTACCGCTGAGGAGGAGCTATACAGTGGGCGTATAGCTAACCCTAAAGAGCTGGCTAATCTTCAGCGTGAGATTGATGGGCTTAAGCTTAAGCGTTGCCAGCTAGAGGATAAGGTGCTGGAGGTAATGGAGCAGGTTGAGACGAACTCAGCTACGGTTAGTCGTCTGACCAATGAACTGGAAACACTGGAGGAGGACTGGCGGAGCCAACAACAGCAGCTTGCTGCGGATAGGGAGCGGCTAGAGGCTACTCTGTCTGAGCTTAAACATAAGCGGGAGCTACTGTCGGCGGGGATTGTGTCTCAAGCAGTTGAGCTATACGATGAGCTTAAGAGGCAGAAGGGAACCGCGGTGGCTAAGGTAGAGCAGGGGATATGTCAGGGCTGTCGGATATCACTATCAGGAGCGGAGCTACAGCGAGCCAGGGGAGACCGTTTAAGTCAGTGCAGTAACTGCGGGCGTATCCTGTTTCTGGAGTGAAACCACCAGATTGATAATTTTAGGGGGTAGATGAAGCTAACCAGGGTGATAATCCACGCTGATGGTGCCTCGCGGGGTAACCCGGGGCTGGCGGCTATCGGAGCGACGCTAAAGGATGAGGGGGGGCGGGTTCTGGCAGCTATTTCGCAGCGGATTGGGCGAGCGACCAATAATCAGGCGGAATACCAAGCGCTAATTGCCGCTCTGGAAAAGGCTATCAGTCTGGGAGCTAGTGAGGTTGATATATATTTAGACTCGGAACTGGTCGTCAGACAGCTAACTGGTCGGTATCGGGTGAAGAGTGTGGTACTTAAGCCGCTGTACCGACAGGTAAAGGGGTTACAGGGCCAGTTGGTGGGATTTACTATTACCCACATCCCCCGTCAGCAGAATGCCGAGGCAGATAATCTGGCGAATTTAGCCTTCACAGGACCTGGTTGACTTTGATGCCCTCGGCATTTAGTATAAAAATAGGTCAAGTAGACCGGGTGACCGCCCGCCTCAGGTGGGAGGAAAGTCCGAGCTCCACCGGGCAGGATGCTGGGTAACGCCCAGGGGGGGTGACCCTACGGCTAGTGCCACAGAAACATACCGCCTGGCGGTTAAGTCGGGTAAGGGTGAAATGGTGAGGTAAGAGCTTACCAGCGGCCGGGTGACCGGTCGGCTGGGTAAACCCCATCCGGAGCAAGACCAAACAGAGGGACCCAAGGACGCCCGGCCTGTCCCCGGGTAGGTCGCTTGACCCTGGTGGTAACGCCAGGGCTAGATAGATGGTCACCGCTTCGATTATTCGGAGTACAGAACTCGGCTTACAGGTCTACTTGGCCCAGTTAGTCGTCCCTTACCGTGACCAAAGGTGGTATAATTTTGGGTTGATCTTACAATTATGAAGGAGAGGTTAAAGTTGGGCGAAACAAATTTTGAGTATCTGTTTAAACCAAGGTCAGTAGCAGTTATCGGGGCGTCTAACAAGGAAGGTAAGATTGGTTATTCGGTGCTTAAGGGTCTGATTTCAGGGAATTACCAGGGTAAAATTTACCCGGTTAATGTTAATGAATCCGAGGTTCAGGGCCTAAAAGCCTATAAATCTATTTCGGATGTCCCCGATGATAACATTGATATTGCCGTGTTTGCCATCCCGGCGAAGTTCTGTATTAAGGTGGCTGAGGAGTGTGGCCAGAAGGGGGTGAGGTTTGGCGCTGTAATTACCTCTGGTTTTAGTGAAGTAGGTAATGTGGAAGCCGAAAGAGGGCTTGTCGAGGTAGCGAATAGGTACGGCATGAGGATTATTGGGCCTAACATCATGGGGGTACTTAGCAATCCGGTGAAGTGTAATGCCTCTTTTTGCCCGGTGTTACCCTATCCGGGGAAGATAGCCCTTATCTCTCAGAGTGGTGCCATGGCGGTAGCCGCAGATATGAAGGCCTGGCTGGAGAAAATCGGCTTTTCCTATCTAATCAGTGTCGGTAATATGGCTGATGTTCAGTTTGATGAGTTAATTGATTATCTGGATACCGACCCTGATGTTGATGCTATTAGTCTGTATATTGAAGGGTTGAAGGATGGTCGTAATTTTATGAAGGCGGCGAGGCGTTGTCGCAAGCCTATTGTGGCGCTAAAGGGGGGGGTGTCGGCTCGAGGCGTTCAGGCGGCGGCGTCGCATACTGGCTCCCTTGCCGGTATTGGTAAGGTGTTTGAGGCGGCTATCAAACAGTGTGGGATACTCAAAGCGGACAATCTCGATATGCTGTTCGCTCGTTCCAAGGCATTAGCTGCTCAGCCAGCTCCATCGGGGGACAATATTCTTATCATTACTAACGGGGGTGGGGTTGGGGTGCTCGCTACTGATGCCTTGGAGTTATACGGGATTCCGTTAAAGGCAGCTCCGGAGGATGTCCAGCAGGAGATGAGGAAGTATATGCCCTCCTTCGGCAGTCTGGGTAATCCAATAGATATGACCGGGATGGCAGCAGCTCAGACCTATGGTGATGCCGTAAGAGCGGCCTTGGAACAGGATTGGGTAGATGCGCTAATAGTGCTTTATTCCCAACCAGCGACAACCGACCCGGTAGAGATATTTGATGCGGTGGCTCAGGCGATTGAGGATTCTAAAGTTACCACTAAGCCAGTGGTCGTTGGTTTGGTGGGTGGAAAACGATGTAATGAGGCAGTAGTTAAGCTCACCCAGCAGGGTATCCCGTCTTATGACAGTGTGGAGGTAGCCGCCAACGCTATGGCCGCCCTGTGTGAGTTTACCCGGTTTGAGCAATTCCAGAACGCCGAATTTGTTCCCTATACTGATGTCGATAAGGATACGGTCAGGAAGCTCATTGACCATGTAAGGGCTGAGGGAAAAGGGGCGCTCAATGAGCTGGAGTCAAAGGAGGCGATGGCGGCTTATGGATTAGATGTGGTGACTACCCGTCTAGCCAAAACCGAAGATGAGGCAGTGAAGCTGGCGGGCCAAATTGGCTATCCGGTGGTTATGAAGATAGTCTCTCCCGATATTCTACATAAGAGCGATGCTGATGGAGTAAAGGTGGGCATAAAGGATGAAGCGAAGCTCAGGGCGACCTATAGTGAGATTATACAGAATGCCAGAAGATACAATTCCACGGCTGAAATTCTGGGTATCGCTATCCAGGAGATGGCGCCGGTAGGTACTGAGGTTATCGTTGGTTCGACGACCGATTCTGCCTTTGGGCCGGTGATGATGTTTGGCTTGGGGGGTATTTTTGTCGAGGTGCTAAAGGATGTTGTCTTCCGGGTAGCTCCAGTAAGCCAAGAGACTGCCCTGAAGATGATGGAGGAGATTAAATCCTATCCCATACTGACTGGAATTCGTGGAGAATCTCCCAGAGATGTAGCGGTGATGGCGGAGATGATAAGCCGGATGAGCCAGTTGGTATATGATTTCGATGAAATTAAGGAATCAGATGCTAATCCCATTTTCCTATACCAGAAGGGCGGTAAGATAGTTGATGCCCGCATTATCCTGAAGTAATCGCTATATAATTTTAAACTTTAGGAGCTATGGGGTCAGTAATAGCTTCGCTGTCGTCCCACTGGGTAACCTGGGTTGTCCAGAGGTGACTTAATGTTGTTTTCAGGATAGCCTGGCGTGGTTCAGGTATGGTAAGTAGTAGCTTTAGCTGGCGGCGGTCAAACTGGTGGAGGAAGGGACATCGTTTCTGGAAATGGCTGATGGTGGTTCGAGCGCCTCCATATACTATGTAGTCCAGTGTCTTTGCCTGAGGCTCAAGTTGCTGGCGGGCATGATTACATACCCGAATAAAGAAGGCTTCTATCTGCTTGTCGCGGTGTCGCGCGAAGCGCCGCTCTGAGGAACCGCCCTGACGGTGGCGAGAGTGGATAAGACCGGTGCCGACCTTACTGGTGATGAGTTTTTCCCCTTCACTGATGCCGATAGCGTAGGCGCCCAGTCGTATCAACACCAGGGCTATCCGAAGATTGCTCTGGAGCTGGTGGCATACCGGCTGGGTATCGTAGCCGTGGGTCAAATATTTTTCGGTAACGGGAAACGGGGGCAGTATCAGGTACCCTCGTGACTGCCCCCAGAAGAGAACACCCCGGTCGCTGAGGTAGCGGTAGTCTGAGCTAAATCGGCAGCGATAGCTGGGGCGTTAACCACTTTAGCTATCCAGCTCTGGCTATCTGGAGTAGATAGCCCTGAGGGCAGATATAGGGTTACGGCATCTTCTGGGGTTGATTCCAGTTTGTCTAGAAGTTCCAGCATCCCTGAGCGACTAAGTGAAAAGTGCCTTGATATCAACATAAACTATAGCCTGACAATAGTAACGCCGTCGCCTCCCTCCCCCCTCTCCCCGGGGCGGAAGGATTTAACCAGGGGGTGAGACGTCAGAGAATCCCTGACGATGCTACGCACCGTACCGGTAGCCATACCGTGAACAATACAGATCTCACCCAGGTTAGCCAGTGAGGCATTATTAAGGTAGCTATCCAGCGCCGGGGCTACCTCATCGGCTCGCTTACCTCGCAGGTCGAGCTTAGCTGACACCACTTGCCTAGTTATCTGTCGGGTTATCGGTGTAGGTTTGGCAGCTTCGCTAAGGGTAGGGGTTATCTTTTCTATCCGGTTGAGGCTAAGGCTAAACCGGGTTGATCCCGATTGAACCTCAACCTCGCCGGTTGTCTCTGATACTGTAAGCACCTTTACCTGAAGGCCAGCTTCCTTGAGCCAGACGATGTCCCCGACCTTAATCGACTTGCTTATCTCTTTGGTTTCTACATCTTTTACATCTGGTTTGGGCTTCCAGGCTTGGCTATTTAGCTTTTCCCGCACTACCTCAAGCGCTCTTCGGGTTTGCTCTACCCTCTCCCGTGATTTCTGCTGGCGTAGCTCGGCGGCCGCCTGTCGGATTTCCTGCTGTAACTGGGATGCCTCACGCGCAATCTCGTCCCGGGTCTGTTGAATGACCTGCTGTCTCTCGATAGATAGCTGGTGGAGCTCAGCACTCAGCTCGGCATTATGTTTCTCGGCTTGGGACTTTCCTTTTTCCAACTCACCGCGCAGGGTCTCCAGTTTTTTCTTCTCCTCAGCAAGGTCAGTAATCAGGGTGGCTAGCTTTCTGGTATCGGTAGTTATCATTTCTCTAGCGCCGGTGATAATCTCGGGGGGAAGTCCAAGACGAGCGGCGGTCGCTAGGGCATTACTACCCCCGGGAATGCCCACCGTTAGGTGATAGGTCGGGGTTAAGGTCGCGGCGTCGAAATCGAGGGAGGCATTCTGGAGTCCCGGGGTAATGTGGGCGAATGCCTTTAGCTCACCATAGTGGGTAGTGGCGATGGTCATTATTCCTCGCTGGCGAAAATAGTTCAGGGTAGAGCAAGCCAGGGCAGAACCCTCGGCGGGGTCGGTGCTGGTGCCCAGTTCATCGAGAAGCACCAGACTTTCGGGGGTGGCATTTCCGGTGATGTGGATAATGTTACCAGTGTGCCAGCTAAAGGTGGACAGGGTTTGCTCAATGCTCTGTTCATCACCAATATCGGCGAAGATATTGTCAAAGACCGGCAGGCAGCTATCGGGTGATGCCGGGATAGGCAGTCCTGCCTGAGTCATCAGACTGAGTAAGCCGATGGTCTTCAGAGTAACCGTTTTACCACCGGTATTAGGCCCGGTGATGACCAGAATGGAGAAATCCCGACCTATCTCTACTGACAGGGGTACTGCTTGATTGCCGAGCAGGGGGTGTCGGGCGTGGATAAGCTTAAGCACCCTAGCCTGACTCCCCGGAGCAATCAGGCTGACTTCAGTGGCGTTTACCTGTCGGGCATATTTTGCCTTGGCTAGAGCTAGGTCTAGTGTGGCGCTGAGGGCGATGTTAGCCGAGATTTCTGCCTGTTGGTCACCAACCTTGCCGCTGAGGGCGCAGAGTATCCGGTCTATTTCGTGCTTTTCTTCCGTAATTAGCTGGCGAAGCTCGTTGCCCAGCTCTACTACTTCCCACGGCTCAACAAATACCGTTGCCCCGGTGTTAGATACATCATGGATGATGCCAGTTATCTCTTTGCGGGCTGCTGACTTAATCGGGATAACATACCTGCCTTCCCGCTCGGTAATAACTGGTTCCTGAATAGCCTGCCGTGCCAGTGCTGACCGGATAATGGTATCCATACGGTGGAGTAGCTGGTGGCGTTGTTCCCTGAGCTGATGCCGGATGCTGGTTAGTTTAGCTGAGGCTGAATCCAGTAGTTCGCCATCAGGGGCGATACATTTGGCAATAGCTCTTTCCAGCTGGGGCAGTTGGCTAATACCACCAGCAATATCCCAGAGCCGGGGGAGTTCAGTACTAAACTGGCTAAGGTTATGGCGTAACTGACGGGTGGCGGCTAGGGTTTGTTGAATCTTGACCAAGACTGGCGGCTCAAGGGTCTTGCCCCGTCCCGCGGTATTTACTGCCTCCCGAATATCAGTGATGCTACCAATGGAGAAGTCGGCTTCCCGTGCCAGTAGGTAACGTGCCTCCGCCGATTGGTTGAGTAGTAGCAGGATAGATTCGTAGTCGGAGATAGGCTGAAGGTTGGTAGCTAACTCATGACTGGCGGAGAAAGAGGTAAACCCGGCGATTATCTCCTGTATCCGGCTAAACTCCAGTATTTCCTGACCCTTATTATCCACGAAACCCCTCAGGCTTACCAGTATATCGTATTATATTGTATCACCAAAGGTGGCTAAGCTGAACCGGATTAATGTTGCTCATTAGATTAGCCTCGGTTATAATTTTAGTTAGGCAGCGACCGGTCTGGTGGTGAAATACCTTAGTGAGAGTGAAAGCAATGTCAAAAACGGTAAGAATTATGCTAGCGACCCTGTTGGTGAGTGTGCTAACGCTGGTCTTGGGGATGGGTTGTTCATCTAGCCCGTCTTCAGATTTGGGTATCGTAAACGAGGCGTGGGAGATAATCTTTCGAGACTATGTAGACGGGGATAGCCTTGATGCCAATGCCCTGCAGCAGGGGGCAATCCGGGGGATGGTAAAGGCACTGGATGACCCTTATACAGCCTATCTGGACCCCGATATCTGTAAATTCAGTATGAGTAACCTGCAGGGGAAGTTTGAGGGTATTGGGGCTCATGTGGCGGTTAAGGATGAGCAGGTTATCATTGTTGCCCCTATCCCCGGTTCGCCAGCGGCTAAGGCGGGTATCCGGGCGGGGGATAAAATCCTTGAGGTTGATGGCAAGTCTACTGCCGAGTTGAGCCTGGCTGAGGTAGTGCTTCTAGTGCGTGGCCCCAAAGGGACCCCGGTAAACTTGCTGGTTCTCCATGAAGGGGATACTGAGCCGGAGGAGATTGAAATTATCCGTGCCGAGATTAAATTGGAAAGCGTTCATTTTGAGATGAAGGGGGACATCGCTTATATCAATATTACCCACTTTTCAGCCCGGACTAATGAGGAGCTAGACCCTGTATTGGATAGCGCCGTTAAGCGGGGGGCGACCGGCATTATCCTCGACCTGCGTCGCAATCCCGGTGGCTTGCTGACAGCGGTGGTTGATGTTGTTAGCCACTTCTTGAAGGAAGGGGTAGTCACCACGATGGTGGACAATCAGGGGGAGCAGACCATCCTCTCGGTTAAGCCTCAGAAGACGACTACTGACCTGCCGATAGTAGTGCTGGTAGATAGCTTTAGTGCCAGCGGTAGCGAGGTGCTGTCGGGGACACTACAGGATTATCACCGAGCTACCATTGCTGGTAGTAAGACCTTTGGCAAGGGTAGTGTTGATATCCTGCGGCATCTCTCTGACGGCTCAGGATTATATATTACCACCGGTCGCTGGTTGACCCCCGATGGTCATCTCATTGAGGGCAAGGGTATTGAGCCTGACTATGAGCTTGAGCTTGAAGGCGAGGCTGCTATCCAGTGGGCAATAGATTATCTCAAAAGTGGTAAGCAGGTAAAGCTTCGGGATGCTGTAGCGTCGGGCTAAGTTAGAGGCGCTTAACCATATAGTTTCCCCGTAGGGAATAGCCAAACTCGGTGCGGTAGTACTCTCTAGCCCCGACCCCACTGAGGATGATTATCTGGGGCGTCTGAAATTCCTCTTTAGCGATACGCTCGGCTTCGCTGAGTAGTGCTTTGCCTAAGCCCTTATGCTGGGCTGAATCGGGGTCTTGCTGATTGAGGGAGACCTCGTGACCGAATACATGTAGCTCCCTGATTAAGGCTAGCCTGCCCTGAAATTCTCGTTCCAGATTAGCTGGTGGCAGGGATTGAATCCTCAGTCGTAATAGCCCGAACAGGGTTTCTCGCTTATCCTCAACGGATAGAAAAATCTCACTGCCTCCTGAAGCCACATAGTCCATTCTCACTATATGGGGGGTACCTATCTCCCAGCCATCGCGCCTCCGGTGGCCATATTCCCGACACCGGATACACCTACATTCCTTACCCTGCTCTCGAAGGCGTCGTTTAGCTACATCCCGTAGTGAGTCCCTGGGACCCCCGGTAATATATTGCGCTGGGATATCCCGCAATACCCGGGAGATTCGGACATATTTGGGGACAATGGATTTAATGTCACTAATCAGATTAATCATCACTTCATCGGGGTAGGGTTGATAGCGTCCCTCCTGGCGCCATCTCTCCAGCTCGGTACCTTCTATCACCATCGTGGGGTACAGTTTTAAGCCATCCGGTCTGAACTGGGGGTCGCTAAATAGCCTCTTGGATAGCTCAAGGTCCCTTTCCGGGGTTGAGCCGGGTAGCCCTGGCATCCAGTGATAGTATACCTTAAAGCTGTGCTCCTTAAGCCGTCGGGTGGCGCTAACCACATCGGCTACCTGATGTCCCCTTTTGATTAGGTGGTAAATTCCATCATCTATTGTCTGGACGCCGAGTTCTACCCGGGTGGTGCCGAATTCCAGCATTCTATCTATATCTTCCTGTCGGCACCAGTCGGGACGGGTCTCGATACACACCCCGATACAGCGATGGGTGGCGGTTTCATTGATTTTCTTGGCTTCTTCTAGGCTAGCTGATGGCTCGCCATTTAGGGCATCAAAGCAATCCTTGACGAACTGATATTGATAGTCTATGGGGGTGGAGAGGACGGTGCCCCCCATTATTATCAGCTCAATCTTGTCGGTGGGGTGTCCCATATCGGAGAACATCTTTAGTCTTAACTGAACCTGTCTCCCAGCATCATAATCGCATCTTATTGCCCTGAGTACCGCGGGTGAGGTTGGGGTGTAACTCTGGGGTATGTTAGGGTAGGTGGGACAGCAGATACAGTGCCCTGGGCATTTCATCGGCTGGGTCATCACTGCCAGGGGGGTAACCCCGGAGATTGTTCGGGTGAGTTTCTTCATAGTATACTTACTATCAGTGTAGCAGATTAGGCTTATGGCAACAAACCGAGATGTATTTAATCGGATAGCCCCGGGGTGGTATAACTTCAGACACTGGTCTATCTTTGGCAGAGAGCTAGAGGAGCTGGCACGGCGGTGGCAGGGGGGGCGGTTGCTTAACCTTGGCTGTGCTCACGGGGCTGATTTCTTACCCTTGGGTGAAGGCTTTAAGTTATACGGGGTGGATAGCTCCTCGGAGATGCTAAAATTTGCTCGGAGATACGCCCGAAAGTTTAACCTTACCCCTAATCTGTTACTGGCTGATGTCAGCTTACTCCCCTTTGATGACCGATCCTTTGATTGGGTAATCTCGGTAGCCACCTACCATCACCTGAGGAGGAAACAGCAACGGGCCGCTCTTGATGAGCTGTGGCGGGTGCTGAAACCGGGGGGAGAAGTCTTCATTACGGTGTGGAATCGCTGGCAACGGCGCTTCTGGTTTAAGCCCAAGGAGGTAGCTATACCTTGGCGGACAGGTGATGAGACGCTCTGGCGTTACTATTATCTGTTCTCCTACCCTGAGCTGGAGAATTTGGTGAGGAGTGCTGGCTTCAGGGTGTTAAGAGCCTTCCCCGAAAGCTCTTACTGCTACCGGTTTCGGTTCTGGTCGCGGAATATATGCCTGCTGGTAGGGAAGCCTTAAATAGAATAACTTTACATATTGCCCATAATTTGGTTTAATTAGCTAAATATCAACAGTTAAGGCGAGGAATTAGCATATGTTTGAATCTTGTGATCTTGGTGCTGACAACAGTCAGTGGTCAACGATAATACCGCTAATTGTGCTGGTAGTATTGAGCATTGTAATGAGGCGGCGTAAATCGGAGAAAACCCCTCAGGAGATAGCCTCCAGTCTGTTCTCGGACATCAATAACAATCAGCGGATTGTGGAGGGGTTCAGTTTCCAGGGGCGGCCTAAGAAGCTTCAGCTAGGTAGTTGGCAGCGCAATAACGCTAAAATAGATTTTTTAGAGCCTTCGTTACGTAGTAGTTTAGCCAGTACCTTTAGGCTATCCGAGGATTTTAATATGCAGATAGAGTCAGCTAAAACCTATCGATCCAGCAGCTATCTTGAGGGCATCAGTGTGGATAAGTTGAAAAGGTCAATGGAGGAGAGCAAACAGGGTCTGGAGGACTGGCTCAAGTCAAATATGCAACAGACAGGCCCCGATGCTGGACATCGTGGTTGTATGTTTGGCGGCTGAGCTAGGAAGGCATTCCTCCGTCAATGCCAATAACCTGTCCGGTGATGTAGCTGGCTCGGTCACTGACTAAGAAAGCAACTAGCTCGGCGACCTCTTCCGGTTTGCCGTAGCGCTTTACAGCGAGCATCTGAAGTAAGGCTTCTTTGTGCTCTTGAGGTAGTTTATCTGTCATCGGAGTGACAATAAACCCTGGAGCAATAGCGTTAGCGGTGATATTAAGCGAGCCGACTTCCTTGGCGATGCTCTTGGTAAAGACGATGATGGCGGCTTTAGAAGCGGCGTAGTTGGTTTGACCAACATTGCCAATTCGCCCGGCGATAGAAGACATACTGATGATACGTCCCCAGCGCTGTTTCATCATTGAGCGCAGGGCAAACTTGGTGCAGGCGTAGGTTCCCCTCAGGTTGGTATCAATTACATCGTCCCAGGCTTTATCCGACATCTTGAGTAACAGGGTGTCCCGGTTGATGCCAGCATTGTTGACCAGGATATCAATCTTTTCCCACTTGTCGGTTATTTCTTGCACCATAGTCTTCACTGCTTGGCTATCCCTGACATCGGCTCCCAGAGCTATTGCTTCCCCTCCCCCATTGGTGATTGCATCAACTACGCTAGCGGCGCCAAGCTCGCTTGATAGGTAATTAACGACTACCTTGCTCCCCAGACTGGCGAGCTTTAAGGCTACTGCCTCACCAATACCACTCGAAGCACCAGTAACCAGTGATACCTTACCGGCTAATTCTGCTTCCATTTTATTAATCCTTAAATCGTTTGAGTATCAGACAACAATTCTGTCCCCCGAAGCCAAAGCTGTCTTTCAGACAAATATCTAGCTTCGCCTCGCGAGCCACATTGGGTACGTAATCCAGGTCGCACTCCGGGTCGGGGGTTTCGTAGTGTATCGTCGGGGGGATGAGTCCGTGATTTATGGCTAATACCACGGCGATAGACTCCACTAGCCCTCCGGCGGTTATCAGGTGACCAAACATCGACTTGGATGAGCTTACCGGGATTTTATAAGCCTGGTCTCCAAAGGTCAGCTTGATGGCTTTGGTTTCACAGACATCGTTCAGCTTGGTGCTGGTGCCGTGGGCATTGATGTAATCAACCTCATCCGGTCTCACCCCGGCATTCCGAAGGGCATTCTTCATAGCGATAGTTTCTGTCTTAGCCTGAGGGGCAGATACATCGAAGGCATCGTAGGACCAACCAGTTCCAGCTACCTCAGCTAGGATTGGGGCTCCGCGTTGCTTAGCGTGCTCGTAGCTCTCCAGTACTAAGGCTCCGGCGCCCTCTCCGTAGATGAAGCCATCACGATTGAGGTCGAAGGGACGACAAGCTGTCTCCGGGTCGGGGTTCTTGCTCAGAGCGCCCAGCACCCCCATAGAGGCAACGGTCATTTCGTCCAGTGAAGTATCCGAGGCAACGGCGGCCATCACATCGGCATAGCCCAGACGAATGTAATTTACGGCATTAGCGATAACGTCAGCGCCGCTGGCACAAAGGCTGTTGACGCTGATACAGGGGCCGTTGAATCCGTACAGCAGTCCTACCTGCAGGGAGATGATACTGGGAGCCCCCTTGGTGAAGAACAGAGGGTCAGCCCTTCTAGGACCTCGCCGCTGAAGTACCTTCCACCCTTCAACAATGGTCATGTTTTCCTGCATACAGGCACTGACGATACCAACTCGCTCCGGTTTCTCCTTACTCATATCTAACCCGGAGGCTTCTATAGCCTCTTTGGCGGCTGGGAGAGCCATGTGAATCGTTCGCTGAGTACGCTCCATCGTTTTTATATCCATATATTTGGCAGGGTCAAAGTCCTTTACCTCAGCGCTCACCTTCACCGGGAATTCGGTAGCGTCGAATTTTTGAATAAGACCAACCCCCGATTTGCCTGATGCCAAATTGGTCCAGAGCTCGTCTATGGTTAGACCTAGTGGACAAATAACACCCATTCCAGTAACTACTACTCGTTGCATAACTAATTTTTTCCTCCTTTATTCACAACAACGAAACAAACCAACACCCCCCCACTGACAGCAACTATCTGTCCTTCTGTCAAGGTTTCCTCACCGCTTACCGCTGGCTTTGGGTTAGTGCGGTAGTGGCTCTTGGTTCTTTCAGTTTTAGGTGCCTCTCTGAGCCGTTAAACATTACTTCTTCTTGGCTACCTGAGCCTCAACATAGCTAACGAAGTCACCGAAGTTTTTAAACTTCTGAGCGTCTTCATCAGGAATCTCAATACCAAATTCATCTTCTAGGGCTACCAGTACCTGGACCATATCCAGGGAATCAGCCTTCATATCCTGAAAACTAGCGTTAGGGGTAAGGGTTTCTCGGTCACAATGGACAATCTTAACGACAATATCTTTGATGGTTTCTTCAGTACTAGCCATTAATAACTCCTTTATAGATTGATATGTTGTTTAATCTCAGCTAACTTGGCTTTCAAGCAGCCTACTACATCCTTCTCCACGATTAGCTTGGCTTGCCCCAGTTTGTCGGTTACATTGGGAGCCAGACTATTGCCGTGCATCTTAATCACCACTCCATTAAGCCCCCAAATGAGTCCACCACCGGCACTATCAGGTAACGCCAATGACGATATCAGGCTCTTCATCTTTCCCTTAAGGAGATTGGATAGGAGCGGATAACTTTTCGTCTTACTGGTGAAAAAACCCTTCATGACTTCAACCGCGCCCTCACTAAGCTTGAAGAGACAGTTACCAGTAAAGGCGTCACAGATAATGACATTAGCCTGTCCGCTAAGGATGCCGTCACCTTCCACATTACCGATGAAGTTTAGCCCGCTCTTTTCGAGGAGGGGGTAGGCTTCTCGGGTCAGTTGGTTTCCCTTGGTTGATTCTTTACCGATGTTCAGTAAGGCTACCGTGGGGTTGGGAATGTCGAGAAAAAGCTTGGCGTAGACAGTTCCGATGATAGCGAAGTTTAGCAGATACTGGGGCTTACAGTCCGTATTTACCCCGAGGTCAAATACCGCGGTCTTGGGGGCAACCCCCGCTAGAACACCACCGATTACAGGGCGGTCAATCCCGTCTATCATCCCCAGAAACTGCATCGCGCTGGTAACCAGAGAGCCAGTAGCCGTAGCTCCAATCAGGGCATCGGCTTCTCCGTCCCTCACCAACTTGGTGGCTACCGCTATCGAGCAGTTGGGCCTGCGGCGGATGGTCAGCGCCGGGTTCTCTTCTTCCTTGATGAAGTCGTCAGAGTGTACTAGTCGAATTGGTAATCCCGAGGTATTATGTTTGGCTAATTCTGGCTTAATGAGGTCACTGGGTCCGACTAGTATGGGCTCTATATCGTCTTTTCTGGCAGCGTCTACAGCCCCTTTGACTATCTCTCCGGGGGCATTATCACCGCCCATAGCATCTACCGCTATTCTCACCCTCGGCTTGCCCTTGGCCATAAAAGGTCTCCTTGGCCTCCTTCCTCATCGGATTAGTGAAGTTTAACTGTGGCTCGGCCGTTAATTATTATCTCTCCCTTTTGATTGCAGCACTCCAGGCTACAATTTACCTGTGGAATACCATCCTTATCCTCGATGGAATCAATCTGGCCACTAGTGGTTATGGTATCCTGAGGGCGGGCCGCTGACTTGAAGCGTACCGCAAGCTTACCCTCCTCTAGCCAGCAGCTACCAAAGGCTTGGGTCATCATCTCTGATAGATAGGCTAGAACTAGCATACCATGGGCGATAGTCCCCCCCAGCGGGGTTTTAGCGGCGAAGGTCTCATCAACATGAATAGGATTAAAATCGCCACTTGCCTCCGCATATCGGTTAATATCCTGTTGAGTGATATGCTTTATTACCGAAGGTAAGCTATCCCCCTGATGGATATCCGAGAGTCTAGGTTTTTCTAACAAGACAGGTATTCCTCTCCTGAATTCTAGCTTGGCACGGCTATGGTGGCTTTCCCGGTCAACACCTTTTCTTGGTCTTGGTCCAGAGCCTTAATTTCGAGGGTTATCAGATTTAGCCTGCCTCGCTCCAGTTTGTTGGCTACCTTGCCACTACAACTTATGGTGGTTCCGATGGGTACCAACTTGAGAAATTCAAACTCCTGGGACGCATGTATTGACCCCGGAGGTACCACAAATGACTGCGACGTTGCCGTCATGGCACAAGCCGCTATAGCCAGGGGAGGAACAATCCCCATTGTTAGGAAGTCATGTTGTTCACCAACCGCTTCCACATATTTAGAAACAACTAACCCGTCCAGCTCATAGCGAGACGGCGGAAATTCATAACCTACTGGCACCTGTTTTAAACTCACCGAAGAGTGGTTAGTATCTTTATCTTCCATCGGCAAATCCTAACTAACAATAAGGTTTTCTAAAAACCCTAGCTGGGAAAGACTACTGTAAATATAGACTACCTCTAGTATTGATGTCAAGTGTTCTGGCTATTTAGGATAGCTCTAGCTGCCCCATTTCTGGGAGTGAACTTGCTTCAGCTGGGCTAGGTGTGACTGAAATGGTGCCGCTAGGATATCTTCAGAGGACATCACCAGGGCATCCTCTTTATTGTCGCGGTAATAGCCACGACGTTGACCTATTGGGGTAAAGCCATACTCGCGGTAGAGGTTCTGGGCGATAGTGTTGGATATCCGTACCTCCAGGGTGAGAATGCGGGCATTCAGGGCAATAGCGATATCAATTATGGATATCAGTAGGAGTTCTCCTATCCCCTGTCGGCGGTAGCTGCTTCGCACCGCCAGGTTGGTTATGTTGGCTTCATCAGCCATTACCCAGCAGCCAGCGAAACCGACAATATATTGAGGGGTAACTGGGGGTAGGCTAAGGGCAGGGCTAAAAAACTGCTTTAGCCGGGAAACGAGGCTGGGGGGCTGCTTCTTTGGGGTAACGGCTGTCTGGTCTTCAGTTAAGGTCTTGCCTTGCTGGACGGCAACAATGTAATTAGCTATCCGGATTTGTAGCTCGCGCTGGTAGTTAGCCGGGGGTAGCATAGTGGGGAAAGCCTCATGGTCGATATCGGTAACCTGAGCAATATCCTCGCTACGCATCGGGCGCACATAATAGGGATAGGGCAAGTTTTTACTCTCCAGATCTAGTTTCGGGAGCTATTGTAACACATCCCTTTGACCAGTAATAGCTATCTTTTTCACATCTCATTCGTTATAATTTGTGCATCGGATAACACCGCAGTTACCGGTTAGATAGTAGGGGGTTATCGGGTGCAGGATGAGGAGAATCTGGTGCGGAGGGCGCAACAGCACGATGAGGAAGCTTTCGCCCAGTTATATGAGGAGTATTTCGATAAGATTTATCGCTATATAGCCATCAGAATAGGAGACAGGATGGAGGCTGAGGATATGACCCAGCAGGTCTTTCTTAAGGCTATTCGGGCAATTGCTTCCTTCCGCTGGAGGGGTTTTCCTTTCTCTAGCTGGTTGTTTCGTATTGCCCACAACCAGGTGGTTGACCATCTGAGAAAGAAAGCCCGACGGGCTACGGCTTTCCTGGATGAGTCGCTACTGGCGGCTGATGATGACCCACAATTAATCGTTGGTCAGAAGTTAGATGCCGAGAGATTGGCCCTGGCGACCCAGCAACTAACCTCTGCCCAGCAGGAGGTAATTTCGCTTCGTTTTGCTGGCGGACTGACGGTGGCTCAAGCGGCTAAGATTATCGGCAAGAGTGAAGGAGCGGTAAAATCACTACAGCATAATGCTATAGTTGCTCTGCGTAAAATACTGCTTGGTGTGATTGATAGATGAAGAATAATCGTGAGTTGGAAAATATCCTTGATGACTGTCTGCAGAGACTGGCTGAGGGTGAGTCGGTAGAGCAGTGTCTTAAGCGTTACCCCGAGCAGACTAGCCAGTTGGGGCCGCTGTTAGGAGTGGCTCAGGCAGTAGGTGAGGCTTCGGCTATCCAGCCTCGTCCTGAGTTCAGGTCGCGAGCTAGGTATGAATTCCGTGCTGCGCTTAAGGTGGGGGGAAAGCGAGCTCCCCTTAGATTCCGGCCGCGGTGGGTAATTGCCTTAATGACGGCTAGCATCCTTCTGCTGGTGGGGGGAGGCACTGCCGTTGCTGCCAGCAACAGTATGCCGGATGAGCCTCTCTATTCGGTTAAGCTGGCTACCGAGCGAATGCAGCTTGCCTTCACCCCTTCCGATATCGGTAAGGTGAAGCTGTCGGCAATGCTGGCTGATAGGAGGGTGGCGGAGATAATCTGTATGGCTGACAAGGGTGATATCTGGCGGGTGGAGATTACTACCCGGCGTCTGGGCCGGCACTTAACTGCCCTGACGCAGATGGTCTCAACCCAGCAGATAAGCGAGCCCTCAAAAGCGCTAACGGTGCCAGCACCTAAGGATAAGGAAGATACCGGTGTGGTTCCTGAAGAGGCGCTAACCAAGGGACCAGCAGCTTTATCCCCGGGGAAGGTGAAGAAGGCTAAAGGCTTTATTAAGGCTGGTGACCGGATTAGACTGAGGGTTATGTTATATACCTATGCCACTAATGACCCTGCTGCTCTCCGGGCGGCGCTAGATAGAGTCCCGGCCCCTGTAAAACCTGCCCTGCGTCGAGCAATTGGGGTATCAGTAGCTGGTTACCGGAGAACTCTGGCCGCTTTAGATTAGCTACCGATTTGGGGTTTGCTGAGTTATTCCCACCGCAACTAAATGATAATCTATCCGTTATAATTTGGGAAAGCCAGAATTTTTATAAGGAGTAGGTAATGAAGATGAACAAGAAGTGGCTGGTGGCAATAGGTCTGGTAGCAGTAATACCCATAGTTACCCTATGTGGCTGTGGTTATCGGGCGGATGGACCGGGGTTAGGTAGTTTGCCGGCCTCGCTGCAGGTCAGTCTGGATAGTCAGCAGCAGGGGATTGAGGTTACCGGCCAAGGCAAGACTACGGCGGTTCCTGATGTGGCTAACCTGAGCTTAGGTGTTGAGGCTCAGGAGGTAACAGTAGCTGAGGCTCAGGCTGAGGCATCGGCGGCGATGGATAGAGTGATGGCGGCGCTGACCAGCGGTGGCGTGGCAGAAAAGGATATCAAGACGCGGTATTTTAACATTCGTCAGAGAACCCGGTGGAATGATGAAACTGGTGAAGAGATTATCGTTGGCTACCGGGTAACCAATACGGTAACCGCTAAGATAAGGGATATAGACAAGGTAGGTTCCATTATTGATGCCGTGGCTGTGGCTGGGGGGGACCTTATCCGTATTAATAATATCAGTTTTTCTATCGATGACCCATCGGTTTACTATAAAGAGGTCAGGGAGAAGGCAATGGCGGATGCTAATGCCAAGGCTGAGCAACTGGCTAGCCTCGGCGGGGTCAAGCTGGGTAAACCTCTCTATATCTCGGAGGGTGCTTCGTCCTTTATCCCTAAAGGGGTGAGGATGGAAATGGCTGGGGGGGCTCCGGTACCGGCTCCAGTCCCGTCTCCACCGCCGATTAGTGCTGGTGAGATGGAGATTAGCCTTACCGTTAAGGTAACCTATGCCATTTTGAACTAAAAAGAAATTAAATTACGAGAGAAGGGTAAAATGAAGAAAATTGGGAAGATAGCAGGAGTGGTAGCCCTCAGTCTGAGTTTGATATTGGGGATAGCCCTGCCGGCACTGGCGGCTTCGGGGGGACCACCTCCTGAGGGTAATATGCTACCCAAGGTGTTGACCGGCAAGGTAGTTAGCCTGGATGAAGGTGAAGCCTTCCTGGTAATTCAGTCCCGGGGACAGGAAATTACCCTGGCGGTTAACGATGATACGCAGTACTTTGAAGCCCCGCTACCGCGGCGGGTCATCGGTTTAGCCGGGCGAGTAAATAGGCTAGCGCCGAGACTGCGAAGGCAGGTAGGGCGGGGGTTAGTGAAGCGACTTCGCCCCCTGGGTGAAGAGGTTGGCTTTGATGATATTACCGTGGGGGACCGCGTAGTAGTGCAAGCCGTACCGGCAGCAGATAGTCTGGTGGCGAAACGGGTATTGATTGTTGAGCCAGTTACCTGTAAGCATCTTTCAGGTACGGTTGCTGGTATCTCCACGGCAGATAGGACACTCGTTATTGCCCCGGCTGATGGCAGTAGCCAGATTACCTTAAGCTATGATGACCATACCCGTTTTGTCCTGCGAGGGACTACTGGGCTAGCGATAGGGCAGTTAGTTAGGGTTGTTCATGATGAGGAACTCGTAGCTAAGGTGGTATCTGTCTCGGTGGAGTAATCTGGCTTCATAAACGGTCTGAAAAGTAGGGGGAATCTCCTCATTAAGGGGTTCCCCTTATGCTATCCCTGATTTTAGTGCAAGGTTGGCTGAGGTGGTTTACCTTTGGTGTAAGCTAAACCGAGGTGCTGGTAGGCTCGTGGGGTGGCTATCCTGCCGCGGGGGGTTCGCTCCAGAAATCCCAACTGTAAAAGATAAGGCTCGTAGATGTCCATAATGGTATCGGCTTCCTCACTGATGGAGGCAGCGATGGTATCCAGTCCGACTGGTCCTCCGTTAAACTTGTCGATAATGGTGTGGAGCAGTTTATGGTCAATCTCATCCAGTCCAATAGGGTCGACCTCAAGTTTACCTAGGGCTTCAATGGCGATGGATTGGGTAATGGTACCATCCGACATTACCTGAGTGTAGTCTCTAACCCGTTTCAGCAGTCGGTTAGCTACTCGTGGGGTACCTCTAGCTCGGCGGGCAATTTCCTCCAGTCCCTTGTCCTCAGCAGTTACCCTAAGGATACGAGCCGAGCGTCTGAGGATTAGTTGGATAGCTGTTTCGTCATAGAAATCAAGCCGATAAATCGCCCCAAAGCGGTCGCGGAGGGGGGGGCTGAGCAGGGCGAAACGGGTGGTAGCGCCGATAAGGGTAAAATCGGGTAGCTTTATCCGTAGGTTTCTGGCGCCGGGTCCTTTGCCGATAATAATATCCAGAGCAAAGTCTTCCATCGTCGGGTATAATATCTCTTCTACTGCCCGATTAAGACGGTGGATTTCATCAATGAAGAGAACATCCTGACGATGGAGGTTGGTCAGAATGGCGGCTAGTTCTCCGCTGCGCTCTATAGCGGGGCCGGAAGTAATCTTAATGTTAACCCCCATCTCGGTGGCGATGATATAAGACAGGGTGGTTTTGCCTAGCCCAGGGGGGCCATAGAGTAATATATGGTCTAGAGCCTCTCCCCGACCTTTGGCGGCAGTGATAGCAATGTTCAGGTTATCCTTAATCCTGTCCTGCCCCACGAAGTGAGAAAGACTGCGTGGCCTGAGGTTGGTATCAAGAGAGACGTCATCGTTGGTTGGCTTGCCAGATACAATACGGTCTATTTTTCGTTCCTTCCCTAGATTGATGAACGACCCTATTATACCCCATCGCTACATACGTTCACTTTTAGGGGAGAAGCCACCTTTGGTTAAACGGGGGCCTTCTACAAAA
>JAGGZY010000048.1 GCA_021161775.1 Dehalococcoidales bacterium
CCCGAATATCTTGAAACCCGAATATCTTGACAAATAAGTCTCAACAATGATAGATTAAATAGTAGTTAGCAATCAAAGGCGTTGACTGCTAATAGAGGTAAATATGTTATCTTCAAGAACTGAAACTATTCTTAAGTCTATAGTCGGGCAGTATATTATGAAGGCAGTGCCGGTAGCCTCTCAGAGTGTCGCCCGGGATAGCGAGCTGAAGGTGAGCTCAGCGACGATTCGTAATGAAATGACTCACCTTGAAAAAGAGGGCTACATCATCCGTCAACACTCTTCAGCAGGGAGTGTGCCGCTGGATAAGGGCTATCGCTACTATGTAGAGCTACTGAGGAATATCGAGCTTCCGTCGGTTGAACAGTGCTTAATACGCCATCTCTTTCATCAGGTAGAGCAGGAACTGGAGGAATGGTTAAGATTAACCGCTAAGCTTATCTCGCAGCTGACGCAAAATATGGCAATAGTAACTACCCCCCATTCCACTAACTGCCAGTTCAAGCGTCTAGAGCTTATCACCCTGGAGGACTCACTGGTACTACTGATTCTCATTCTACGCGGCGCCCGGGTTAGACAACAGCTAATTACCTTCGACCAAGCGATACCTTCGGCTGAGCTAACCATTGTCAGCAACCGACTGAATCTGGCTTATTCGGGACTAACTAGCTCGCAGATTTTAGCCCGGGATATCAGGCTTTCGCCCACCGAACAACAGATAACCGATTGTATCGCAAAGATGATGCAGGCTGAGGATGAGGAATGTGATACCGAGACCTATATTGATGGTTTGCACCTTATGCTAAACCAGCCGGAGTTTGTTAACAGCCAGCAGACACTATCCTTACTAGAACTGATTGACCAGCGGAGGCTGCTGAAGATAGTGGTTCCTCGAGAGCTGCCCCCTGATGAGGTAGAGGTGATTATCGGCCGGGAGAACCTGTCGGAGATTATTCAGAATTACAGCGTGGTTATTTGCCGGTATGGATTGCCGGACCAAGTGGCAGGTACGATAGGCGTCATTGGACCCACCCGAATGCCCTATGCCCGCGCTATCTCCACAGTTAGTTACCTCTCTTCACTGCTGACCGGGCTGTCCGCTGAACTATACGGCAAAGAAGCACCACCCCAACAATACAAATCGACCGGGAGTGAATATGACAGAAGAAGCACCACAAGAAGGGTCAGGTAGTCAAGGGGAATCCGAGATTACTGAACTGGCAACATTAAAGCAAGCCCTGGAGGAGGAGAAGGAGCGAGCCGAGAGCAATCTGGCTAACTGGAAGCGAGCTCAGGCTGATTTTATCAACTACAAACGGCGCAGTGACCGGGAAAAGGAGGAGATTAGCCGATTTGCCAATAGCACCTTGATACTCAACCTTCTGCCGATCGTTGATGATTTAGAACGAGCCCTAGCTTCCATCCCTCCGGATGTCGCTGATGATAGCTGGGTAGACGGCATCAGGCTGGTGGGACGCAAGCTTCAGGCAACCCTGAAAACCCAGGGACTCTCCCCCATTGTGGCACTGGGAGAGCCCTTTGACCCCAACCTCCACGAAGCAGTAATGCAGAGTAAGGGTAAGGAAGGAATGGTAATTACGGAAATACAAAAGGGTTATAAACTACACGACCGGGTCATTCGGCCAACCAAGGTAGTCGTGGGTAACGGAGAAGAAGAGGCAACAAAGGAGGCATAAATTGTGGCTAAGGTTATAGGTATTGATTTAGGAACTACCTTCTCTTGCGTGGCGGTAATGGAGGGAGGGGAGCCCAAGGTTATTCCCAATGCTGAAGGGGGGAGAACTACTCCATCAGTAATCGCCGTTAGCAAGAGTGGAGAACGTCTGGTAGGTCAGGTAGCCCGACGTCAGGCAATCACCAACCCTGACAACACCATCTTCAGCATTAAACGGCTGATGGGACGCAAGTTTGATGAGCCTACGGTAGAACGTGATAAGAAACTACTACCCTTTAAGCTAACCCGAGCCGCTAATGGCGACGCCAAGGTAGTAATGGGCAATAAGGAATATAGCCCCCCGGAGCTTTCGGCGATGATTCTACAGAAACTCAAGACGGACGCTGAAAGGTATCTTGGCGAGACCGTCACTGAAGCCGTCATCACAGTACCCGCCTACTTTAACGATAGTCAGCGCCAGGCAACCAAGGATGCCGGCAAGATAGCCGGGCTGGAGGTACTCCGAATCATTAATGAACCCACCGCAGCGTCTCTAGCTTACGGACTGGACAAGAAGAAGGATGAGACTATCGCCGTTTATGACCTTGGTGGCGGCACCTTTGATATATCCATCCTTGAGTTGGGTGAAGGCACCTTCCAGGTCAAGTCGACCAATGGTGATACCCATCTTGGTGGGGATGACTTTGACCAGAGGGTTATTAGCTGGCTATGTGATGAGTTCAAGCGCGAGCAGGGGATAGACCTCAAACAGGATAAAATGGCACTACAACGACTTAAGGAGGCTGCCGAGAAGGCAAAGTGCGAATTGTCCACCCTCCAGCAGACGGAGATAAACCTCCCCTTTATCACAGCTGATGCCAGCGGGCCTAAGCACCTTAACCTTACCCTGACCCGGGCTAAGCTGGAGCAACTGGTAATGGACTTGATTGAAAAAACTATTGGTCCCTGCCGGCAGGCATTAACCGACGCCGAAAAGACCACCGCCCAGATTGATGAGATAGTCCTGGTCGGGGGGCAGACCAGAATGCCCCTGGTGCAGAAGAAGGTAAAGCAATTCTACGGTAAGGAACCACATAAAGGGGTTAATCCCGACGAGGTAGTGGCTATCGGAGCAGCAATTCAGGCTGGGGTGCTCAAGGGTGAGGTCAAGGATGTGCTACTACTTGATGTTACCCCGCTTACCCTGGGTATCGAGACATTGGGTGGAGTCGCGACCCCCCTTATCCCCCGTAATACCACCATCCCTACCTCCAAGAGTCAAATTTTTTCAACCGCCGCTGATAATCAACCCAGCGTGGAGATTCATGTCCTCCAAGGGGAAAGACCAATGGCGGCAGATAATCGAACGCTGGGCAGATTTATGCTTGATGGTATTCTCCCCGCCCCTAGGGGGCTGCCCCAGATTGAGGTTACCTTTGATATTGACGCTAATGGCATTCTCAATGTTAAGGCTCACGATAAGGGGACCGGACGCGAGCAAAAGATAACCATCACTGCCTCCAGCGGGCTATCCAAGGATGAGGTAACGCGAATGCAACGGGAGGCAGAGACCTACGCCGCCGAAGATACCAAGCGACGCGACGAGATAGAAGCCCGTAACACTGCGGATAACCTGGCTTATACCGCTGACAAGACACTACGGGAGCATAAAGACAAGATACCCGCCGAGTTGAACCAAGAGGTGGAGACGAAGATTGCTGCTGTTCGCTCAGCACTGCAGGGGAGTGATATTAACGCCATCCGCCAGGCAACCCAGGAACTGAATGATGCCATGCAGAAGATAGGAGCAGCTATCTATCAGCAACCACCCTCAGGACCACCACCACCACCCTCAGGACCACCACCACCACCACCGGGTAAGGAAGGCAACGACGAAGGCACCGTAGAAGGTGAGTTCCGCGAGGTTTAAGAACACAAAACGAGAGTCTTAGAGGGACAGATCCCTTCTTAGAGCATAGAAGTCACTGCAAGAAGCGGAGCGGCGAAGCAAACTAAAAGATAAAAATAAGTTTGCTTCGCCTTTGGCTCGCAATGACACATCAGACAGAAGAAGAGGGGAATACAGGGGATAGGGTTATAACAATATGCCAACCAAGCGAGATTATTACGAGATTCTCGGCATCGACCGCAATGCCACCGATGAGGAAGTCAAGAGGGCTTTCCGTAAATTAGCCTTTAAGTATCATCCTGACCACAACCGCAATGCCGATGCCAGTGAGCGGTTCAAGGAAGTAAACGAGGCTTACCAGGTAATCTCGGACGCGGATAAGCGGGCTGCCTATGACCGCTTCGGGCACGGTGGTATTGAGGGAGCCTTCGGACAGGGGTTTGAGGGCTTTGGCTTTAACGGTTTTGGCGATATCTTCGATGCTTTCTTTAGCGGGGCATCCCACACAGCTCGCCAAGCACCACAGCGCGGCGCTGACCTCAGTTATAATATCTCCATCACCTTTGAGGAAGCCGCCTTTGGTGGTGAAAAAGAGGTCGCTATCTCCCGCGTCGAGAGCTGCCCGTTATGTCAGGGAACTGGCTATCAGCCAGGCACCAAACCCTCGCGATGCCCCAACTGTAACGGTAGCGGTCAGGTGCGACGGGTTCAGCAGAGTATCTTCGGTCGCTTCACTAACATTGCTACCTGCCCGCAGTGCCACGGTAGTGGCAAGATTATCACTGAACCCTGCCCCCAGTGCCACGGCACCGGCCGAGAAAGACATCAGCGCACCATCTCGGTCAAGATTCCAGCCGGGGTTGATGACGGGGTACGGATACGGCTTAACGGCGAGGGGGATAGCGGGGAAAGGGGTGGCCACCCCGGCGACCTCTATGTTACCCTAAGCGTCGAGCCACACCCATTTTTCCGACGGGCTGGCGATAACCTAATCTATGAACTGCCCATCAACTTTGCTCAAGCTGCCCTCGGTAGTGAGGTAACGGTACCTACCCTAGATGGCAAGCTCAAGCTCAAGATACCGGCCGGTAGTCAGACAGGACGAGTGTTCCGATTCAAGAACAAGGGTATTGCCCATCTTCATAGCCGAGGCCGTGGCGACGAGCTGGTTACCCTACGGGTGGTTACCCCTGATTCACTAACCCCAAAACAGCGTCAACTGCTTAAAGAGCTAGGGGAAACCCTGGATTAGACAGATAACCCCCAGCAGCAATTATCCGTGAGTCTGATTAGTAAAGAAGGGAGTCAGTCCCCAGTTTTGGCCGAATAGCTCGTGACTAGCATTAGTAGTCATTACCTCAGCTACCACCTGATAGGGCATTGCCCCCTCAAACAATACCTGATAAATCTTTTCCGTAATCGGCATCCCCAATCCCAGCTCCCGAGCCAGATTTCTGGCGGCAATCGTGGTATTAACCCCCTCAGCAACGCTCTTCATTGAAGCAGTTATCTCAGCCAGGGGACGTCCCTTGGCTAACTCCATCCCTACATAGTGATTACGGCTCAGGGTGCTGGCACAGGTAGCTATCAGGTCTCCCAGTCCGGCTAATCCGGAAAAGGTGAGTGGATTAGCCCCCAGCGTAACCCCCAGCGCAATTATCTCGGCAAGGCCCCGGGTGATAAAGGCAGCCTTGATATTATCGCCAAAGCCCAACCCATTAACAATGCCCGCCCCCAGCGCGACAACATTCTTTAACGCCCCGCCCAGTTCAACTCCAATCAGGTCAGTATTAATGTAGACACAAAACCGGGGGCTACTCAGCAGTTGCTGCGCCTGACGAGCCACCGCCTCATCCTGAGCCGCGACCACCGCCGCCGCTGGTAAATCCTCCATAATCTCCCGAGATAGGTTGGGCCCTGAGAGAACACAGATATTAGTCTGAAAATTAGGGGCTATCTCCTCAGTAATGACCTGGGACATCCGCCTATTAGTGCCCAGTTCCAGCCCTTTAGCCACACTCACGATTAGCATCGAGCGACTAAGGTAATCTTTAACCAATCGGATGTTGCGTCGCATAGTCTGGGAGGGTACTGCCAGAATTACTGCTTGGACATTATCCAGAGCTTCATCTAGCGAGCTGGTAACCGATAATTGAGCCGGCAAGTCACCATTAGAAAGCGAGCCAGGGACAAGCCGGCGGCTTAGTGCGGTGGCTTCTTGCGGCGTCCGTGCCCAGAGTCTGACCTCCAACCCCTTACGAGCTAACACCACCCCCAGGGTCTTCCCCCAGGTAGTTGTACCTATAATAGCAATCCTGGACATATCCTGCTCTGTGGTCACCATCTTGAAAATTACCCCCAGTCCTTGAAAGTAACCAGATTACTTTATTATCTTGACCTTTTCGCCCAGTTTACGCTCCTTACCCGCCATCAGCCGTCGGATATTATCCCGGTGTATAATTAGAATGGCTACAGTACCTACCAAGGTATAGATTAGATATTCAATGGGGGCTTTATTCAGGACAGTCAGCGGAATTAGTACTGCATAGGTGCTGACTACGGCAATGATAGAACCTAACGACACAAACTTGGTGGTTCCCGTTCCGATAATAAAAACCTCGCCACCGAAGATAGCTACCAGCGGGCACAATGCGGCTAGCCCGCCAAAGAAGGTCGCCACACTCCTGCCTCCCCCCTGAAACCTGAGAAATACTGATTTGTGATGACCCAACATCGCCATTGAAGCGGCGATAATCTGAGCTGCCAGCATCCCCAGAGCAACCCCATTCACTACCAGATACCCCTGGCCAATTATCAATCCGGCAAACACTACCGACAGCGTCCCTTTGATTAAATCCAGGACAAAGACAGCCGCGGCAGCTTTCTTACCCACCGTCCGCAGCACATTGGTAGTTCCCATCTTGCCACTACCATACCGGGTAACATCTACCTTCGCCACCCGTTTGCCGATTATCACGCCGAAGGGAATAGAACCTAACAGGTAACCAATTACCGCTACCAGAATAAACTTACTAATCATGACTACTCCCTCTCGCTTTGAAGACAAAACGGATAGGGGTACCATCAAAACCAAATGCCCGACGTAGGCTGTTCTCCAGGTAACGCCGATAGGAAAAATGCACCAGAGCGGGGTCATTAACAAAGAAGACAAATGTTGGCGGGTTTACCTCAGCCTGAGTAGCGTAGAGAATCTTTAGCCGCCTTGCGCCCTGGCGAGGTAAACCATGAGCCGCTACTGCCTGCTGAACCGTGCTGTTAACGACGGCGGTCGGTAATCGCTTAAGCCTCTCCTGATATATCTGAGTTACCTGAGGCATAATACCATCTATCCCCTGCCCTAATTTAGCGGAGATACATTGTACCGGAGCATAAACCATAAACCGGAACTGGTTTTTGATATACCGACAGCATTCATCCATATTTACATCACCAACCAGGTCCCACTTGTTAACGACTAACACTAACCCCTTCACCGCTTGCTGGATATAACCAGCGATATGCATATCCTGAGCAGTTACCAGTTCCGTGGCATCAAGAACCAGCAACACAACATCGGCACGGTCAATTGCCTGCATCGCCCGATTGACACTATACCGCTCCACCCTACCCCCAACCTGCCCTCGCCGTCTGATGCCAGATGTATCAATAAGTAGCACACTCTGTCCCTTAAAGTCAAACAGGGTATCAATAGCATCCCGGGTAGTCCCGGGGGCAGCATCAACAATGGCTCGCTCCCCCCCCAGCAAGGCATTGAGCAAGGTCGATTTACCGACATTGGGGCGACCCACAATAGCCACCTTCATTTCTGGTACCGTCTTTACCGATACCAGAGGTAACCGAAAGCTAACCTGGTCCAGCAAATCAGCCGTCCCCCGACCATGATAGGCGCTGATGACCACCGGCTCACCCAACCCCAGCTGGTAGAACTCCGTTGCCCCCAGTTCAGCCTTAGTATTATCCACCTTATTTACGACCAGTATCACTGGTTTACCGATGCGGCGAACTACATCGGCAACCTCAATATCAGCGGGGGTTACTCCATCCTTAACATCCACCACAAACAGGATAACCTCAGCCTCATTAAGGGCAGCCTCTATCTGGTCGTTAACCCCTCGAGCAATATCGGATTCAGGTTTCAGCTCCAGTCCGCCGGTATCAACTACGGTAAACTTCTTCCCTCGCCAGGAGACATCAGCCAATATCCGGTCGCGGGTCGTTCCCGGCAAATCGGCAACAATAGCCATCGGCTTACCCGCCATCCGGTTTAATAGGGTAGACTTGCCCACATTCCGCCTGCCGACAATAGCCACCACCGACTTAGCCACACTCACCTCAAAAACCCTACTCACCGGGGGATTTAGTAGTGATAGATAAATTAGCCAGCGGAGATAATTCCTTAGCCGACCTCACGCTGGGGGGCTCAATCTCAGTTCGAGCCACCTTCTTTAATTCACCAATAGTCTCCCTGAACTCCTGAGCAAAGGCGTTATATTCCATCACCAGCCGGTTGTACTGGCCTCGAGCCTCGGGGAGAAGGTCAACCTTGCCGGCTATCTCATAAAATTGCTGGATGAACTCATAGTAGTGATTATTTACCAGCCAGAGCTCGTTTAAATAGGTATACAGGCAGCTCTCCAGCCGGCCGGTTCTAACATCGCTCTCCATACGGTTGATAAAGCTATTACACCAGGTATTGAACACCCGCCGCGACATATCGCAGGCTCGCGCCCACTCCCACAAGCGGGGGTTCTCAATGCTGAACAGACTATCGATAATGGCAAAGATAGACAGTGAGGAATCCCCCATAAAACGACGGTTAAAATAGCCGGCTATCTGCCGGAGTCTTGTCAGCGACTGCTCCAGTTCTTTATGTCTGGCTCCGGTTACTGACCCTACCAAGCCGATAATAAGAACCGCCCCTATAATGGGGAAGATAACCAGGGTAGGCCATTGATAGGAAAAACCAAGTATCACCAGGGTGGTGATTACAATGGGATACCAGATATTTTTACTAACCTCTCTTGCTCTACTCATAATTATCCCCCTAGTGATAACCCGCCAGCATCATTGCTAGCAACGATTTTTGCATATGTAATCGGTTCTCCGCCTGGTCAAAGACCACCGACTGGGGACTCTCCAGGACATCCCCGGTTACCTCCCAACCCCGATGTGCTGGTAGGCAGTGCATAAAGATGGCACCCGTCTCGGCTAACGACATCAGCTTAGCGGTTACCTGATAGTGGCGAAACACCTGACGCCGAGGCTTAGCCTCAGCCTCCTGCCCCATACTAGCCCACACATCAGTATAGATAACATCAGCCCCCTCAATCGCCAGTCGAGGGTCGTCAGTGCTAACTATCTTCCCTCCGCTCAATGAGGCATAGCCCTGCGCCATCTCCAGCACCTCTCGACTAACCCCGTAGCCCGCTGGAGAAGCTACCCTGAAGTTCATCCCCATAAGCGAACTGGCTAATATCAGGCTACGAGCTACATTATTACTGCCATCACCAATAAAAGCCAGAGACAAGCCGGCAAGGCTACCCTTCTTTTCATAAATGGTAAGCAGGTCGGATAGTGCCTGACAGGGATGCTCCAGGTCGGTTAGCGCATTTATCACCGGCACGGTGGCATAACGGGCTAAGGTCGTTATGCTCTGGTGAGAGAATGTGCGAGCGGCAATAATATCCACATAGCGGCTGAGCACCCGAGCCACATCAGGAACTGACTCACGCTCGCCCAGACCGACCTCCGCCGGGGATAGATAGATAGTCTCCCCACCCAGCTGTCGCATCGCCATCTCCAAGCTAACCCGGGTCCTTAGCGAGGGCTTTTCAAACAACAGGGCTAAACCCTTTCCCCCAAGCAATGACGACCAGCCCTCAGCCTTCATCCTGATGGCATCCTGAATAAGCGAGCTGATATCTTGAGCCTCAAGGTCAGCGATTGACAGCAGGTCCTTACCCGACAAATCACCCCTCCTCTTATTGCTCCATATTATACCACCAAAAACCACGGTTAAATAGCTAGTAGACAAATCCGTAATCATCTATAATCAGGATAAATATCGTAACCCTCATACTGGACTTCAATCTACCAGTTAACCCTAATTCTCCCACTCTGCTATAATTAAACTATGAGCAGATTACTGGTGCTGTTTGACGGTAACGCCTTAGTTCACCGTGCCTACCACGCCCTGCCCCCCCTCACCGTAAGAAAGACCGGGGAGTCAGTCGGCGCTGTCTATGGCTTTGCCCTGATGCTACTCAAGGCAATAAATGAGCTAAAACCCACCCATTATGCCATCGCCTTTGACCGGAAAGCCCCCACCTTCCGCCACCAGCTGTTTGCCCAGTACAAGGCACAGCGTCCCCCGACTCCGGAGGAATTGATAGGTCAACTAGAGAAGGTAAGGGAACTGGTAAATGCCTTTCACATCCCAGTCTTCGAGCATGATGGCTACGAAGCTGATGACGCTCTGGGAACCCTTAGCCAACAGGCAACTGAACTCGGGATTGACACTATTATCGTTACCGGTGATGCTGATGCTATGCAACTGGTATCACCCCGGGTAAAGGTATTTGCCCCCCGACACGCCTTCGGTGATACCATGCTCTATGACGAAGCCGCAGTAAGCCAGAAATACGGCGTTTCCCCGGAGCATATTGCCGACCTCAAGGGACTGAAGGGCGACCCCTCCGATAATATCCCCGGCGTTCCTGGCATCGGGGATAAAACCGCTATTAAACTCATCAGGCAGTTCGGTACTATTGACCAGCTCTATAACCGCCTGGATGAGGTAACACCACCCAAGCTACAAGCACTACTACGGCAGAACGAGGCAACCGCCCGCCAGTGTAAACAGCTGGCTACTATCGTTACCCAGGCACCATTTACCTTAAATCTTGATGACTGCCAGCTCAAGCACTATGACCGCCAGTCGGTAGCCGAATTTTTCCGCGAGCTGGAATTCTCCAGCCTGCTACCCAAACTACCTCCGATAGACGAGGCTGCCCCCGAGGTTCCTACTAGGGTTGAGGTTAAGCCTCCACCCCAGCCTAACTACCACATTATAGATACCACCGCTGCTCTAGATAGGCTAATAAATCACCTGTCATCCGCTGGGACTTTTGCCATTGATACCGAAACCACCAGCCTAAAGGCAATGTCAGCTGGGCTGGTAGGGATATCAATATCGCTGGTCCCAGGAGAGGCTTATTACATCCCGGTAGGGCATATCGGCTGGGGGGATATTAAACAACTACCCCTGGAGCAGGTTATCCACCGGCTTAAGCCGATATTGGAGGACGGCTCTCTAGCCAAGATTGCTCACAACGGCAACTATGATATGACGGTGCTGGCAGAACACGGCATAAAGGTTAATAATCTGACCTTTGATACTATGATTGCCGCCTACCTGCTGGGGGAGAAATCCCTGGGGCTGAAGGACCTCGCCTTCAACCGGCTAGGCATTGAGATGACCCATATTACCGCCCTTATCGGCACGGGGAAAAAACAGCTCTCCATGTCTAATGTAGAGATAACCAAAGCCGCTAACTACGCCAGTGCCGATGCCGATATGACCCGACGACTAGCAGAACTGTTTGAGGCCGAGCTTCACCAGCAGGGGCTATGGAAGCTGTTTGCCGAGGTGGAGATGCCGCTACTACCAATACTGGTTGATATGGAGAGAAACGGCATCGCCATAGATATTGGGATGATGCGGCAGATGTCCCACCACCTTGGCAAACAGTTACTCACCCTGGAGAAGGATATCTATAATAGCGTGGGACACCAGTTCAATATCAACTCCCCTAAGCAACTGGGATTAGTGCTGTTTGACGAACTGAGGCTACCCACCGCCAAGAAAACCAAGAACAGCTACTCCACCGGGGCTTCAGTACTGGAGGAACTGCGTGGCGTCCACCCGGTAATCGAGCTGATTTTCGACTACCGCCAGCTAGCCAAGCTTAAGTCAACCTATGTTGATGCCCTGCCAGCATTGATAAACCCCAAGACCAGTCGGCTACACACCAGCTTCAATCAGACAAGAACGGCTACGGGACGGCTATCCTCCAGCGACCCCAATCTACAGAACATCCCAGTGCGTGGTGAGGTGGGACGGGAAATCAGGAAGGCATTTATTGCCCCCCCAGGCTCCCATCTGTTAGCCGGAGACTATTCCCAGATTGACCTGCGCTCGCTGGCTCACCTGTCCCAAGACCCCAGCTTGCTACAGGCATTCCATCAGGATGAGGACATCCATTCGGCAACCGCTGCCCAGCTGTTCGGGGTTAGTAGCTCACAGGTAACCAAGGATATGCGGCGTCTAGCCAAGACGGTTAACTTTGGGGTTATCTACGGAATGAGCGACTACGGATTACAGCAAGCCACCGAGCTATCCCTCAAGGAAGCGGCTCGGTTTATTAGAGCCTACTTTGAGAAATACCCTAGGGTAAGAGATTACATAGAAGCCACCAAGAAGCAGGCTCGAGAGGTTGGCTATGTACAAACCCTGCTGGGTAGAAAGCGCTATATCCCCGAAATCAACTCCCCCAACCGCAATATCAGGGAAGCTGCCGAGCGGATGGCAATCAATATGCCGGTACAGGGGACCTCAGCCGATATCATCAAGGTAGCAATGATTAACCTCGACAGGGAGATGAAAAAGCATCACTTGACGAGCCGGCTGATACTTCAGGTTCATGATGAGCTTATCCTGGAGACCCCTGATAATGAATTAGAGATAATGCGGCAGCTTGTCCCCGAGGTAATGGCTTCAGCACTAAAGCTCAGCGTGCCACTCAAGGTAACCATCAAGACCGGCAGTAACTGGGGAGAGATGGAGTAACCACCAATGCCTGAGCTTCCCGAAGTAGAGACCATCAAGAGCGAGCTCCGTCCCCACATTATTGGGCATAGGGTTACCAGGATTAATCTGGGCAGGGAAGGGATAATACGCCAGCCTTCGGTAGGGGAGTTTTGTTCCCGTCTCATCGGGCAGGAGATAACCGAACTCCGCCGACGGGGTAAATACCTTATCTTTAGCCTATCCAGCGGTGAAGCATTGATTATCCACCTGAGGATGACCGGTTCCCTATTGCTGAATAACCCAGGCAGGTTTATCCGCGCCACTATCTATCTGGACAGGAACACCCAAATCTACCTCCGCGACCCCCGTAAGCTGGGGATAATGGAGCTGGTTGCCGACCCCGATACCATTGTAGGTAAGCTTGGTCCCGAAGCTCTGGGAGATAGCTTCACCCCCCAGATATTAGCTAAGCAACTGGCAAAACGGAAGGCGCCGATAAAGGCACTGCTTCTGGACCAGCACTTTATTGCCGGCATCGGTAATATGTATGCTGACGAATCCTTGTTTGCTGCTGGGATTCACCCTGAGCGATGGGGCAATAGCCTAACCAAGGGAGAAGTAACAAAACTCCATCGGTGTATCCAACAGGTGCTGAAGGCAGCTATTAATTGTCAGGGAGCCAGTGTAAGGAGCTACTTTCGCCCCGGCGGTGAGGTCGGCACGGCTCATTTTCAGTTCCAGGTTGCTCATCGCCTCGGCGGTAAAAATTGCAGTGTTTGCGGCACCCCTATTGAGCGGACAGTTATCCGCGGCCGGGGCAGCTACTTTTGCCCTAAGTGCCAACCACAATCACCTAAACACTAGAATTAGGCTCGCTTGATTAAATATAGAAATAGATTTGGTCTAAAACTAAAATCGCTTGCAAAGCAGCTATTTTTGTATAAGCCTCAGCTTTAGCGACTCCGTGGCCTACACTAGAGCGTGATAAATCCACTTGTCCAGTTTCAAGATTGAAGTGAGCAAAAACAACGTCCCCAAGATACTTCAAGAATGGGGATGGTAATAATAATGAAGAATCAGAGCCAGATTTTATTCTTCCTTTTTCGCGGAGATGTTGTAATAACTTTTTCACCCCGACACTTTTGCCAGTATCACTTAAATACTGAAGCCTAATAATTCCATCTACTTGCGGTAAAAGGGTGTTTATGCAGTTGATATATCCTTCATTACCACCCCGCAGAAAGGCATTAATTCCAGCTTGTAAGATTCCCCTCTTGTCTTCAAAAATTTGTTTTTTCCACCATCTATTTGTTATTTTTTCAATTCGCGTTTTGTCAAAACTCCCAACGATTTTATCAATTCTCTCTTCAAAGTGAAATTTGTTTTGGTAAGCCTCGCTTAAAGACTTATATTCACCCCCAACGATTTCTATAAACGGAAACCACCCGTCTTTTATCATTTCTTCAGACTGTGTTTTGTTCTCCAAGACTTCATAGACATATTGGAACGATAAATAACGATATGCTGTTCCTAAGTCTAGCTCCATTGCGTCTATATCCAATTCACGACCCAAATCAAAGAACAACCCGAACTTCCAGCCTACTTTGAAGCAACAAATCACTTTGTCTGTCTTAACTATTTCAATATTCGGGAATCTCAACCTTCGTATATCCGCAATATCCCCCTGCGTTACCGCTTCCCCCATTTTCATGTCGCGCTTAAATATAATCTCAATTGCAACTGGAAAATCATTTATGTAGAGGTCAGCACTCAGGTCCTTATGTATAAGTATCAAAAACTGATAAACAGCATTTCGGAAAACCCCAACTTTATTAAAAAGGGGATTCGATAGCGGCTCTATATATTTGTAAAACTCAGGTTCATCAGAATTAATCGTTGCTCTGGTTAAAACCGGAATAGAGTCTCCCTGCTTCCCACTCTCAAGTGCGAATCCACCAATATCTTGAACCGCATCAAGATGAAAATGTATTCCCCTCTTTCCTGTAATATCCATGATTTCCACCCTGTTTACTTAATCCTATCATATATCCTCCCTCCCACTCATCAGGGTATTTAAGAGGGGCTTTGCTCCTCTTTTTAATTATTTTCCCCCTTTCCTTATTAAGGAGAGGGGGATTAAGGGGGTGAGGTCATAAAAGAGTTACAGGCTATTTAGCTTGTCCAGCGCTATTTCAATTCGCCTTAGGCACAGCTCTCTACCCAGTATCGCCATACTGCCGAACAGGGGTGGTGCAACCTTTAGTCCGCTAACCGCCCCCCTCAGGGTGCCAAAAAGCTGCCCTGCCTTAAGACCCAGCTCTACTGCCAGGGGGCGGAGCATCGCCTCCAGTGAGTTGGCATCAAACCCCTCTAGCTGACTAAGTCGCTGTCGGGACTCCTCTAAGACGTGGATAGCCAGCTCCGGGGTCATCTTTTCCACAACCAATACCTTAGCATCATAGCTAAGCTCCGGGGTAAAGAAAAACCCAACTAGCGGGGTAACCTCAGCCAGGGTGCGCACCCGCTCCTGAATCAGCGGCATAATCTGCTTAACATACTCCACCGACAATGGCCGCTTGACCTCAGGGGGCAGGTCCCTCTCCAAGAAGGGAAGTACTTGGCGGGTAAGCTCGTCCCCACTCAAGCGGCGAATGTAGGCACCGTTCATCCAGCCAAGTTTATCCCAGTTAAATATCGCCCCCGTCCGCTTCACCCGCTCCAGAGAGAAGTTAGCTATCAGCTCCGACTTAGAGAAGATTTCAGTCTTATCATCCAGCGACCAGCCCAGCAACGCCAGAAAGTTAATCATCGCCTCTGGCAGATAGCCCCGACTACGAAAATCGGTGATGGCGACTGCCCCGTGCCGCTTGCTCAGCTTGGCGTGGTCTGGCCCCAGTATCATCGGCAGATGGGCAAACTGGGGTGGCGCAAAACCCAATGCCCGATACATCAACAGGTGGCGGGGGGTGCTGGATAGCCACTCCTCAGCACGGAGAACATGGGTTATCCCCATCAGGTGGTCATCGACTACATTAGCCAGGTGATAGGTAGGGTAGCCGTCTGACTTGAGCAGGATAAAATCATCAATGGTGCTGTGGTCAAAGGTTACCTCTCCCCAGATAAGGTCATTAAAACTGGTCTGCCCCCCAAGGGGGGTCTTGAAACGAACTACCGGAGTAATCCCCCCTGCCGCTTTCTGTGCCCGTTCCATCTCGGTTAGATTACGACAGCGTCGGTCATAGCCCGGCGGTTGCTTACGCCTCACCTGCTCAGCTCGCATCTGCTTAAGTCGCTCCGAGGAGCAATAGCAGTAATAGGCGTCCCCTTGAGCGATAAGCCGCTGAGCAGCCTCGTTATATAGCTTCAGACGCTGGGATTGAAAGTAGGGGCCAAATTTCCCTCCTACCTCGGGGCCTTCATCCCAATCCAGCCCCAGCCAGCGGAGGCCATCAAGCATTACCTCCACAGCACCCTTAACCTTACGGGCAAGGTCGGTATCCTCCACCCGAAGGATAAAGCTACCGCCGTGGTGGCGGGCGAATAGCCAGTTAAACAGGGCTGTCCTGATATTCCCCACATGGGGATA
>JAGGZY010000035.1 GCA_021161775.1 Dehalococcoidales bacterium
ATATCACCGCGCTATTTCCCGAAAACAGGATTGCCAGCGCAGCCAAAACGCCAGCCGCCACCGCCACCCCCAGAATGCCCGGGCTTACTAGGGGATTCTGAAACAACCCCTGAAAAGAGGCACCACTAATAGAGAGACCAGCCCCGACAAACATCGCCAGTATTACCCGGGGTAGCCTTACCTGGAAGATGACCGTTTCCACAGTAGGGGACCAGGTAGGCTCAATAGGTAAAACCCTTGACGCCATCACCTGCATCACGGTCATCGGGGAAACATGATACCTGCCCAGAAAGAGCGATACCAGAAGCAGCGCCAGCGGTAGTATAATCAGGACTACCAGCTTCTTCTTGGACATCCCGGCTACCAACCAACCCTCCGGCGGCTGAGGTTGGCTAATCTCATCCCTGGCATAGATTGTCTCCCGCATTCGATTAATCTTTCCCATCTCGTCTTCCAGGGCAGTATGAAAACCATTAGTCCCCACCACGATTCCCCATTCGAGATTACCAAAGCCGGAGGAGGTAATAATATTTATTTCCCCCAACACCAAGGGCGTACATCGTCCATGTTGTCCAGGGAAAGGTCCCTACCACCCTGTTCACCACCGCCGGCATCTCAGTCCCATAACGAATTCCTTAGCTTAGCAGTATAACCCGCCAGCATACCCAACAGCACCGCCCCAGCTAACACCAGGAAAACTACCTTCAGGGATTTACCTTTCGTCTTTTTTAACCTCCATATTTAAGGCTTCGAATCATCCTAGGACAAACTGCCTTGTCTTATTCAACGGTGTTTCCTCACATATATCCCCCTTCCCAGCCTATCCAGCTCACTGCCGGGTAGCTGAAGGCTACTTTCTTATCTCTATCCAGAAATACCCGGCGTGGAATCTATAATCATTAACCCCGGCTCGTTTCAGGATGATTTCCCATTCCTGCGGCGGCAGCCTGAGCCGCTGCCACTCCTTCTGAAACTTCCTCTCCTGCATCTTGATACGAAACCGAACCATCCTGATAAAATCGGAGGGATTGCTGGGCCAGCGGCGGGCATCCCCACAGCCCACATAGGCTATCCCCCCAGGCTTAAGCACCCGATATATCTCCCGAAAAGCCCTAACCTTATCGGCAAAGAACCATATCGAACCCTTGCTAACAATGAGGTCAAAGCAGCCAGCAGCGAAGGGCATCGCTTCAGCCCTCCCCTGAACAATAACTACCTGGTCTTTTAACCGGTTAAGATTGATTTCCTCCTGAGCCAGCTTCAGCATACTGAACGAAATATCAAATGCGGTTACCTCAAGCTGGGAAATCCTGGCTATCTCAATACCTAACCGACCACTACCTGCCCCCACATCCAAACACTTGCCCCAAGTAATGTGGTAATCATTGACGATTTGCTCAGCCAGTAACGGGGGTATATAGGAATACAAGCCATACCTGGCGGCATGTGCCATCTGACGCGCCTTCTCTGGCGTCATCTCCCAACGCTTAACATCCAGCTCACTACCAGCCATCGTCCCTCCAATGATGTAAAAAGTGGATAGACTAATCAGCGCCGACTAAGGGTAGGAAAGATGATGAAGCCAGAAGGCATAAAAGAACAAAAAAGAAGTCCCCCTTCCACGAGGCACTCCAACAAGGACTATCTACCATCTTCTCTCCTTTCCAAATACGGGAGGCAGCGACGTTTCCATCTATACCCTTAGGACTACCAGTCCAACGGCTGTATACCATTACCTATCCAGCTTTAGGTACTACAGCTCGAAGAGCGACATATTATTTTGTATATAAGATAGCAAGGTCTCCAAGTCTTGTCAACAGCCTGTGGCGAGACTACCATTATTACACCAGGGTTGCTGAGGTAGACCGAAGCTGATAAAATGTAGTTGACTGCTAAGCTAAGGAATTCGCTATGGGACTGAAATGCGGACTGGTCGGACTTCCTGCCTGTGGCAAAACTACTATCTATAATGCTATCACTGCCGCTGGAGCCGCTAGCTACGGAGGAGTCGAGATGAATCAAGCCACAGTTAATGTCCCCGACTCTCGTATCCAGTCGCTGATAGAGATATACCACCCCTCTAAGATAGTCCCCGCCACCCTGGAGGTAGTAGACATCCCCGGGCTTAAGGCTGGCTCCACCGCCGGTGGAGGACACGGCACTAAGCTACTGGGGCATATTAAGGATGTTGAGGCAGTGCTCCAGGTAGTGCGGTGCTTTGAGGATAACCACATCCCTTTTGAGTACGACACCATCAACCCCAAGCGTGATGTAGAAACTATTGACCTTGAGCTGATGGTCGCCGATAGTCAAACCCTGCACAATAAAATCAATCGCCTGTCTAAAAAGGCACATTCCGGTGACCGAGCTGCGGCTAGAGAGCTAGCTGACTGCGAGAAGGTAAAGGCTAACCTCGACGAAGGAATACCAGCCCGTAAGCAGGGGCTAAGCTCCTCGGAACTGTCCAGCCTCTACGAGTGTAATCTGGTCTCCCTCAAGCCAATGCTCTATATTGCTAACATCAAATCAGCTGATGACGCTCAGAATAGCTATGTTAAGGCACTCCAATCCATTGCTGATGCCGAGGGCTCCGAGATGATAATCATCCGTGGCCAGGACGAGGCTGAGATAAGTCAGCTTGACCCTGAAGACCGACCGGAGTTCCTAGCTGAGCTTGGTTTAGGGGAATCATCAATGGAACGATTGCTTCGCGCCGCCTACCACATACTAGGGCTAGTTAGTTTCTTTACCGCTGGCGATAAGGAGGTTCACGTCTGGACCTGTCGCCAGGGAGACCAGGCCCCCACCGCCGCCGGTAAGATACACTCCGATATGGAGAAAGGCTTTATCCGTATGGAGGTAATACACTACCCGGACCTAATCCAACTCGGCAGCGAAGCAGCGGTAGATAAAGCTGGCAAGCGATACCTTGAGGGCAAAACCTACCAGATTCAGGACGGAGATATTGTAGTAGTGAGGTTTAATGCCTAATAGCCCCACCGACTATAGATAAAAAGGGTCTGCCCAACTACCCCATAAGAGCTAATCTAGCAGACCCTAGTTAATGCTCCACCAATTACTAGTCAGGAGAGACTAGTATTTTAATATCATCACGCCCCTTCTTGAGGAGCGCTTCAAAGCCTTTTTCCACGATATCTTCCAACTTAATCTTAGCGGTAATCATCTCTTTAACCGGTAAACCCCTTCTCAAGTAATCAATAACGATGGGGAATTCATCGGTACCGTGGCACCAGCTCCAGCCTATCTGAAATTCGAGAGGCTGACATCGGAAAGGAACAAAGGGAACCTCATCCATAACTAGCCCCACTGACATAAGTTGGCCCCAGGGACGGAGAAAGTCGAAGGCACTATTAAATACCTCAGGGATTCCGGTACACTCAAATACCTGGGCTACCCCTACTCCCCCGGTTAACTTTAATACCTCGTCCTTCATATTGGGAGTCTTCTGTGGGTTAAATACATAATCAGCCCCGAATCTTTTGGCTAAAGCTGTCCTGTTGGCATCTACCTCTGATACGATAATCATCCCCGCGCCAGCCGCTCGGAGGAAGGTAATTATTCCCAAACCTATTGGGCCAGCCCCCAGCACCATCGTATAGTCCCCCGGCTTAAAGGTTGATATTCTGACGGCGCGTAACGAACAAGCTAGGGGTTCAACTAACGCCCCTTCTTCAAAGGATACCTCATCAGGAAGAGAGTATAATCTCTTCTCTGGGAATTGAACCCTGACAAACTTACTAAAGGCTCCGGGTAGCGATTTATCGGCAGTTTCACCGATGCCGCCATCCATCTGGTGTTCGCAACAGGGGGTATAGCCGTGGAGGCAAGCCCAGCATTTGCCACACCGATAGGTAGGTTGAACTGTCACCCTATCACCTGGTTTCCACCCCTTAATCTTGCTACCAACCTTGGAAACGACCCCCGAAAATTCGTGCCCCATATAGGCTCCCACCTGCATAAAACCGGGGAACCGAAAGCCGTGGAGATCACTCCCACAAATCCCGCAGTATCTAACCTCTACCAACACCTCATCATCCAGAACCTCGGGAACAGGTATTTCCTCAAGAACAATCTTCCCTGGCTCTTCTATTTTTGCCGCTTTCATTTCTCCCCCTCCATTTGAAATTTTTTAATACTAACCATTAAGCCTTTTTACTATTATAGACAACATCCTCACTCTTATCCACCACCAGATTAGCCTCGTTGCCGACGTCAATAATCACGAGATTACCCTTTATCAATTATACAGCCTATTGTCAAAATTATAAACGATAAAAGGTAGGCTTAGGAATAAGAAATAGAGGACTCTCCACTTAAAATAAGAAGTAAGTTAGTCGATTTGATCACCTACCAAAACCACCGAGGGCTGACCATATATTTAAACAGCCAGCCCCCAGCAATCCCAAATCTATAGCTCTAGATTAATCGTAGCTGGTCAGTATCCCCTAATTGCCTTCCTCATCGCTACTGTCGGAGTCTCCAATTGGTATGGTTTAGCTCCGGGGTAACTAAGCAAACATCCGGGGGCACTACTGTCAAAAACTGGCCATAGGTCAAATTTTCCCCCGGGCAACCTAGGCCAAGCTGCAGGACCTCCCAGAATCTTACCCTGCGGGGTATCAATGTTTGCCGAGGTAACCAAAACCATCGGAGAGACAATCTCCTTCGGAAAGTCGCTCTTCCCCAGGATGAGATGGTGGAACATCACCTTGATACCAACATCGGTCAAATCATGAGGACCGTGTGAGACAACGCCATCAAGCTGACCAGCATCTAGCGCCTCAATAGTACGGGTGTCAATATCGTTGAAGCAAAGGACGATATGGTTCGGGTCATCAAGCGGAAGCAATTTACCAATGGCATTAAGCCCATTGATGGCTCCGGTACCTCCACCATTCTGAACAAAGAGGCCGTTAAGTTCAGGATGGGTGGTGAAAGCATCCATAACCGCATTCATACTCGCCTCATCCGCCCCCAGGGTCTCACCACCAAACTCTAGCACGGTAACTAGGTCAGGATACGCATCAACCCCCATGTGGAATCCCTCATGGCGGTCTTGAATTGTCTCCTGAGACGGTGTTGACCACAGTTCAAAAACATTGAGGTGCTTGCCAGTCTTCCTGGCATAATCTACAAAGAAGTCTCCCGCCAGCTTGGAACCAACATCACAATTACATTTGTGACCAACCCAAGTAACCTGCTTCTCACTATGGACATGCGGGTCACAAGCAACAACGGGGATACCCGCATCCACTGCTCGGTCAACGGCAGGAACCATCTGGGTTTCCTGAGTCGCCCAGATAAATATGCCATCCGCACTCTTTGAGGTTATTAGGTTGTCGATAAAGTCTGACTGCTCCTCAACCGACCAATTAGCATCATGAACGATCGTTTTACCACCAGCACGGTGAATTACGCTCTCATAGTATCCCCTAGCATTAGTCAACCAATCACAATGCAGAAAACAATAGGCCATGGCAAAAGTATACGGTGTACCATCGGGCTTTATTGCCAATCCCTCATAAGGATTAATCACCAAATCCCCATCCATCACCCCGCTAGCTACCAGAGCCTGTAACTCCGGTACATCTTTAGCCATCGTTAGTGCTGCTGGTGCTGGCGCTGGTGCCGGAGCTGGTGCTGGTGCCGGAGCTGGTGCCGGAGCTGGCGCTGGTGCCGGAGCTGGTGCCGGTGCTGGAGCTGGTGCCGGTGCCGGTTTAGCACAACCAGCCAGGATTACACTAGCTACTACCACCGTTGTTATTAGCGGCATAATAAATCTCTTCATCTTTTACTCCTTTACTTAAAATTTCCAGACCTAATAATAGCCACTCCCTGCTTATAGGCACCACCCCCCTTATCGATTCCTTACTTTATAATTTTGTCAAGTCCCCCCAAATTAATATTCGGATTTAATGTCTTCTACGCAGATAGTCAATCGCTACCGCAGCAAAGATAATTACCCCCTTTACGATACCAACCGTAGCCGGGTCAGCCCCCATCACGCTCATTCCATTATTAATAACCCCAAGTATCAGCACTCCTAACACCACCCCGATAAGACTACCTCTGCCCCCCACCAGACTAGCACCACCGATAACCACCGCAGCGATGGAGTCCAGCTCCAGACCCTCCAGGGTCCGCATCGAGGTAGACATAACCCGTGAGGTCATAATCACCCCGGCTAATCCAGCCAAAAATCCTGAGATAGCGTAGACCGAGAATAGTACCTTTTTTACATTTATTCCAGACAACCAGGCACTTACTGGATTACCCCCAGTGGCATAAACGGAACGGCCATAGGTCGTGTGATTGAGAATAAAATAGGCAACTACACAGACCGCAATAAAGATAATCACCGGCACCGGGACCCCCGCGACCCTGCCTATCCCGAAGAAAGCCAGACCCTGAGGTAGCTCACCGATGGCACGTCCTGAACTCATATGGAAGGCAGCCCCCTTAGTTATCTGCCATATTGCCAGGGTGACTATCAACGCTGGCATACCAATACGCGACACCGCGGCCCCGTTGAGCGACCCCCAACCGAGCCCTACCAACAGCATAACCAGTATCCCTAGCCCCACCGAGATCGGGTGGCCGAGAATATTCTGCCATCCCCCAGTCATCATCAAAGAGCCTAAGATTGAAGCACAAAGCCCTATTCCACCCACCGACAAATCAATCCCGGCAGTTAAAATAACAAACGCCTGACCTACCGATGCTATCCCCCGGATAGCGCTCTGCAGCAGAACATTCATCATATTAGCTCGGCTACTGGTTAACCCATGAGTTGCCACCCCCATTCCACCTATCAAGGCGATAAGCACGATAACCAATACCGCATTTTCTTGTTTGAGAAAAGTCTTCGCTATTCGTCGTGCTTTAACATCAATAGGTTCGGGAATCCCTGCAATCTCTGGCATTCTTCACTCCTCTACCTCAATGTGTAAACCAACATACACTCAACACCTGATCTCCAACAATCGCCGGGAATAATCTTACAGAGTTATAGCGATAGTTCATCGGATTATAATGATGGTTAGTCAGTTTGTCAAGCCTTTGTACTCGTTCATATGATTAGTGACACATGACCTCCCTTCTTTTTGTTGATATTGTTCCAGAAACTCCAGTGGTGTGAGATATCCCAGGGCTTGATGAGGTCGGATAGTATATTATACACCTCCTCC
>JAGGZY010000023.1 GCA_021161775.1 Dehalococcoidales bacterium
AAGCCAGCACCTTAGGCTTGACCATAACAATAATCCCGAAAACGATAGCTATGATTGCCGCCACCAGACCAGTGGTAGATAAAAACCCGATTCCCATCACTATTCCCTCCTTACTTGAATGCTTACATTATAACTATTCCGTCAACTGACACAAGGAAATGTGCTATAATCCAGTTATGAAGAAAGACCTAATGGACATTCTGGTGTGCCCGGTGTGTAAGGGAAGGCTGGAACTCAGTGTCGACGAGGAGAACGAAACCGAGGTAGTTAGCGGTTCCCTGTATTGCCCGCAGTGTAAGGTGCGCTACCCTATTTCGGAGACTATCCCCAATCTGTTGCCCCCCGACCCGTCGGACTAATCAGGGGAGTAGCTTACCCTACTCTGGGGAGACTCCCACACCTCCACACTGGAAAGGGAGACCGGGGCATTACCTAATCTGGGCTGAAGCTCATTATAAATAGTAACAGCGATATTCTCTGAAGACGGGTTCAGGCTATCAAAAGGTGGCACATCATTAAGACAGGTGTGGTCAAACCGGGCTAGAATATCCCGTAACTGCCCCCGCAATCTGGTGAAATCATAGGCGATACCAATCTCGTTGACCACCGCCACCCGCAATTTAACCACCACCTGAAAACGATGTCCGTGCAGCGCTTCACACTTACCCTGATAACCCCGCAGGAAATGGGCGGCATCAAAATGCTCGGCTACCGATACATAATACATCCTGTCTCCTTAATCATCCCCCAGTTTAAGCACCCCCTGAGTCTCGGTTACCCCCTCTAGTAACTGACTAGCCGTCTTATCAGTTACCGGATGCCTGAGGTCGGGGGCAATCTCCGCCAGAGGGATAAGAACAAAGGCTCGCTTGGTCAGCCGAGGATGAGGGACAACCAACTGGGGGGTATCAATAATCTGGTCACCATAAAACAGGATATCAATATCAATAGGCCGTGGGGAATTAGGTCGGCGTGAGGTCCGTCCCAGCTTATTTTCAATCCCCTTAGCCAGAGCCAGTAATACGGCCGGTGCCAGACCGGTATAAGCCTGGCACACCAGATTGAGAAAGCGAGGCTGCTCAGCGTTGCATAGCGGCTCAGTATCATACACCGATGAAACCCTACCCAGCTGTAATCTTTGGGAGAGGAAGTCCAACGCCTTATCCAAATTCTGCTGACGGTCTCCCATATTTGAACCCAGACTAAGATACACCTCTACAGCATTAATCATAACCCAGTTAGCCTCCTCACTACACAATCCTCAGCCCTAATTAGTTTGACCGCTCTACCCAGATTGTAGCACAGTTAAGCCTGTCTTGAAACCGAAAATGGTTCTATGCTAGAGTTAATCGTTCGCCACTTTAAACACCAAAGCAGGAAGGGGAAACTCTGATAATGCCGACCGACGAAGAACTTATCCGGGACCTGGAAGCCAGAGAAGCCAAGATTAAGCAGATGGGCGGACCAGAGCGAATTAAAAAACAGCATGCCTTAAACAAGCTAACCGCCCGGGAGAGGATTGCTCTGCTTATTGACCCCGGTACCTTTGAGGAAACCGGGATGCATGTCAAACATCACTGCCCTCACTTTGGCCTGGATAAGGTTGATATTCCCGCTGACGGCGTAGTAACCGGCTTTGGTCGAGTAGATAGCCGAACGGTATGTTGCTATGCCCAGGACTTCACCTCTCAGGGTGGCAGCTTAGGTGAGATGCACGCTTGGAAGATAGCCAAGATTATGGACCTGGCAGCCAAGATGAGGGTGCCTATAATCGGCTTGCTGGATACCGGGGGCGCCCGTATTCAGGAGGGAATGAGTTCCTTGGACGGTTATGGTCAAATCTTTCACCGCAATACCCTCTATTCAGGGATCATCCCTCAGATAACGCTAAGTATGGGACCCTGCGCTGGCGGCGCTGTCTATTCCCCAGCGCTTACCGATTGGATACTTATGGTCAAGGGTTCAAGCCATATGTATGTTACCGGTCCAGAGGTAGTTAAAGCCGTCATGGGAGAGGAGGTCACTCATGATGAACTCGGTGGGTTCGCCATCCATACCACGAAGAGCGGGGTAGCCCATTTTGCCTATAATAGTGATGCCGAATGTATCGAGGGTTGTAAACAGCTACTAAATTACCTTCCCCAGAGCGTCTATGATAAACCTGATGCCACCTATCACCCGCCGACCGATTCCCCCGACCGTATCTGCCCTGAATTGGATAACATTATCCCGGAGAACCCGCGTCAGGGCTACGATATGAAGCAGGTAATTAAGGCTATCGTTGATGATGGTAGGTTCTGTGAACCCCATAAGCACTATGCCCCGAATATGATTGTCGGTTGGGCCCGTTTCAACGGGCATGTAGCCGGCATTATTGCTAACCAGCCTAACTATATGGCTGGGGTGCTTGATATCAACGCCTCGGATAAAGCCGCCCGATTTATTCGCTTTTGTGATGCCTTCAACATCCCGCTGGTTACCTTGATTGATGTTCCTGGCTATATGCCCGGCACCCATCAGGAGTCGGGCGGAGTCATTCGTCATGGCGCTAAGGTTCTTTTTGCCTACTCCGAAGCCACTGTACCCAAGATTAGCATCTGTACCCACAAGGCTTACGGTGGGGCAGAAATTTCCATGTGCTCCAGGTCAATTGGTGCCGACATTTATATGGCTTGGCCCACTGCCCAGCTAGCCGTAATGGGAGCCGAAGGTGCTGCCGCCATTATCCACCGCCGTGAAATTGCTCATGCCGCTAACCCTCAAGCCAAACTCGAGGAGGTAACCGAAGGCTATCGTCAGATGTTTTACAACCCCTATGTTGCCGCCGCCGGCGGCTATATCGACAAGGTAATCAAAGCCCGAGACACCCGCCAGGAGATCATTGCGGCGCTAGAAGCCCTGCTGAATAAGCAAGAGGACCGGCCATGGAAAAAGCACGGCAATATTCCTCTGTAAAAAATAAACCGAATCAAGAGTAACTGAGGGAAACTTAAGAATGACTATAGAGAACCCGTTAAAGATTACCGATGTTACCTTCCGTGACGGGCACCAATCCATATTAGCCACCCGAATGCGGACCGAGGATATGGAGAAGATAGCCCACGAGATGGGGCAGGCTGGTTTCTACTCTATGGAGGTCTGGGGTGGAGCCACCTTTGACGTAGCAATCCGATTCCTTAACGAGGACCCCTGGCAGAGACCGCGCGTCCTCAAAAAATTAATGCCCCATACCCCATTACAGATGTTACTCCGAGGGCAAAATCTGGTCGGCTACCGCCACTATGCCGACGATGTAGTTACTGCCTTCGTCCACCACGCCGCCGCAGTGGGGATTGATATCTTCAGGGTATTTGATGCCCTAAATGACGAACGCAATTTTGAAACCTCTCTTAAAGCAATTAAGGACTGTGGCAAACACGCCCAACTCTCCATATGCTACTCCCTCACCGAACCCAAGATGGGGGGTCCGGTATACAATCTTGATTATTATGTCAACAAAGCCCTTATCCTTCAGGAAATGGGGGCTGACAGCCTGTGTATTAAGGATATGGCTGGGCTTATCGCCCCCGATGATGCCTATAAGTTAACCAAAGCTCTCAAGCAGGTACTAAGGATTCCGGTACAGCTACACACCCACTACACCAGCGGCATGGCATCAATGAGTTGCCTCAAGGCTATTGAAGCCGGGGTGGACATTATTGATACTGCCCTGTCCCCGTTTGCCCTGCGCTCATCCCACCCAGCTATCGAACCGATTGTCGTTGCCCTTCAGGGGACACCTCGGGACACCGAGCTTAACCTGGCTCACCTGTTTAAGCTAGGTCAACGCCTTGAGTCCATCGCCCCCAGGTATCAGAAGTTCCTTAATAGCACCCGAATGTCAGTTATTGACACCGGGGTACTGATGCACCAGATTCCGGGAGGGATGATTTCTAATCTGGTAAACCAATTGCGGGAGAACGATGTTCTGGATAGAATTGATGAGGTGTATGAAGAAATACCCCGGGTGCGGCAAGAGCTGGGTTACCCCCCTCTGGTTACCCCAACTAGCCAGATTGTGGGGGTTCAAGCCGTTCAGAATGTTATCGTCGGTAGATATAAACTGATATCGCGCCAGGTACAAGATTATGTCTACGGACTCTACGGCAAACCACCAGCCCCGATTGACCCTAAAATCCAAGAACTAGCGCTCAAGCACTACCCGCGGGGCAAAACCCCAATTACCTGTCGTGCCGCCGATGTGCTCGAGCCAGAATTAGACAAAGCCCGAGAGGTAGTAAAAGGCTTCACTCAGGATATTGGTGATGTGCTTACTGTCGCCCTCTACCCCATCACCGGGCTAAACTTTCTCAAACGGAAGTACGGGCTGGAGACTCCGCCCCCAGAACCTAAAAACTCAACACCCTAGGTTATTAAAATTTCAGAATACGCCCACCAGACTAAAATCAGGCGGAAAGGGGAAGGGAAATGGATTGTATTTTCTGTCAGATTATCGCCGGTAAACTACCCTCCGAAATCCTCTATCAGGATGAAGAGGTGTTTGCCTTCCGCGACATTAGTCCTCAGGCACCAACCCACTTGGTCATTATCCCTAAAAAGCATATCCCGTCCCTAATCGATTTAACGGGAGAGGAATTACCCCTTATCGGACACATGGTAGATGTTGCCTACAAACTAGCCCAAAAAGAGGGTATTGCGGAAAGTGGCTACCGACTGGCGATAAACTGTGGTCCCTGGGGGGGGCAATTAGTCCCCCACCTTCATATGCATCTTATCGGTGGACGGCAGCTCTCCGGCAGGCTAGGTTAATCCAGATTAGCCCCTTTTTGATATTCCAGAAAGGTAAGCAACCCGGCAATACTCTTAGCATCACAGATACTGCCTGAGGTTATAAGCTCTACAATCTGCTCTGGTGACACCTGAACTAAACTAATGCCCGCGGTATCCTCAGCAAATAACCGACTGGGGATAAGGTCTGTCGCCAGATAGAGATAGAGATATTCATTGCCATAGCCGGGTACCGAGTAAAAACCGCCCAACCGAACTATTTCTTGGGGCAGGTAACCAGTTTCCTCCTGTAGTTCACGGCTAACCGCTGCCTCAGGAGTTTCCCCGGGGTCAAGGCTACCCGCTGGTATCTCTAGCAGGTCCATCCCTACCGCTTCCCGGAATTGCCTGACCAGAAGTAGCTTGCCATCAGTATCAACGGCGATAATGGCAACGCACCTATCATGCTCCACCACCTCCCGGGTAGTCTGCCGACCATCGGGCAGCTGTACCGTATCCACCCGTAGTTTAACCACCCTACCTTCATAGATTAAGCGACTGGACAATGTTTTCTCCTCGGTCAAACTAAACCTCCGGATGATAGATAAGGGCTACTGCATCACAACTAGGGAACTTGGGGCAGTGGTAACACTCGGTCCAGACCTTCTGAGGCAACTCCATTTTATCCACTCGGGAAAAGCCGACTCGCTCAAAAAAAGCCGGCTTATAGGTCAGGCAAAAAACAGTGGGGATACCAATCTGTTTCGCTTCCCCAAGACAAGCCCTAACTAGTTGATCACCAATTCCCTGGCTCTGACTGTCCTCAGTTACCGCCAGCGACTTTATCTCCGCCAGGTCGGACCACATAATATGTATTGCCACACAAGCCACCACCTGCCCATCCTGCCTGACTACAAAGTAGTCCCTGATGTTCTCATATATCTCGCTTAAGGGGCGTGCCAGCATTTCCCCTTGGCTAGCAAAGTGATTGATTAGCCGTTGCATTTGGGTAGCATCCCTAATTTTAGCCTTTTCTATCTTCAACCTGATGTTTTCCTTTCAACCTTCGTTCCAGAGAACCATAGAAGGAATCACCCCGATGAATCCTTAAAAATCGCGTGGTATTACGACTCCGCTTTATGGTAAGCGTATCTCCGCTAGCCAGCGGTAGATTTATATGACCATCAATACTCAGCGTGGCTTGACGAGCTGCACTAATAGCCAGCTTGACCACCGCGGCAGGCGGCAACACCAGCGGATAAGCTGAACTGAGGTGAGGTAATATAGGCAACAGCAGAAACTCCTTAGCCTGAGGGTGAAGAATGGGACCGCCAGCAGATAACGAATAGCCGGTACTGCCGGTAGCGGTAGCCATAATTACTCCGTCCGCCCAATAGGTAGTCATCGGCTCACCATCAATACTAGCCTCGATACAGACCATCCGGGCTACCTCACCGCGAGCCATAACCACATCATTTAAGGCAAAAAACTTGGCGGAGACTTTCTTGTCCGATGCTGAAAGCTCCACCTCAAGCATTGCCCGTTCATCAAGCCACCCCTCCCCCCTTAGCAGGACAGGTAGCTCCACCTTCAATTCATCAACGCTAAGCTCAGTCATAAACCCCAGCCGCCCCAGGTTTATCCCGGTAATCGGGATAGAACGGGAAACCACCACCTGAGCCGCCCGTAGGACGGTACCATCACCACCAATACTAAAAATTAGCTCCGTACCATCTAACTGACCCCTTGCCTTATCCTCCTCCCATGCTGAGCATAGCCACACCGAGAGCCCCTGGGAACTCAGCAAACCCTGTAGTTCCTCCGCTAAGGGATAGGCAACCCGGTTCATCGGGTGATAGAGAATACCAACCTTCTCCACAACTGCTCTCCAATAATAAAAGTTCTATTTAGGAAACTAGGTAACTACCCTGGATAACCGGCGCTGAATAAAGAGCCGGATAATAATCAGACCAACGATACCAAGAAAGAACACCGCACAGAAGGTGCCCGCCGCTCGGATTCGGCCACCAGTTTCGGCTTCAATACCCTTGCTAAATCTCCATAACCAGACATAGTTACCCCCTGGGGCAACATAGCGCCAACCGTCCGGTATTGGAACACCCATGGCTACCATCCCCTTCACCGGGCGCGCCACACACTGTTCCCACATCTTGCCTATCGCCCCGAGGACAAAACCGACAGGGACAACAAAGAGGGCAATAATGAAAAAGACAGGTTCATCACCTTGACCCCAAAACTCCCAACCGAAGAGGCTAATGAACAGGCCATAAATGAGATTATGCCATAACACCCCCAGCCAGAAAGCCTCTGCCGATAATGACAACAACAGCAAAAAGTGCTTAGGGGAATATTTCTCCAACATCTCACACCTCCGAAGAGCCAATCAGGCTACTATCCTGAGGATAGCCTAAACAGCCACTACCCTTCAGACAGGAAGACTACCTAAACTGAAACCAGAAGATCAAGCCAACCACCAGTAAGGCAATGCCCACCCCTAACAAAACATACAGACGGCGTCTTTGCCCCATATTAACCCCCTAACCTCTTTCGCTTATTATCACCTCTATAGTATAACGACTTCTCGAGCTTTTTGATAGCTTTTCCTGATTTGAATCGATTCTGATTAATAAACCCGTGGGGCCGCTTCATCATAACCTGTCATCCTCGAGGGTTTTATCACTCTCTTCAGGTAACTTCCCCACCGGAGTCTTACTGGCTAGTCTCAGTTTATCCTCAAATCTATCCAGCTTTCGGCTCGACTCATCATATCGGTGAGCCGCATTCCGAATATGGGTACCCACTATCCTATAATCATCCTGAAAATCCCCAAGGTCACCCTGCAGACGCTCCAGATAGCCCAGGATTTCCCGAGCCGTCTGCTCAATGTGGAGTCCCTTCAAACCCTGAACAATGACCTGCAAATAGGCATAAAAACTGTTCGGCGACACCGGGATAACCCTCTTGCGGAGGGAGTAAGAATATATCTCCCCTTCCTCAGCATGACCGCGCAGTATCGTCTCATAATAAACATTCTCTGCCGGGATATACATCAGAGCAAAGTCAAAGGTATCTTCATCGGGCAGTATATATTTAGCCACGCTATCAATATGCCCTTTAATCGTCCGCGTAAACTGCCCCCGGAGGGCTTCCCGCTCTTTCTCACCTTCGGCATTAAGTATCCGCTTGAAATCCTCTAGAGGAAACTTAGCATCAATCGGAACTAAATGTCCGCCAATATGAATAATAGCATCCACGATTTTACCATTTTGAAATCCATACTGGAGAGAATAATTCTCCCGGGGCAGAACATCAGCTAATAACCTCTCCAGCAACAGCTCGCCAACACCTCCCCGGAACTTCGGCGCTCGCAACAGCTCCTGCAAACGGGTAACATTCTTACCTACCTCCTGAATACCCTCCGCCTGCCGAGTCAACTCACCCAGTCGCTCCCGCACATCACCAAAAACCTTTATGCCCCCCTCCAGCTTCTCCCCTAATGTCTTCGACAAGGTATCACTCTGCTCCCGGAATACCTTCCGCTGATGAACCCTACTCGCAATAAGTAGCCCCACCAGGACTACCAGCAGAACTATTATCGCTATCTCCATTCCTACCCCGCTTAATCAAGATTCCCTCTTACTACCTCATTATACCATCAGGACTGGCTAAATAAACACAACTAGCTCCGAGGGTGAGCATCTACTGAGCATATGAACGAACAAGCTTCCCTATTTCGTTGAGGAGGTTTATAATTAGAGAGTTTTATTTGGTACCAGGCAAAGACTCATTAGAACAAACCCAATAAATGCGAGATTCAGATAGAAGCTGAGTTTAATTCTACTAAAAGCAAGACTTCAGGACCCCGCCTGTTGAGACCCTTGGTGGAGCTGAGGGGACTCGAACCCCTGACTTCCTCCGTGCAAGGGAGGCGCTCTCCCAGCTGAGCTACAGCCCCACTGGCTAGAGCTATTATAAACAATAAACAGCCTTATTCGCAATTTGAGAGGTAGTCATTCCGATGACACTAGCTAATCTACTCAGCCTGCTGGGAACAGGGCTAGGCGCTGGCTTTGCCAGTGGTCTCCTCGGAGTCGGCGGCAGCTTCATTATGACCCCGGTTCAGTATATGGTGTTTACCCAGATGGGTATCCCAGCTGACCTCGCCGTCAGGCTAGCTTTCGGCACCAGCCTAGCGGTTATTCTACCTACTGCCGCCAGCGGCACCTGGAGACATCATAAACAGGGAGCCGTAAGATGGAAAACCGCCCTCATTATGGGTAGCTGTAGCCTAGCCTGCGCTTATGGCGGAGCCACCCTCGCCAGTTACCTCCCCGGAGCCATCCTCAAGATAGTCTTCGGCGTTGTCGTTATCGCTACCGGTATCAGAATGCTTATCCCCAAATCAGCCAAGGCTAATGAAACACCAAAGACCAACCCTTGGCTCTGGGCCGCCTGGGGAGTACCCATCGGCTTAATCAGTGGCTTGTCTGGAGTGGGAGGCGGGATACTAGCTGTGCCGATTATGGTAATGGCCCTCAAATTCAGGATGCATAACGCTATCGCTACCTCACTAGCCGTGGTGATGATTACCAGTATTGGGGGCATCATCGGCTATATTACCCACGGACAGGGGGTCCCCGGACTGCCGGCTCATTGCCTGGGCTATGTCAATCTAGAAGCTTGGGCTCTGCTGGCGGCGACCAGCATTGGTATGGCTCAACTTGGTGTCAAAACTGCTCATCGGCTTCCCGGTAGGCAGTTAAGATACATCTTTATCGGGGTTGCGTTTTATATGGGTCTCAGGATGCTGGGAGCCTTTGGCATAGGCTGAGCTACCGGGGCTAAAACCAAAACTGCCCGACTTTTCGCCGGGCAGTTAAAATTCTATTCCTCGACTAAATGCTCGCTACTGGTATTCGGGGAGGCACGATGCCTCTGGCGAATAAAGTAGATTATCACCAGCGATACCGGCAGCAGGAATATTGCCGGCGTAAATGGCGGTCCACAGCCAGCCAGAAAATCCGCCGGTGGGTTAACCCAGACTTCTTCCCCAGGGATAGAACCAGCCACCTTATCAAATATCGCCATCCCGGCCATAATCCATATCATAATACTTGCCACCACCGACTTAGCCAACTGATGAATATTACTCTCGAAGTTATTGGCACTGGACATATACATTATGCCAGCACCGACCAGGATAATCCCGGTCCACCATAGCCACATCCCTGACATCTCCAGCGGGCCCCAGCAAACCCCCTCTACCCCATACCGCCCCAGCACCACGAACTCCATAATCCCAAAAACTAGAACGATGATGCCAAAAACAGAAACAAATACCGAGCCTGCAGTTGATATTTTCCTCATTTAAGCTACCCCCAATCCCATTCCTATTAAGCGGAGAATACCTCCGTAAGCGAACACGGTAACAGCCAGAACCCCTAGGGTAGCGCCAAACTCCTTGGCATTCTGCTCCTTTATCATCAGCACAAAGGTAGCCAAACAGGGGAAGTAGACAGAAAGCAACACCACCGAGCTAAACATCTGCCAGCCGGTTAGCTGTATACCCCCCAGCAGCCCCACCGCCAAATCCTTTCTCAAAAAGCCTGCCACCAAAGGAGCTACTGTCTCTTGAGGTAAGCCAAATCCCCCGCTTATCACCGGAGATAAGGCATGACCTAAGTGAGCCATACCCCCGGTTAGATACAGCAATTGAACAATCACGCAACCCAGCAACATAAAGGGTACCGCCACCCGCAGGAAACTGGTGGTCCTCATCCATGTCTTTCGCCATACATTCCCCCGGGTGGGCATCCGATACGGGGGTACATCTATTAGCATCTCCGGCGACTGCCCGGGCCAAATCTTGTTAAGGATGTAACCGACCACAAAGTAGCCAATAATCAGCGCGATGAAAACAAAACCTATCTTCTCCGGTATCAACTCCTGCATCATCCCGATTTGGGCCCCACAGGGAACAAATACCCCCAGCAGCACCATCATCATAAAACGCTGTTTCCTGGTCTCCAACGCCCGGGTTGCGGCTACCCCAGGGACATTACATCCCAGGGAGAGAATGGTCGGTACAATAGCATAACCGTGAAGTCCAATCTTGTGTAGCACGGTATCAATCAGCACGGCTAGCCGCGGCAGATACCCGATATCCTCCAGGAACGCCATTACCAGATAGAAGGCAATTATCGCCGGCAGGACGACAGCTATCGGCATAAAAAGACCGGTGGTCAGCACCCCTCCCGCCTCAAAACAGATATCACCAGCATAGCCTGGCTGGAATACCGCCGGGTTACCGGCAAAGATGTTAAATAGCCAGGTCCCCTTCCCCGGGAAGACCGAGCCTAACCAGGGGATATAGTGGTCACCAAAAACCTTGACCAAAAAACCATCAGTAAAGAATCCGGCAAAGGTGCTGAAGAACATCCAGAAGCCGTAGATAACCGCAATAGCAAACGGGATACCTGTCTTGGGCCTAACGGTAATATCAGCAATAGCATCCTTCAGGGTATGTTTATAAGCCCCAACCTCAACGGTCTCCTTGGTTATCCTATCGACTAGGTCCCATCTCTGGTCAATAGTGAGTTCCACTTTTCACCCCCCGTTCGCTTAATAACCCCCGCTACTTTTACCGGGGCTGCCTCACTTATTCGGGACACCAGTTGCTTAATCCCCTCCCCTTGCACCGCTACTGTCGGCACTACTGGCACCCCTAGAATCTGCTCTAGCCTCTTAGCATCTATCTTCACCTTGCTATCCCTAGCCACATCCCACATATTTAAGGCAACAACAACCGGATAACCCCGCTCGAGAATCTCCAGAACCAGATATAGCCCCCGCTCTATTTTAGAAGCATCAAGAACACATATCACCGTAGCCCTCTTCTCCTCCTCAAGCATCCTTACAGCGACCTCTTCAGCTCCATCCTTGGGCTCAAGGGAGAAGGTGCCAGGAACATCCACCAGCTCTACATACTCCCCATCAACCAGCATCCGCCCCTTCTCATAATCAACCGTGGTTCCCGGATAGTTGGATTCAATAACCCTGGCTCCGGTTAACCGGTTAAACAGGGCTGATTTACCGACATTAGCCTGACCCATCAGTAGTATCTTATCCATCTTTCATCTCTACCATAATTTTATTAGCCAGTCCCCGACCAATCGAGGCATTACTTCTATCAACCATAATTACCACCGGCCCCTTGAGCGGTTGCTTGCTCATCATCTTAACCTCCTTGCCCTCCCTGATACCCATACCAGCGACCTGCGCCCGCAAATCGGAACCAATGCTTTTAATCACCCCAGTCTCTTCATATTTCATCTCGGACAGCTTTTTCTTCATTCGTTACCTCACTATTAAATACTAATGCCTCTCATTTGCAACAATCCCTACAAAAAAATTTTCTAGCCCTACCTCACTTCTATCTTCTGGGCCATACCACGACCGATAGCTATCACATTCCTATCTACCTCAACTGCTACCGGTCCATAATTAGACACTATCCTTACCGTTCTGCCCTCAAACAAACCCCTCAGGAATAGCTTTTGCCTTAAACCACGTCCCCCCCGGATAGCCACAATCCGGGCTCGTTCCCCAACTCCAACCTGACTCAATACCATAATTATCTTCTTCCCTGACGGCACTTAGCACAATAGCCAGTCATAGTAACCTCTACCCCAGTAATATCAAATCCCTCTTTACGAGCTACATCTTTTCTCATCTCCGGGCATAACCGGCATTTAAACTCCACAACCTTACCACAGCCCAAGCACACCAGATGATGATGCTCCACGGCTGACTTTATCTCATAGTGGTGGCGCGATTCACCAAAGCGAAGTTCATCAATTACCCCTGCCTTCTTGAGCATCTGCAGATTTCGGTAAACCGTGGACAAGCTAAGACGAGGGTCCTTCTTGCGTGCCTGGCGATAAATCTCATCAGCATCCAGATGCTCATGCCCCCGGCCGATAATATCCAGGATTAACGCCCGCTGGCTGGTTATCCTTAACCCCGACGAACTTAATGCCTGACGCTCGGTCAGCAAGGCTTTTTCTTTAGTTGCCATCATTATTCTACACGCTAACGCTTATTATTCGCAGAAACTATAACACATCGCTATTCCGTTGTCAACACCCTGTACTCATTCATATGATTAGTAACACGTTGTTGTTCTATTTTATTGTTGAGAGCCGCTCTTCTTTGTCATTGCGAGCCGAAGGCGTGGCAATCTCCAGCAATAAAGCCTATAGTAAGATTGCTTCGGCTCCTGGCGCTCCTCGCAAAGACAGGTAGGATTGTTAGAGTTTTCTCGAACCCGCAATTAAAAGTGTTCCCTATCTAAACTAGCTCACACCCAATAGAGGGATTTTAGCTCCCGAGTTGCCTCTTTATCTCGGCGATAGCGTGACGAGCCGCCCGCTGTCCCCGCAGAATACTCTCCTCAGCACGATGAAAATCACCCTGACGAATCGTCCCCGGATGGGGAGCAATAACGATATCGGCATCCCTAATCCCGGCTATCGCTACTTGATACCCCATAATCGAAAGCGTCTGCATCAATACACTAAAAACATTAGGCTTCCTTAGATTTTCGGGATTATTACCCTGATTACGGTAGTCTAAATAAGGTATCACATTAACCGCAATAACGAAATCAGCCCCCATTTCCCGAGCTACCCTCACCGGTACCGGATCTACCAAAGCACCATCAACCAGATACCGACCGTGCCATTTAGCTGGTGAAAATATTACCGGGATAGAGGCACTGGCACGAACCCCATCGACCACCGAACCCTGATTAATTACTACCTCTTCACCACTATTTATGTCGGTAGCCACACAGGCAAACGGTATTCCCAAATCATCAAAGCTAGCATCACCAATAACGGATTCCAGCCATTTTTCCAGTCTTCCCCCCTTAGCGAAACCGGTTCTGGGTAGTGTTATATCCGCTACTAGTGATAGTGTTTTCCTGCGGCTGAGATTCATTACAGCATCGGTTATTTGATTAACATCCTTACCCGCCGCGTAAAATGCCCCGATTATCGCCCCCATACTGGTGCCAGCAATTATATCAACAGGAATACCCTCCCTCTCCAGAACCGCCAGTACCCCAACATGGGCAATCCCTCGCGCCGAGCCACTACCCAGCGCTAAGCCAACTTTTCTCTGATTCAATTAACCTGCCTTTCTGCTCACTAAATACTCAACCCCAGAGTTCCTCAATATCCTGTTCTGCCTGCTTGGTAATATCGGTTTTGCTTGGGGTGAACCTCCGGTAATAAGTTTCACCGTAATCACAGGGCTTAAACGAGACCGGCATCGGCACCGCATAACCAAAGATAAGCGCCTGTTGTTTGGAAGCTAGCTTAGCCAGCACCGTTTTTAACTCACCCTTGCCCGATACCCCGGACAGCACACTATCAATATCCCGGTCATTATCTAACGAAAATGCTATCTTGCTCCCCAACTGGGACATAACTTCATCATCAATCCCGCTGGGGCGCTGGTCAATCACCAGCAGGGTAACATTATACTTGCGCATCTCACGGGCAATTCTGCCGAAAATAGTCTGTGAGGCTACCTCAGGATTAAGGAACTTGTGTGCCTCCTCAATGCTTATTACTAGTGGGGTAGGCTTAGCCGAATCCTCAGCCATCGCCACCTCTACCCTCTCCTGATACCTATCGTAGATGCGGCGACTGAGCAGATTAGCCACCAGCATATAAGAGGTAATATCCTGATACCGACCAAACTCCAGAACCACATTCTTGCCCTGCTCAAGATAACCCAAAATTCTACCTACGGTATCCCCCGAAGCCTGAGGCTGGAGGAAACCAAGCCGACTAAGCTTAGCCAGTCCTCGCTTCAGATTCTGAAAGGTGCTCTCGTGAATGCTCAGCTCGCCCAGCAAATCCTTGGTCTCATCCACCCCCTTTAAGGCAAGGGTATTCTTTAGCCAGTTCTTACCGAATCTCCGGTGTAATTCATATACCGCATTAACCGCCGGCTCGGTAAGATTTAGGGTCTGACGAAGCAGTGCCATAACCGCCGGCTCTATCTCATCATAGCCAATCCTGACCACAAAATCGGGGGTCAATCCCTTCCGCAGGGAACTCTTCTCATCAAGCGCAAACACAGCTACCTGAGATGGGAAAAGCTGCTTTAACCCCTTCACAAACCGCTGTTTACCCTCATCAGTGCCCTTCCAGCCATACTCGCTGTGCATATCAAAGATAAGGTTCACCGCCTTTGATTTCTGAAGCATCCCGATGAGCAATTGACGGGTAAAGAAGGTCTTCCCAGTGCCACTCTTACCGAAGATGCCACTGGAACGCTCAACAAATCTCTCCATATTGAGGCAGAGTTTGATTTCCATATCCAGCGGATTACCAATATGAAACCTCTCCTCATCCTCCTTACCGAAGACCTGCTCAAACTCATCCTGAGATGCCAATTTGACCTCGGAGAAGTGGCTGGGTATTGTCTTTACCGGTTGAGAGCCTTTAGTTTTAGCATCAGCCTGGCCGCCAATAACCTGATAGGGGGTAACCTGAAGGGTTCCATAGGTGCTGGTGCCCGTCAGCACCTCAGCCACAAAGGAGTCCGAGATATCGGGGGGAGTAATCGTAAGCCGAGGGTCAACCACCCCCAGGCTGATATCGGTTATCATCCCCAGGAAACACTGTTTTCGCCCGTAAATGGTGACATATCGCCCCACCACCATATCCTCAACCGAAGCTGAGCTATCCAGTCTAACCTCAACCCCCCTTGTCAAGGAACCACCGGTCACAATACCTAATCGCTGATTATTCGTCGGGGTCATCGTTTAATCCTTTCTAGAATAGCCTTAAGCTGATTAAAATCATGACTCAGCAGGATAGCCAGTTCCTTACCTGCGGTTACCAGAAAGTGCCCCCGGTCGTCGTCGCTACGCACCTTACCCATCTGACGCAGCGAGGCAGCGATAAGCTCACCAGTCGGGACAGAAAGCTGCCGGTCAATCAGGATGGTCAGAAAGTCGAACGACTGGCTAAACTCCCTGACCTCCTCAGGCAGGCACTGGTAGACAAAGCCGTGAATTCGGGCTGGTTTAGGCGGCAGGTATTGACATAGCTTACCCTCTCGCCGATGCCCCACCACCGCTACCTCAAACTCGCTCCTCAGCAGTTTTAGCAGTTGCGGATTTGATTGATAGATTGCCGTCTCACTAGCTTCATCCTTGCCCCGAGCAATAGGTCGCCGCCCCGGTTCAACACCACTGGTAGTGGCATTATAGACAATCCCGTATAATTCCCCATCCGAGTCTCCGGTCTTTACCAGACTGCCCAGCGGCGGTAACTCATAGAGCTCATAACACTGGGCAATAAAATCTGTAGTGCTGGATTCAATAACCTCGCCAACCCTCTGGGTTTCACTCATCTTTCACTTCTCCGAGTTTTTGTTGGGGAGAGCTAATCAATCTATACTTTGCCTCCTGGAACCGACTGATTTCCCTCACCATCAGAACAGTTAGCACTATAAAGACAATAGTTGTGATATAACTCGCCATATAAGTGCGAGATACCGTAAGTGAATCTACTTGACCACTTAACCACATAGAAGGCAGTTGCCCGGCAACTAGTGTGGTAATGCTGGATATCAGACAAAGTGCCCACCACCATCCTACTATAGGTAAAGTCTTTACCCTTTTCCAAGACTCAGCATCCGATATATCTGCCGCCGGGTAGCTAGCCCGCCACGCCTCGGAAACTACCTGATAGGGACGGAAGAGGTTCATAATGGGGACGAAGAACCAACCTACCGACCACCCCGGGGTAAACCTTAAGCCCTTCACATCTAGATGAGGAAGATTCTTATGTGTTCGATATACCCAAATAAGAAATAGAATAAACGAAATAACCACCACTATAGTTTGAACAGTGGCTATCCTGCCCACCAGCCTAGCGTGAGCTTTATCTAATACAACGTAGACAATAATCACTATAGCCGATGTAATGTATAGCCCAACTACCCATTGAGCCAGCTTATCAACCGGGGTAAATTGCCCCTGCTTTTCACCACTCGTATTCACCGGCATTTGTTTAAAATCCCCTTTAAGCACCCAGAAAAATCTTTGATTTCCCTGGGAACCCGCTTTATCCCCTTCTAACTTTCCCTATTTCTTCGGTTCCTTTTTCCCCTTGTCTTGCTTGGGCTTTTTCACATTCTTTCTGCCTTTAGTACCCATCGCTTTTTGCCTCCCCTTTTTACTTCCTAATCTTACCCCGTTGCCTATTCCGACTCAAGATTCTTCATCCTGCAGGCAAACCCTTTGGCATTCGCCAGCTCATCAACGGTAGGATGACCCCGGTTGATGATAAACCACCTGCCCTTACAATGAAAGCTACCCCTGATGAATGCTCCAGTTGGCTGTAGTAATTTCTTCATAGCTTTTATCTCATCACCCCAGCCCTTCGCTGAGGTGCCAAATAGTGCCACCGACCTCCCCTTAAAATTATTCTCCTTAATAAGTTCCTCTAGCCCCTTGCCCTGCTTATTTGCGTAGCAGCCAGAGCCTATGAAAACGAAAGAGCCTTTAGCTAAGTCTTTCTTCTGCTTAACATCCACTGCCCTAACCCCCAGCTCCTCGGCAATGGCTGCAGCCAGCTTTTGGGTGTTTCCTGACCGAGAATAATAGATAACCTCAAACATTCTATTTACCTCCTTATTGCCCCTGAGTCCGGTTTACAACCACCGTGTCCGCTTACTTCGACTTTTCGCTGAGCTGGTACTTGGTAGATGCTCCTCGATTAACCATGATTCCACCAACTGCCAGAAGTTCTCCCTGTCGGCACCGGTCACCACTGCCTGCTCGTGGGCTTCGCTCAGGGCTACCGGGTAGCCCTGTCCCCGACGGCACTGGTCTAGAACCAGGGAATGAACCAGATTAAGCTGAGCCTCATCCATTGCTACCCAGCGAGGTACCTCCACCCGGGCAACCTCATCATCTATCTTGAGATAGAAAAAGTAAACCTGATGCTCGCCATACCGCTTGATTATCTCTGAGCGGCTGATAAACAGGTCAGAACGCTCCCCCGGTTCCAGCAGACGGAGAAATATATCCCGGTCCCGAACCCCAACTACTGCCTCACACTCACGGGTAGTACAGTCTCTACAATTGCGGTCGGTATCCAGAACCCGATGCGGACAGAGTGCTAGCCGCAGCGTATTGACTACCTCAGTACTGCCGGGAAAGCTAATATAGCTGGCAACAGCTACCTGCCGACCATTATTATTCAGCCTTTTTATCTGGCTAAGATAGCTAAGAAAGCCTTTATCCAGTAATGCCTCGATAACAAACCCGGGGTATTTCACCAGATTCCAGTGAACCAGGGTGCCATCGAGCAGCGCTACCGCCGGTATCGCCTCCGGAAGTCCTGAGGCTAATCTGGCTAACTGACCACACTCAGCTACATCACGCTTGATACCCAACAGGGTACCTTCTATTATCTGCTCCTGGATCCCATCGCCACTTGGGGGAATAACCATCTCCTCATCCCCGGAATAGAGATAGGGCAGGCTATCTAGAGTAGCCCCCGGGGAACTACCATAGCGGAGAGTCACCGCACCAATGTTTATCAGATAGCATCGGGGGGACCGATGGCGGTCGACATCAACATGAGAGCCATCGGTAGCCAGGACAGCAAACTCATCGGGGATCGGTGGCGGGGGGTAATGCCCCCCAACCCCATCAGTTAGGCCCGCCACTAGCCAGGTGACCTTGCTCAGCTCTATCTTGGTAGCTAGCGCACTAACCTGGTCAGCCTGCTTACTAAGGGTATCTAAAGCATTCTGGAGATGCTGTTGCCTTTCCTGCCTACCCACCTTGAGGGTGGCTATCATTCTTTCAACCTGCGAGGCTACCTTACCTAAATCTAATGACACTCTGTCTTTCTCTATCGAATCTTCTAATTTGGTCTCTATTATATCGGCTTAGAAGGGTAAAAACAATTGCTCGCCAGCTTGGCGATGGGTATTAAACATCATCAATGCTATAATGAAACTCAAAAAGCCATCTCTTAGACCTATTAAGGCATTAATGGTTCCATTTTTACTTAGCGTAGCGATAGTCTCATTATCCGGGGTAATGATGCCTGGACCCGCCTTTGCGGTTACCGTAGCCAAGGGCTACCGGTCGCAGTTTGCCGGCACCAGGATAGCCCTGGGACATGCTATAGTCGAGGTTCCCCTGATGCTACTCATCTACTTCGGGCTGGCTCGCTTCTTTGACCAACCTCCAGTTCAGATTAGCCTGTATCTGGGCGGCGGCGCCATACTGATAGGGATGGGTATTATGATGTTCCGCTCCCGAAGGAGGGTCGTTGAGCAGGGAAAAGATCTTCCCTATAACTCGGTGATAGCAGGGATAATCACTACTGCCGCTAACCCCCTGTTTATCTTGTGGTGGCTAACCGTAGGCAGTATGCTGATTATGAAATCGCTGAGCTTCGGCAGGATAGGGTTTGCCTCGCTTATTACAGTTCACCTGCTGTGTGATTTTGGCTGGATGTCTTTTGTCTCATCCATCGTTTACCGCACCAAATCACTCCACCAGAGCAAATTTCAACGGGGGTTTTTCATTGCCAGTAGCTGGTTACTCGTCGGCTTTGGCAGCTGGTTTTTAGTATCAGGCATTAAACTAGTAGCGCAACCATCTACCATAATGTGAGGTGCTATCACTGACCCTCGGCTTTAGCAGCTAATTGAGGATGCCGTTCGAAAAGCCTGCTCCACTTCCCCTCCTCCCAGATAATCAGTAGATTAGGCGCCAGACCTATAGAGCTATAGGTCCCTATAATAATGCCAATCAATAACACCACCGCAAAATTCTGAATTGATGCCCCGATGAAGAGTATTAGGGCAAGATCAACAAACAGCGTGGTCAGGCTGGTATTCAGGGAGCGGTTGAGGGTTTCCACCAGGCTATTATTAACGACAACCTTGAAATTTGAGCTTACCCCTCTCCTCAGATTCTCCCTTATTCTATCAAAGATGACTACGGTATCATTAATACTATAACCCGCCACGGCGAGGATACCGGTAATGAACATTAGATTAGTCTCCCAACCCAGAAAATGCCCAATGAAGGAGAAGAGTCCCAACGCAATCAGGATATCATGCCCCAGAGCGATTATGGCGCAGGTACCATAGCGAAATGGCTTGGGCATCTTGCGGAACGCCCAGGTAACATAAAGCAGTATGCCAACCGCCGCCACCGCAATAGCTATCCCGGCATTCCGCGCTGTCTCCGAAGCCACCATTGGCGATACCGAACTGAACTGGGATTCGGTTATCTCCCCAAACCTGGCAGTTAAGCCCTCCTCTAGGGTCGCCTTGGCTTCGTCGCCTAATTCAATGGTGCGAATCAGGAAGTCATCCCCCCCAGTTCGTTGCACAATGGCTTTGGGATAACCCAGCTCAGCTAACCCCTGCTTCAGACTAGACTCGTCTACCGTCTGTTCAAAATGAACCGTCATCATCGAACCACTGCTAAGCTCTATCCCCGATTTGAGCCCAAAAGTTGCCAGCGAGACAATACTAAACACGATAAGTATTCCCGAGACGAGAAAGAACCAGAATCGTTTACCGACAATATCCGTCATTTTCCCTTTTCCCAATAGATCTTAAATAGCGAACTTTTTTGTGCCAGACGAGTCCCCACCAGTACCCGCAGGAAGGTACGAGTAACTACCACGGCGCTAAACATACTTATGGCTACCCCCAGGAACAGGGTTACCGCAAAGCCCATTACCGGAGCGCTGGCGATAATACTACTCCCCAACCAATAAAGGATACCACAGGCAATAAAGGTGGTAATATTACTATCCCTGATAGCGGGCCAGGCCCGATTAAAGCCGGCCTCAATCGCCGCCCCCAACGTCCTCCCTAACCGCAGTTCCTCCTTCATCCGCTCAAAGATGAGTACATTAGCATCAACCGCCATCCCTATCGATAGTACAAAACCACCAACCCCCGCCAGATTAAGGGTAACCGGTATCAGCTTGAACAGCGACATAACCACCGCTATATAAAATATCAGGGCGCCACTAGCCATAACCCCCGGCAAACGATAAGCAACCATCATAAATACCAGCACCAATATTAGCCCAATTATTCCTGCCTTGAGACTCATATCAATAAAACCAGCCCCCAGAATAGGGGATATGGTTTGCTCGTAGATAGAGGTTAGGGGAACGGGAATACGCCCCGCATTAAGCAGTTTAGACAGCTCGGTAGCCTCACTATAACTCAAGCCCTCAATCTGTCCCCGGTGAGTAATCTGAGCCCGAACCACTGGAGCAATTGGCTGTCCATTATCATCCAGCAGGGATTCATCCCCCATAAAGATGCCCAGACGCTTATTCATCAATCGCCCGGTAATCTTCTTGGACAGCTCGCTCCCCGTTTTATCCCACTCAAACATCAACTGTATCCTGCCGAAGTCATCCCGGCTTACATAGGTATTCTCCTTAAAGAAGGCACTGCTCAGGGTCTCTTCCTTACCATCAATTATCGCCGTGGCTGGCTTCCACTTGCCCAGTACATTAGTCCACCTGGCTTCCTCAGAGTCATCGGCTACCCGTTCGCCGAACTCCAGCAGTGCCGTCTGTCCAATGAGCTTCTTTGCTTCCCCCACCTTACCGATGCCGGGTAGCTCTACCACTATGCGGTCTTCACCCAGCCGCTGAATAAGCGGCGAGGTTACCCCCAGAATATCAACCCTTTTCTCAATAACTGCAATGGCACCATCGAGAGCCTCCGTCTCCTTACCCGATTCTATTTCGGACAGGTCAGCCTGATATACCAGATGAGTGCCCCCCTGCAAGTCAAGCCCCAGTTGCATCCCTTTATGGCCCACTATCCCCCGGTCCACCGGTATCACTACCAGTATCGCCAGAACAAAAAGAGCCATAACTACGATAAATAATGGCCTATTCTTTCGGCTCACGACTACCCCGCTTTAACCAATGTCGACGAATATAAGCCAGCGCTTCCTCTCTAGTTTCAATCTCGCCTGATGCCTGAGCTTCACGCACCGCCTCCAGCAACTCCCCAATCTCAGGCCCCGGCTTCATTCCTAAAACAGTAATTAAATCATTGCCATTAACCAGCATGGGAGGGGCTATCACTCCCTCAGGCTCAAGGTGCTTCGCCAACACATAATTTACCGTCTGAACATGCCCTCGCCACTCATCTAAATCCAGATGAGAGCCCCTGGCAGCTAAATGGTCAGCCAGACTCAGTAGCAGTACATCAATGCCCGCCTCACCGGTATCCCGAAAGTAGCGGTAGATAGCCCGGCGGGAAGGAAGCCCACTCTGGCTCAACTGGGTTGGCCTAAGATGATGCTCTACCATAGCCTCTACCAGTTTTATCTCCTTAGTACTAAACCTCAACCTTTTCATAATGCTCGCCGCCACAACAGCTCCCTCCAAAGCATGCCCCAGAAAACGCATCCTGCCACTGGCATCGATAGTCTTTGTCTGAGGTTTAGCAATATCGTGAAGCAGCGCCGCTAGCTTAAGCAGTAACCCTCTAGAGCTACCACTACTGACTTCAAGGTTAAAATGCTCACTTAGTGCCGACGACCAGGGAACCTCAGCTAAGACTGACTGGTCAGTATAATCCCAATCCCCCCGCCGGAGCAGAAAATTAACCGCCGATACTGTCTTAAGCGAGTGGTTAAAAACATCCCAGGAGTGCTCTTTGGGCTGCTCAACCCCCTTTTCTTGAGCCAACTCAGGAATGATGCTAGTCAGCAAACCCACCTTATCCAGATAGCGTAACCCTCCCTCGGTCTGAGGGACCGCCAATAACCGCAGTAATTCCTCCCTTATCCGTTCCCCAGCAACACTGGTTATGGAGGAGCAGTAGCGCTGAACTAAAGCCTCGGTCTGGCTATCAATACTGAAACCAAGTTCATAAGCCAGCCGCACCGTCCGCAGTAATCGGACTGCATCTGTCTTGAAAGCGGTGGGAGTAACCACCCTGATTACCCTTTGATGAAGGTCATCCCAGCCATTAAAGGGGTCAATAACCCTGATATCACCTAGCCCCTGGCTAAACTGCCCCAGTTCCACTGCCATCGCATTCAGGGTAAGGTCACGCCGCTCGAGGTCCTGCTCAATACTACCCGTAAATGAAGAAAAATCAAGCTCGTAGTCAGCTGTTACCACCCTGCCTACCCGGTTTAGCTCATCCAGCAGGACATACCTACCACCAAGGGCATCAGCCACCCTAGAAGCTACCTCCAGAGCATCACCAGCAACCGCAATATCAATATCAGCGGTAGCCCGGTTAAGCAATGTGTCACGCACCAAACCACCGACTACATATGCTCGAATGTTCTGGCGGATGAGGAAATGGCTTAATCTGACCAGCAATAATGAGGCAGTAGGCTCAACTAACCGGCTGGAAAAGCTCCGCGAAGCCTTCTCAGCAACATTCATCATCGTTTCCTGCAATCTTAATCCCCGCTAAAAATCACCATTCCAATGGTCCTTATCAATTAACTCAAACTATACTACACAATCACGATATTTAGCAAGGACGCCTACACAGAGGTAAAGCTTGCTAGATGACACGAACCAACCGTATCAACTATCCTAACTACCCTTAACGGAGACCAATAGTTTGACAAGTGGCATATATTGTGCTATACTGATGCCACCTGTCGTTGAGGTCGGGGGATTATGCTAATCAAAACCAGGATTTTCGAGTTGAGTCAAAGTCGCTACCAGAATCTCGCTGAGCTAGCCAAGGCGATGGGCATATCCTTAAGCCAGGTTTACCGGGTTAGAGAGGGTAAACGCCGAGTCAATCAAAAATTCATCGTTGGGGCGATGCGAGCCTTTCCCGGATACAAACTTGACGAGCTTTTCTATCTGGTTGCTGACAAAGAAGAATAGCTCATAGACTAAATCACTACACCAATCCAATAGGGTCAATATCTATTGTCCATCCCTGAGGAAAAGGCACTCGGGAGAGGAAATCGGAGAGCCCGGTGCCACGGAGGATAATCTGCCAGCGAAATCTTCCCCGCCGCCGTTGAATAAAGGCCGGGGCGGGCCCAATCAGGCCAATATTATCTATCCCCCTAGCAGCTATCGTTTGACTAAGCAAGTCCTTCATCCTGGCTGCCTCATGCTGGCAACGGGCATTGTTAGTGTGGACATAGACCAATCGAGCAAGCTGGCTAAACGGTGGATTACGCAATCGGCGACGATAATCAATTTCCTGCTCGTAGAAACGACTATAATCGTGCTTGGCAGCCGCCAAAATGGCGTAATGGGTTGGGGAATAGGTCTGGATGATAACCCGCCCCCCCAAAATACCACGCCCGGCTCTCCCCACTACCTGAGATAGCAGCTGAAAGGTCCTTTCCCCAGCCCGAAAATCGGGCAGGTTCAGGCTGATGTCGGCATTAACCACCCCTACCAGAGTAATGGAAGGGATATCCAGCCCCTTAGCCACCATCTGGGTACCAATAAGGATATCCGCCTGATGGGTACGAAAGCTGGTTAATATCCGCTGGTGAGCACCCCTCTTCCGGGTAGTATCACTGTCCCAGCGTAGCAGTCTAGCCTGGGGGAAATAATGTCCCACCTCCTGCTCCAACTTCTGGGTACCGATACCCAGAAACTTGATGCGGCGGCTCCGGCATCGTGGGCAAACCCTTGGGACCGGCATCCGATAATTACACTGATGGCAAATCAGGGTATCCTCGACAAAATGATAGGTGAGGGGAACATCACAACGCCGACAACGAAGGACCAAGCCACAATTACGACACTGAACAAAGGTAGCCCCCCCCCGCCGATTGAGAAATAGAATCACCTGCTGGTTATTGGCAACGGCCTCAGTTATCGCCTGGGATAATGAGCGACTAAAGATACTGCGATTGCCCGACCTAAGCTCCTCTCTCAAATCAACTACCTCAACATCGGGCAGTGGCGAGCCTTCATTAGGAACCACCCGCTGGGGAAGCTGAAGCAAACGATAGTCCCCTCGCTGAGCATGATAGAAGGTTTCCACATCAGGGGTCGCACTACCCAATACCACTACAGCTCCGGTTAGCTTAGCCAGTTTTAGGGCAACATCCCGGCAGTGATAGCGGGGTAATTTATCCATCTGCTTATAGGTCCATTCATGCTCCTCATCAATAATGATGAGACCCAACTCTGGCTGGGGGGCAAAAATAGCACTCCGAGAGCCAATAACCACATCAAACTCGCCGTTTTTGATACGTTGCCACTCGTCAAACCGCTCCCCCAGGGAGAGTTTACTATGTAAAACGGCCACCCTATGGGGAAAGCGAGCCGCAAATCGCTCTATCGTTTGGGGGGTAAGAGCTATCTCGGGAACCAGGACAATACCCCGCTTACCCTGCTTTACTGCTGCCGCCAGCGCCTGAAGGTAGACTTCGGTCTTACCACTCCCGGTAACCCCGTGAAGCAGAAACACCCGTGATGATGCCTCAGCCCCGCTATCTGACAACAGGGCATGGCTAATTGCCGTTAGGGCAGAACGCTGATAGCCAGTAAGGTGAAGCGGCTTTTGAGGGATAATCCTCTGGTAGGAGATAGGCTCACGGATTACCTCAAGCTGGCTGACTTCGGCAAAGCCCCTGTCCACTACCGCCTTAATTACTGAAGATGAGCAATTAACCTGCCTCCTCACCTCAATCAGTGGCACCGGTTGAGTATTCTGGGAAAGAAACCCCAGAAGAGCGGCTTGCTTAGTTGCTCGGCCACGGCTCTGTAATATAGCTGCCTCTTGCCGAACCTCATCAGGCGATATTATCAGCCTTAAATGGGCCATCCTCCTCGGTTTAACCCTGAGCGGTTCCAGCTCACTGCCCTTAACCACTAATCCCTGGCTAATCAGTTGACCTGTAATCAGCCTGGTTTGCCTTGTTCCCAAGCTTTTTTCTAGCTCCCGGAGATTAAGTTTCCCTCGCCTTGTGACCAGCTGGAGAACATAACGCTGCTCCCGGGTAAGTGAAGCTAGATTAAATTCCGGGGGCGCTGGCAGAGCTGAAATATAGGTAATGGCGTGGCGCTCAAAGCCCGGCGGTAATATCAATGCCACGGCATCAAACAGGGGTGACAGATAATACTCGCTTATCCAGCGAGCCAGTAAGAGATGATAGGAAGATAACACCAAGCGAGGTTCGATAATCCCAGCGATGTCTCTGGTCTCTTCCACTGCAGGATAATCGGTTAGCTCTAAAACAACACCCTGAAGTAGCTTATTGCCAAAAGGAACCCATACTGCCTGCCCAACCTCAACAGTTAAGCTAGCGGGTATGGCATAACTAAATGTCCGGCGCTGGGACAGCGGGGAGTTAACACTAACCTCAGCATATCCCATCGGTAGCCCCCGCAGATGGCTTAATTAGCTACCTTCACCAGCTGCTACCGGCGGTGACTCCGCCATTACTGATGATTCTGCTTTGTCTAAACGCTTCTCCCTGAGACGCGCTGCTTTACCGCTACGCCCGCGCAGGTAATAAAGCCTCGCACGCCGCACCTTGCCGTGTTGCACCACGATTACCTTGTCTACCAGCGGTGAGCTAAACAGGAAGGTACGCTCAACACCAATACCATGACTGACCCGCCTCACCGTAAAACTCCCCCCATCAGCACCATGGCGAATCTTAATCACTACCCCCCGGAATGCCTGAAGACGCTCCTTTCCCCCCTCCACAACCTTGGTACTAACCCTTACCGTATCGCCCGGAGATAGGGTGGGAATATTGGAATTTACTCTTGCCTCAACTAGCAATGCCACATCCATTCAACAAAAACTCCTTGCAATATCTAAGAATAAACTATACCTCTTAGCGACCAATTTATCAAGCTGAGTCTACTGAGCTTCCTGCCTCGTCCACCAATCGCCTTTCTACTGAACTCAGGCTAGCCTTACCTAGCAACTCCGGGCGTCGCTTAAGGGTGCGTAAAATAGACTGCTCTCGCCGCCACTGGGCAATCTGGGCGTGGTTTCCTGACAGCAGAACCTTAGGGACTCTCCAGCCCCGATATACCTCAGGACGGGTGTACTGGGGATACTCCAGCAGTCCAGCAGTATGGGAATCTTCCTCCGTAGCTGCCGCTGAACCAATCACCCCAGGCAATAACCTGACCACGACATCAATGACCACCATCGCCGCCAGGTCACCACCCCCCAGTACATAATCACCAATACTAATCTCATCGCTGGCTAGATGCTCCCTAACCCGCTCAGCAACCCCTTCGTAACGGCCACAGATAAGTACCAGATGAGGATATGCCGCCAGCTCCCCGGCTAGCTGTTGATTGAACAAGCGCCCCTGAGGGGTAAGCAGGATAACCGGCACTTTAGCTTCCTTAATAGTTGATGTTACGGCAGCGACAGCCTCAAAAATAGGCTCAGGCTTAAGAACCATCCCTCCGCCGCCACCATAGGAGTAATCATCAACGGTATGATGCTTATCATCGGTGTAGTCCCGAATGTTATGGATATTTAGCCTAACCAGATTACGCTCTACCGCCCGTCGGAAAATGCCAACACTGAACGGTCCTTGAAATATCTCTGGGAACAGGGTTAAAACATCAATCTGCACCGGAGGTCTCCTTGCTGTCGGGGGTAATATGTTCGGTTACCTCACCCCTAATAATCGCTACCGCATGGGGGATTACCGGTAGTACTACTGCCAGACATTCCCGAACTGCCTGGGGGCTTCCCGGCAGATTGATAATCAGGCACCTTCCCCTGACCCCCGCCACCGCCCGACTCAATGCCGCAAAGGGGGTTACCTTAAAGGTTTCTCCTCGCATCGCCTCAGCCAACCCGGGAACAAGCCTATCCACTACTGACAGGGTCGCCTCCGGGGTAACATCACGCCGAGCCAGCCCAGTGCCTCCGGTGGTCAGGATAACATCCACCTTTCCCTCATCTGTCCACCGGGTAAGCCGAGCCGCAATGATATCGGCTTCATCGGGGACTACCTCATAGCTAGTAACACGACTGTCGACTAAAGACAAGCTATCTCTGATTACCTCACCACTCTTATCATCACGCTGGCCATGCCACCCTTTATCACTGATAGTGAGAATACCAACCCTAAACATACTTGCCCCCCTTACCGAGTATTTTATTCTACCACACCTAAAATAGCCAACTAAACCGACTATCGGGGATAAATTTAATGAAAAGGTATTGACAAGAACCGAATCATATGGTATAGAATGGTAGTAAGTGGTAAAAAACGGTAAGATGGGGGATGGAGGGGAGATGTTTTTTAGCGAATTTGAATATAAGCTCGATGAGAACGGTCGGACACCGGTCCCACCCAAGTTCAGAGCCATCTTAAAAGAGGGAGTAATATTAACCCCAGGGGTAGAAAAGTGCATCATTGCCTACCCAGTATCGGAATGGAAAAAGCTAGCCACCAGTCTGGATAATGGCTCGGTCTCTCCCAGCAAATTAAGACGGCTAAAGCGAGCTATTTTCGCCACTGCGTTTGCAGTTGGTATTGATGGGCAAGGCAGGCTAGCTGTGCCAGCGTCACTACGGAGGTATGCCGGCATTGATAACGAGGTAATTATTGCCGGGGTTAATAACTATCTTGAGTTGTGGAATAAGGAACAGTGGGAAGCCGAGAAAACGATTAGTCAGGAGCAAGCCGGGCAGATTATAGAAAGTCTTGAGAGCCGATAGGGGATTATAAAGATGTCAATCTTAACCCATACCCCAGTGCTACTTAATGAAGTTATTCAGGCGCTAGGCGTCCAGCCCGGTGGTCGTTATGTTGACAGCACGGTAGGGGGGGGTGGTCATGCAGCAGCTATCCTGGAGCATAGCTCTCCCGGCGGGCAGCTACTAGGCATTGATGCTGACCCTGAGGCAATACAGGCGGCTCAGGAGAAACTTCGCGCCTACCGCAACTCCGTCCGTCTGGTTAATGATAACTTCATTAACCTGGAAGCAATCTGCCTTAAATATAACTTCCAGCCAGTTCACGGCATTCTGCTCGACCTCGGGCTTTCCTCACTTCAGCTCAGTGAGAGCGGTCGCGGATTTAGCTTCCGGTATGATGCGCCACTGGATATGCGCTTCAGCCCTCATCAGGAGCGCACTGCTGCTGATATTATTAACCGCTCCTCGGAGACCGAGCTGGCTCACCTCATACGAACCTACGGTGAAGAAACCCGCTATCATCAGATAGCCCACCGCATTGTAGAGCAACGTCCTTTGCAGACTACCCTCGAGCTAGCTCAGACGATAGAGCGGGCTACCGGTGGTCGAAGAGGTAAAATTCACCCCGCTACCAGGACCTTTCAGGCATTGAGAATAGCGGTTAATGACGAACTCAAGCACCTGGAACTGGCTCTAGAACAGGCGGTTAATTTACTCGGGTTTGGCGGCCGATTAGTGGTCATCAGCTATCACTCGCTTGAAGACCGCATTGTGAAGCAATTTACGCGACGGGAATCCCTAGGTCGGATAAGGCTGATTAACCGTAAGGTAATTACAGCTTCCCCCGCTGAGGTTCAAGCTAATCCCCGTAGTCGTAGCGCCAAGTTAAGAGCCGCCGAGCGTATTATTCCTCCGGTCAGCTATTCCAGGGTAACCGAAGAACTACATTTCCTGGTTGATAATAAAGAAGATGGAAGGGGGGGACCAGAGCTATGGGAAAAGCTAAGCGTAACCTTCTAATACCCTGGACCAAATAGCTCAGCCTTCCCGCACTAAGGGGGTACTATAAATGTGAAAATATACCATAATTCTAAGGGTCAAGAACTAATAAAAGGGGGTGGCAGGTGAAGAAGCGAACTATTTTAACCTCTATTGATGTTGGCACTACCAAGGTATGCACCATCACAGCCGAGGTAAATGGTGGGGGAGGCTCACGGGTGATTGGGGTAGGTATTGCCCCGTCCAACGGACTACATAAGGGATTAGTAGTCAACATCAGTGAGGCCAGAGAATCAATCCGTGAGTCGGTAAGAAAGGCAGAGCAAGCCAGCGGTTGCCGGGTAGAGTCAGCCTATATTGGGGTGACCGGGCGGCACGTTAGTTCAATGAATAACCGAGGCGTAGTCGCTATTACCCATAATGACCGACTGGTACGTCCTGACGACCTGAGGCGCGTTCTCTCCTGCGCCCAGAATATCAAGGTTCCCAACGAGAGAAAACTACTCCATGTAATTCCACGAGGCTACACTGTTGATGGGCAGGTAGGCGTCAAGAACCCCGTGGGGATGCATGGCTTCAGACTGGATGTGGAGACGCATATTATTACCGCGGCAGTAACCTCAGTCCAGAATCTGGTGAAGTGTATTCGCAGCATCGGTATCGATATTGATGACCTTATCCTGGAACCATTAGCCAGCAGTGAAGCCGTATTGACCGAGGATGAAAAACAGGTCGGGGTTATATTAGCTGACATCGGTGGCGGAACGACTGATATTGCTGTCTTTAAGGATGGTAGTATCTGGCATACGGCTATTCTGCCGGTGGCTGGCTACCAGCTTACCCGAGATATTGCCATTGGATTAGGACTACCATTTGATGTAGCCGAGGAAATGAAGAAGCGATATGGTAGTGTTATGCCTGTATATGAGAGCAAGGCAGAAACTACCAGTGCCATATCCGCCGATGGGCATGGCGTTTCCTACCAGGACCTGTGTGATATCATCCGAGCCAGGGTTGAGGAAATCATCAGGCTTATTATGCTTGAGATGCCACGCTCTGACTATGAAACCTTCATTCCCGCCGGGCTGGTACTTACTGGCGGAAGCTCCAACCTCTCCGGCATCGAAGCCCTAGGGCGGGATATACTGAAACTCCCGGTAAGGGTAGGTATCCCTACTGATATGTCGGGTATCACCGATGTTCTTCGTGATCCAGCTCACGCTACCAGCGTCGGACTTCTCCTCTGGGGAGAAAGACACGAAGGTAGACGGCTATGGAAATCCCGAGGACTCTTACAAAGATTGATTTCCCGAATAAAAAATCTGTTTCACTAATCAGCACTAAACGAAAACCAATAATACCGAAAGGAGGATTAAGATGGCGAAATCAAGCTTTCTGGCTAACCCGGCTAAGATTAGAGTCATCGGACTGGGTGGTGGCGGTTGCAATGCAATAACGCGCATGGTGCAGGCAGATATTCAGGGGGTGGAATTCACTGCGATGAATACCGACGCGCAAGCTCTGGCGATTACTGAGGCTCCAGCACGTCTCCAGCTCGGAGAGAAGCTCAGCAAGGGGTTAGGGGTCGGTGGTGACCATATTTTGGGCCAAAAAGCCGCCGAGGAGAACCATGACGACATTAAGGAGCTTGTCTCCGACGCTGATATGGTGTTTATCACTGGCGGTATGGGTGGTGGTACCGGCACCGGAGCTGCTCCCGTAGTTGCCGAGATAGCCAAGCAGAGTGGCGCCCTTACCATTGCTGTGGTAACTAAACCGTTCAGCTTCGAAGGTTGCCGCCGTACCCAGGTAGCCAATGAGGGCATTGCTAATCTGCTGGGTAATGTCGATACCCTTATCATCATCCCCAATGACCGTTTACTCGAACTCTGCGATCAGAAAACGGAGGTGGATAATGCCTTCAGGCTCGCCGACGACGTATTGATGCACGGGGTTCAGGCTATCTCTGAGGTCATCACTGTTCCTGGGTTGATTAACCTTGACTTTGCCGATGTCAAGGCAATAATGAGGAATGCTGGTCCCGCCTGGATGTCCATAGGTACTGCTTCAGGCAAGAACCGCGCTGTTGACGCCGCTAAAGAAGCCCTATCTAGCCCGTTACTAGACGTCTCGATAGCTGGGTCAAAGGGGGTGCTATTCAATGTTGTCGGCGGAAGCAACCTGTCACTGTTTGAAGTTAATGAAGCCGCAGCGCTAATTCAGCAGGCAGTAGACCCCGAGGCTAACATTATTTTTGGGGTAGGCAAAGACCCTCGTATGGAAAACGATGTCAGGATTACCCTGATTGCCACTGGTTTTGCCGCCGCCGCTGGAGTAAAGGATAAAGAAGAGGACGAAATTACTCAACTGTTGAAAAGTCTGAAGAATGAAGAGGAATTGGATGTCCCCTCCTTCTTGCGCCAACCGCTATTTAGCCATCGGCGTCAGACAATAACCTCATCGACCAAGACTATCAATACTCATTCTCATCCGGCACTTCGTGAGAGCTCTCGAGGAAGACTAGAATAACACCGTAGCCCCCCAAAGCCTCGAGACCGATGTAAGGCTGTAGGTAATCTTAACCTACAGCCTTCCTGTTTTCTGGGATTAAGTAGACCTAATCTCCTCACGCATAAACTTGGCGTAGGAGATAACAAACAGCACCGCCGTAGTGGCAATCAGGGTTACGATATGGGGCCAGATAGTAAGTATCGTCTGCCCCAGAGGCAACGCCCCCGGCATCCACAAGGCACCCGAGGCAGTTTGAAGCTGAAGGTATTCGCCCATCGTCCTCGCCCCCGGCACGAGGAGAACCGTAGTTGCCTCTTGGAAAAGTCCAATTGGAGACGCCCGCATCGCCGAAACATGAATCCTCAGGTTCCTCATTACCTCCTGCTGGCTCGAGGCAGCATCAACCGGAGCTATAGTATTAGCAATAAACCCAGTAATCATCGTCATGAAGAAGATAAAGAATACCCAGACAGCGATTGAGGCTAGAGCCGAGGTTGCCACCCGACGCAACAAAACGGAGAACAACATCGCTAATCCCAACCAGAATGCCCCGTAAAGGGTGCCTAACACTAGAAATAAAAATATCCGGAACGCCTCTTCTGAGCTAGGGGGAACCCCAATTATCCTGAGCCCTAAACCCGAGATTAGCAGGGTAATGGTACTCAGCATAATACCGATGGTAACTGTCCCGGCGAGGAACTTACCGTTGAAAACAACATCCCGGTATATCGGCTGGGACAGCAGCCGCCCCAGTGTACCGTTATTCTGTTCATTATTTATGGCATCAAAACCAAGGGTAATGCCCAATATAGGCACCAGGAACATCGTGATAAAGTAAAGGAAAGAGGGAGCTCCCTGACCAGAGGTAGTAAACAGTCTGAGGAATACAAATTCACCAACTCTATATTGAGTCGGCGTATCCAGCGCTTGCCGAATATTCTGTAACGCCCCCGAGGGACCAAAAACGGCAAATACGGTAGTCAGCAATACTGCCGCAAACAGTATTATCCCCCGCCAACTAAGGAGATAGTCAGTCAATTCCTTAGTGAATACGGTTACCAGTCCCTTCATAACTAAGCCTCTCTAAAATACTTCAGATAGATATCCTCTAAAGCGTAGCTCCGAATTTTCATCCCCACCAGTAAGCCACCAGCCTCGATAACCACCCTGGCTATCTGGGATCTAACATCTCGTGAGCAACTGATAACCAGTAATTCCACGGTTCTTTCCACATTAATTACGCCATCAATTCGCTGGATAGCCTCAACAATATCTGAGGTGATTTCGGTTAGCTTAATCTCAATCTTAAATTGACCACCGCCAAGGGCATCCTTACCCAGTTGACTCACCGTCCCCTCAACCACCAACCGCCCGTTCACCAGTATGCCGACACTGTCACAGATTCGCTCAACATGGTTCAATTGATGTGAGGACATCACCACGGTCATCTTTCTCTCTCTGGCGATATCGGCTATCAGGTCGAGTATCTGGCCAGCCCCCTCAGGATCAATCCCCGCGGTCGGCTCATCCAGAATAGCCACCCGGGGCTTTTTAACCAGAATATCAGCAAACGCCAGCCGCTGTTTCATCCCCTTAGAAAACTCCCCCACCTTCTTCTCAGCTACATCGGTTAAGCCAACCACCTCCAACGCCTCATTTACCCTTTGCGCTACCATCTTTTCAGGAAGCTCGTTTAACCTTGCTATGTAAGCCAGATTATAAGCCGCTGTCAAACCTTCATAAAACCCCACCCTTTCCGGAACATAGCCGGTAATTCGCTTAACCTGAAGTGGCTCCCGAGTGGAATCATAACCACACACATAGGCTTTACCCGAGGTTGGTTCGGTAAGCCCAAGCAACATCAATATGGTGGTGGTTTTGCCGGCTCCATTGGGACCAAGAAAACCAAAGATATCACCCTCGGCAATATGAAGATTTAACCTGTCCGCTACTGTGGCCTGACCATAGACCTTGGTCAGGTTCACTGTCTCTACGGCTAGTTGTTCAGTCAACGCACTCACCGCTTGCCTGCCCGCCGGAACCAGATTACCACGCCAGCGATAATTGCTGCCGCAATGCCAATACCGGCCCCTCCCCAACGGGTAGAACTTAGCACCGTCGTCCTAAGCTCTAAAGTCTTATTTACCTTCTCAGCGGTAGCTTTCAGACTAATATTATAGTCGCCGGGTTCAGCATCAGGAGGCGGCTTGATTACTACATCTACTTCCGGCTTAACCCCTGGTTCCAGGGACCCTACATCGCTCGGGGTAAATACCACCTCCCAGCCGCTAGGGACTTCCGATGACAGTACCACATCGTCAAGAACCCCTGTCCCTGAGTTCGCCACGATAAGCGACAGATGGTTATCTTCACCAGCCTTCACTTGAATAAAACGAGTATCAACATACAGGCCCAGAACATACCTAGGCAGCGCGGCTACTACCTCTGCTTTGAGTTTAATGCTGTCCCTAAGGTCACCGGAGGCAGCTTCAAAGGTGAACTCATATTCGCCCAACTCGGGAGGCTTTTCCAACACCGGACTGACGATAACCTTAACATTTTGCCTCTCCTTCTCTGGCTCCGGCTCGAAGGCAGATATCTCCACCTCAGGGTACCCACCCTTAATTATCCCCACCCACCCCGGTGGGGTTACTAGGTTAAGGTCAAATGCCCTACGGCTACTACCCTCATAATTGAAGGTAACGTCGAACGCAAAGCTCTCACCGGGGGTATTAGCCAAAACCGGATACTTAGAGAAAAGCTCCAATTTCTCCTCAGCCGGGGGTGGTATCTCATCCAGTGGTAATAACCAAGATGGATTACTCTCTGGCTGAGATTGGGATGCCAGTACTACTCGCTCCCCAAACAAGCCACCAAGACCCCCCCAGAGTAAACCAAAACAAAGAAGCCAAGAGATTACCCTAAATCTATTCATATTTTATCCCCTTGTGTCAACAGAATCACTTACCCTAACGGTGAGTTTATCGCTGCTTCTAGAAGAAAATCAGAGGAATTATTTCCAGATTCCCCACCTAATTTCCTATTATATCTTGTGACAAGCAGTAAATCAACCGTAGATACTCGTTCATCTGATTAGCGATAATTCAAGGTTTCTAGCGTTATTTACTACCCTTTCATATTCCAAGGATAAGTGGTCTCTTGGCAGGCATGCCGGGGCGGCGGGGATAACGCTTGGGGGTAAGGGATATTTTATCAACGATTACTAGCTCTCGTTCTCCAGTAAATTCGGCTAAAGCGACTCTCTTTACCTCTCGTAGTTTGCCCCCTAGTAGTTCTATTGCCTGGCTAGCTTGGCTTATTTCCTGACCGATGGCTCCCTTTTTGTGGGCGATAAAACTGCCGCCGATAGCGCAGAAGGGCAGGGTCAATTCCACCAGAGTAGCCAGGGGGGCAACTGCCCGGGAAAGCACGATATCAAAAGCCTCTCGATAGAGCGGCTGATGGGCGATTTCCTCAGCTCGACCGACCACAATGTCAACATTATCCAGCCCCAGTTTGCTGGTCAGGTGATAGAGAAAGTTGGCTCTCTTGGCAGTAGCATCGAGCAGCACCAATCTCAGGTCAGGTAGCAGAATTTTGATGGGGATACCAGGAAAGCCAGCGCCGGCGCCGACATCAATAAAGCGGGCGTTGGGCTTCCGGAGTGGCCAAGCTAGGGTTACAGTGAGGGAATCAAGGAAGTGCTTTATCTGCACCTCCTGGTAGTCGGTGATGCGGGTAAGGTTCATTCGCTTGTTCCAATCGATTAACGCTTCATAGTAGCTCTGGAATTGCTCCCGCTGCCTTGAGCTAAGCCTCAGTCCTAGCTTTATTGCCCCGGCATTAAGCTGCTGCATCACTTTATTGTCTTCAGGTATTTTCTGGATTATATCACTAAACCGCTTTGTATTTTAGTCAGGGTTGTGTTACACTTAGCAGTGAAGTTTAATTAGGATAGACCGCTAGGGGTGCCTAAAGGCTGAGAGGTGCTATAATACCAACCCTTGAGACCTGATCTTGGTAATACAAGCGCAGGGAAGCGGCAGAGACTTAAACCAAGGATCTGCTCTCAAGCCGGGGTTCTTGGTCTTTTCTTTATAAGGGAGTAGCTATGACTCAACTTGAATTGGCAAGAGAGGGAAATATCTCCCCACAAATGGAGATAGTGGCTCAGCATGAAGGGATAGATGTTGAGCTGGTTAGGCAGGGGGTGGCTAACGGCACTATAGTCGTCCCGGCGAATCGAAGACACCAGAACCTCATTCCCTGTGGCATTGGAAAGGGGCTGACCACCAAGGTTAATGCTAATATCGGCACCTCCTCTGACTTGAGTAGTATTGATACTGAGCTAGAGAAGTTACGGGCGGCGATTGATGCCGGGACGGATGCGGTGATGGATTTGTCTACTGGGGGTGACATCTCGGCGGTGCGGCGGGCGGTGATTAACGCCAGCTCGGTGCCAGTAGGAACGGTGCCAGTTTATCAAGCGGGGATTAAGGCAATAACCCAGCGTGGGGCAATTGTTAAAATGACCGTTGATGACCTGTTTGCCTCGATTGAAGACCACATTAATGACGGGGTCGATTTTCTGACGATGCATTGCGGCGTAACTCAGGCGACAGTAGACAGACTCAGGAAACAGGGTAGAGTCACCGATGTTGTCTCCCGGGGGGGGGCTTTTCTCATCGGCTGGATGCTCCATAACGACCGGGAGAATCCTCTCTACGAGTATTATGACCGCCTGCTGGAGATAGCTGAGGAGGCAGATGTAACCCTGAGCCTGGGGGATGGGTTGCGTCCCGGTAGTCTGGCTGATGCCAGTGACCATGCCCAGATTGAGGAATTGCTTACCATTGGGGAGCTGGTGCAGCGGGCACGTCAGGCAGGGGTTCAGGCAATGGTGGAGGGTCCAGGACACCTGCCCCTGGACCAGATTGAGGCTAACGTGGTGATGGAAAAATCTATCTGCAAAGGGGCTCCTTTCTATGTATTGGGTCCGTTAGTAACCGATATTGCCGCTGGCTATGACCATATCACCTCTGCCATCGGGGGGGCGATTGCGGCGGCGGCCGGTACCGACTTCCTGTGTTATGTAACCCCCGCCGAGCATCTTTCCCTGCCTGATGCTGAGGATGTGCGGGAGGGAGTAATCGCCTCGCGGATTGCGGCTCATGCTGGGGATATCGTTAAGGGGGTTAAGGGGGCCAGGGAGCGGGATAGAGAGATGTCGCTGGCTCGCAAGAGACTGGATTGGGAGGAACAGATTAGATTAGCCTTGGACCCGAAGCAGGCTCGCCGAATTCATGGTGAACGGGCTTCAGCAGGAGCGGCTTGTAGTATGTGTGGCGAGTTTTGCGCAATGGAACTGATGGAAAAATATCTTGGCGTCTCAGCGCCTAAGGGTTTATAGATATAGAGAGGAGAAATTAGCATGGCACTGTTTCAACCGGTAAGGGAGGTAGCGGTAGCTAGAGCCATTGTAGGTAGCTTCTGGCGTCAGTTTGAAGAGTATGCCGAGAGCGATGTGATTGTTGTTGGGGCGGGGCCCAGTGGACTGGTCGCCGCTAGAGACCTGGCTAACGCCGGGATTAAGGTTCTGGTTATCGAGAGTAATAATTACCTGGGGGGTGGCTTCTGGCTGGGGGGGTATTTTATGAACAAGCTCACCCTGAGGGCCCCGGCTGAGCAGATGTTGGCTGAGTTGGGGGTGCCTTATGAGCTTGCCTCTGATGGTCTCTATGTGGCTGATGCCCCTTACGTCTGTGCTAAGTTTATTAGCGCTGCCGGTGATGCCGGGGTGAGATTTTTAAACCTGACCAGAGTTGAGGATTTGGTGGTCCACGATAGCCGAGTAGCCGGGGTAGTGATTAACTGGAGTGCGATTGACCACCTGCCTCGCGAGGTTGCCCTGCTTGACCCCATACCATTGGAATCCAGGCTGGTTATTGATGGTACTGGTCATGATGCTAATATGGCTAGGAAATTAGAGCAGCGTGGGGTCCTCAAATTGGCTGGGGAGGGGATGCTGTGGATTAATGAATCGGAGGAGGCTGTCGTAGAGCGTAGCGGTGAGGTCTACCCGGGATTAATTGTCACTGGTATGGCAGTGGCGGCGGCTTATGGTTTGCCCCGTATGGGTCCCACCTTTGGCGGGATGCTTCTCTCAGGGAGGCGGGCAGCGGAGATTGCCATTAAACAGCTGCTCTAGCACCTATCCACTGGGCAATTTATCAGACTAAGATTCGCTTTCCATTACTGGCTTTCTAAGGTAAGTTTTTAGGCTTAGCTGAGAGCGTAACCGAACCGAGAGATAATGTGGCAGTAACAATAGTTAATCAGCGAAGGAATATACTGAAACCGGCGGCTGGTTACCTGCTGGCTATCGCCGCAGTTGAAGCAGTTACCATGTTTCCCCTTCCTCTACTGGGGGTAGTAGGTCATACCGGGTTTTCCTTTCCCTTACTGGGGATAGTTGGCTATACCGAGTTTTCCCATCCATTATGGGGGGTAATCGGGCATGCCAGTATATTAGCCGCTGTCATTATCAACGCTGCACGGAGCAATGAACAGGTCTACCGGCAGTTGGTGCTGTCTCTGGCGCTAGTGCCTTTAATCCGGATAGTAGACCTGACGATGGCTTTTGTTCCGGTTGCCCCGATGTGGCGATGGCTTATTGTCTACGCCCCGTTACTGGTGGCAACGATAGTCGTAATGCGTTTCCTGGGTTATTCCAAGCCGGAGGTGGGGCTTAGGGTTACCCTACCCCCAGCCCAGTTCGGGATAGCGATGTCGGGATTTTTGCTGGGCTGGGTAGAGTATCTTATCCTGAAGCCGGAGGCGATGGTTACCCAGTTCACCTGGGTGGAAGTAGCACCGCTAGCAGTGATACTGGCAGCGACCACCGGGTTTGTGGAGGAATTTACCTTCCGCGGGGTATTTCAGCGTAGTGCGGTGGAGGCGCTCGGGGGATGGCCGGGGATTGCCTACGTCAGCTCGCTATTTGCTATCATGCATATGGGTTTCCACTCCTGGATAGATGTGGTATTTGTCTTCGGGGTAGCGATGTTCTTTGGCGGAATGGTTAAAAAGACGGGGTCACTTTTGGGAGTGGTCATAGCTCACGGGATAACTAATATAATGTTATTCTTAGTATGCCCCTTCTTCTTCTAACCAAGCATCTGAATGACCTAGGTAGCTATAAGAACACCAAAGGCAATCGCTAATGGCAAGACACCTACATTCAGGAGTTGGGATATTCGGGTTGATGAAGCCAGGTGATTAACCCTCACCAATTCCTTGGCGCCTAAGAAAATCCCTAGACTGACTACAGCAGCAATACCGATAGCAGTAACCAGCCCTTGGGCAATTATAGTGATTACTATAGTCGTTACTACGATGCTAATCATCAGCCCTTTTCCTTAATCCGATCTAGAGAGTGAATTTTATCAACCAATCGCTGGATAAAGGTTACCCGTAATTCTAAAATAATTAGTCGGGGATAGTTACCTCTGATATAAATGGTGTATGATAGGTTGGTCTTTAGGGCATTGGGGCAGGAGGACTAAGGTTGTATGATATAGCTGTTATCGGCGGCGGGCTGGTGGGGAGCTATGTAGCCTATAGACTGGTGGGGATGGGGTATGGGG
>JAGGZY010000030.1 GCA_021161775.1 Dehalococcoidales bacterium
GGTAGATAGGATATATGTTAATGAGTGGGATGTGGTTAACCAGGGTGATTTGATAGCTAGACTGGTGCCACTGGATACTGATGCCCTGGAACTGGCACTGGCTCAGTCACGTGCGGCACTGGCTCAGTCACAGGCGGCACTGGCTCAGTCACAGGTGACTTTAGAGCAGGCAAAGGCAGGGGTGGATGAGGCTAACTATGATTTAGAGCAATTACAGCGGCAGCATGTTTCCTATAAGCGGCAACAGATAGCCAGGCTGCAGATTAAGGCGGCGGAGTTGCAAGTTACTGCGGCTGAGTCGCAGTTAGATAGTGCTGAGTTGCAGGTTGATGCTGCTAAGGGGGCGGTAGAGGAAGCGGAGAGTAAACTGGAGATAAAGACGCTCACTGCTCCGTTTAATGGGGTAGTGGTTAGTGTTTTGGTTGACGAGGGGGATGTTGTTCCTCCAGCAGATGGGCAACAGGTACCGATTGTTCATCTGATTGACCTGACCACTATGGAACTGGGGGTAGACCTGGACGAGATGGATATTCCTGAGGTAAGGCTAGGCCAGGGGGCGATAATTAGCGTCGATGCTCTGCCTGACACTCAGTTTGAGGGTAAGGTTATCGCTATTGCTCCGACATCGAAGGTATTGGGGGGGGTGGTGCAGTATGAGGCCAAGATTGGTTTTGATATTCCCAGGGATGCTGGTTTAAGGGTGGGGATGAGTGCTACGGCGGATATTATAACTGGCCAGCGGAGTAATGCTCTGCTGGTGCCCGAGCGAGCTATTAAGCGGGACGAGCAGGGTAATTCGGTAGTTATGCTTAAGATAGGAGACAAACTACAGCCTAAACTAGTGGTCACCGGTTTAAGCGATGGTTTACAGACCGAGATTATCGATGGACTTGGTGAAGGAGACACCGTAGTGATTGAAGAGAGGGCAGGAGCATCATCGTCGGGAACATCGGGTGGGATGAGATTCCCCTTTATGCCAGGGAAAGGGCTAGCTCCGAAAAAATAACTCCGACTAGCTATGGTGAGAGAAGAATGATTAAGCTGGAGAATGTTACCAAGGTTTACCAGATGGGGGAAATAGCGGTTAATGCCTTAAATGGGATAACCCTATCGGTGGCTAAGGGGGAAATGCTGGCGATTATCGGTGCTTCAGGCTCGGGTAAATCCACCTTGCTGAATATACTGGGCTGTCTGGATAAGCCTACCTCAGGTAGCTATCTCTTTGAGGGGATTGATGTAGGGCGGCTTAACGATAACCAGCTGGCTGAGATGAGGAATCGTAAATTTGGTTTTGTCTTCCAGCAGTTTAATCTGCTGCCGCGGGCGACGGCTCTGTACAATGTAGAATTACCTCTGGTTTACAGTAATGTCTACCATCGGCGAGAGCGTGCTGTTGAGGCATTGGAATGGGTGGGGTTAGCTGGAAGGGCTAATCATAAACCTACCGAGCTATCCGGTGGTGAACAACAGAGGGTAGCCATTGCTCGAGCCTTGGTTAATAATCCGTCATTCATCTTAGCTGATGAGCCGACGGGTAATCTGGATAGCAAGTCAACGAATGATATTATGGCTGTCTTCCAGCGACTTAACCGGGAGGGTAGAACGGTTGTTATTATTACTCATGAAGCCGATATTGCATCTCAGGCTCAGCGCACCATTCGTCTCTGTGATGGAAGGATTGCCGACCGGTGAGGTTTAAAGATTCGCTAATTACGGCTGCAAAATCACTGTCAACGAATAAACTACGTTCGTTATTAACTATGCTGGGGATAGTAATCGGGGTGGCGGCGGTAATCGGACTGATGTCAGTAGGTAGAGGGGCTAGCGCCAGGGTTACCTCTAGCTTTGAACAGTTGGGGACTAACGCCATTTATATAATACCCCGTTCACCCAGTGAGATGGGAGGGCTGGCGGCATTGGTTGGGGGAACACCTAGTCTCAGTCTGGATGATGCTGAGGCACTGGCTAATTCTGACTATCTTCCTTCGGTAGCCGCAGTGGCACCGATAAGTGAGAGCTATAGCGAGGTCTCCTGGGGGGGCGACAGTATAACCACGGCAATAAAAGGTACTACCCCGGACTACACCCAGGTATTGAACTATCATATCGCCTCCGGTCAGTTTATTTCCCCACGGAATATAGCCCATCGGGATATGGTGGTGGTGTTGGGGGATAAGGTGGTTACCGACCTGTTTGGTGATACTGAACCCGTCGGGCAGAGGGTTAAGATTAAGGGGCGCCGGTTTACCGTTATCGGGGTTCTGGAGCCTAAGGGGGGGGCATTTATGGGGGTTAGCCAGGATGAGCTGGTGATAACTCCGATAACCACCTTTCAGACCAGATTATTTGCTCAGCGCACGGCATCGGGTAAAAGGGCTGTGCAGACAATCGTGGTTCAGGTAGCTGATGCTCAGGCTATCGACAGAACGATTGGCGAGATTGAGGATGTTTTGCGGTATTGCCATCGGTTATCGGCTGATGAGGAGGATGACTTTAGTGTCATTAGCCAGGAGCAGGTAGTGGGTATGTTAAAGGAGGTGACCGGGGTATTTACCATTCTCCTGGGGGCGATTGCCGGGATTTCCCTGGTGGTTGGTGGTATCGGTATTATGAATATTATGCTGGTTTCGGTAACCGAGCGTACCCGGGAGATAGGGTTGCGTAAAGCAGTGGGGGCGAGGCGACGGGATATCCTACGCCAGTTTCTGCTGGAAGCGGCGCTGCTCAGTCTGGCAGGTAGTGGCATCGGGGTGATTGGCGGCTTCGTGATATCCCATCTCACTTCCAGGATGAATATCGGGGGCTCAGCGATTATGACTGTGGTATCCCCCGATGTGGTGGGTATCGCCGTAGCCGTTTCGGTAGGTATTGGCCTTATCTCAGGAATGTACCCAGCGATGAGAGCTGCCCGATTAAATCCCATTGATGCCCTCCATTATGGATAATGAGGCTAAGAGATGACGATGAGTTGGGTTGATATAACTATTGTAATTGTCCTTGGTGTAGCTACTGTCATCGGGGTCAAGAATGGGGTTATCAAGACCTCGTTATCCCTGGCGGGGTTGATAGTGGGTATCATCCTTGCCGGGCGTTACTATGGTTCCTTTGCCGAGCGGTTAACATTTATTTCCAGTTCTGGCGGGGCGAAGGTAGCTGCCTTTGGTATTATATTTATCGGGGTAATGGTGATAGCCACCCTGCTGGCTCGCTTGGCGGAGAAGGCAGCTTCGGCAATAATGCTGGGCTGGGCTAATCATCTTGGGGGGGCGGTGCTGGGTTTTTGTATTGGTGCCTTTTTTTGTGGTGCCTTGCTGGCTATCTGGGTCAAGTATCTGGGGATGTCAGCGGCAATTGCCGAATCAAAAATAGCCCCTATTCTGGTGCAATATTTCCCCAAGATACTGGGGTTACTGCCCAAGGAATTTGATAGTATACGGTCGTTCTTCCAGTAACCGCCACCAACTAACCCCCGTTAGTCTAGTTAATTGGGGGTGGCCAACGGGGGTTGCGTGTTTATAGCTTATTGTTGGTAGATAGCGTTAATAACTTCCCTCGGCAGGCTCTTTGCCGGGGTGTAGTTTACGCCATTTTTCGAGAAGTTGTTCTTTACTCTCGGCGTGCTTAGGGTCAGCTTGGGGAGCTTCAACAGGGCACACTTCAGCACACCTGGGTGAGTCAAAGCCACCCACGCACTCAGTACATTTATCGGGGTCGATTACATAGATTGTCTCTCCCTCGCTGATTGCCTCATTGGGGCATTCCGCTTCACAGGCTCCGCAACTAATACACTCATCCGTAATTTTGTACGCCATAGATACCTCCTGACTTTATTCCTTTAAGGAAATCTGTTTTGATTACTATTCTCTGTTTTGGACTAAGGTTTACATCTTGCTATGAGCCTTCTTTCTTAGTGCTACCGCTACCGGCTTGGGGACAAGGTCATCAACATCACCCCCTAGTATTGCTGCCTCCTTGAGCAGACTAGAGCTAAGAAACTGATATTTCAGGTCTGACATCAGACAGATTAGCTCTATCTCGGGGAACAGCTTTTTGTTCATCATTGCTAGGTCGAATTCTTTCTCAAAGTCAGCGCTCATTCTCAGCCCACGCACGATTGTTTGTGCCTTTACCTCCTTGGCAAAGGAGGCGGTCATTCCGCTAAAAACCCTTGCCTCAGCATTGGGTATGGTGGATACTGCTTGCTTTACCAGAGCTAGCCTTTCTTCAGTGGTGAACAGAAGAACCTTATCTGGTCTATCGTATATCCCGACAATCAGCTTTTCAAAAAGCCTAGCAGCTCGGGTAATAATATCCAGATGTCCGTTGGTTATAGGGTCGAAACTACCCGGATAGATGGCAGTGGTCAAGGTCTAGCCTCCTTCTGGTAGATGGCGATACAACTATCCCCATGGCGGCGTTCCTTAGTAAGATTCAGGGTGGCATAGGCTGGCTGGAGGGGCTTACGGGAAGAATGAGTTACTACCACCACCGAATCTAGCCCCACCAGTTTAGAGCTGGCGAGTTGGGTGAGCAGCTTACCGATAGATGGGTTAGAATATGGCGGGTCGATTAATATAATACCGTACTCCTTATTGAGTGAAGAAATTGCTTTAGCTACATCACAACAATGAATATACGCCTGCGCCGAGAATTCGGTCTTTTCTAGATTCTGCTTAATTATATCACAACATCGTCGGTCGCGCTCTACAAAATCAACCTGTCCGGCGCCTCGACTTAGTGCCTCAATACCTAAGGCGCCACTACCGGAGAATAAATCAAGCACCAGTGTCCAGTTGTGAGCCGTATTTTCCAGAATAGAAAAGATTGCTTCCCGCACTAAATCGGTTGCCGGGCGGGTGATACTGGCATCCTTGGGTGCTTTGAGGTGAAATCCTTTGGCTTTTCCGGTGATAACACGCATTTTTAACTTACTCTTTAACGGGATACCCAGAGGGTATTTTTATTTACCCAAGGCTGTATTTTAGATTATACCATATGGATTAAGCAAATTATCGTTGGACTTATAACAATAAAATTTTACGGTGATGATGAGATTAACTCCGTCTCTTTTCTTACCCGGGTAAAATCGATTAGTGTGTGCTGGGGACAGGCTTCAATACATTTACCGCAAAGGGTGCATTTTTCGTGATTAAACTCGGGGATGGCTTTCTCCTTATTCCACTTGATAGCTTCATATTCACAGGCGTTAAAGCACTTTCGGCAGTGGATACAACCGAAGCTACATTTCTCTCTACCCGGGATGTTCTTCAACGGTTCATAACTACACAGAAAGGCAATCTTGGTTTTGGGTGATACCAGCTCAATGATGTTCTGGGGGCACTCCTTGACGCAGAGCCCGCAGCCGGTACATTTCTCGGTATTAACCACAGCGGTACTTTTCTCAGGGTCGATAAATATGGCTCCTTGAGGACATACCTTCACACAGTCTCCCAATCCCAAGCAGGCGTAGAGGCACTTCTTATAGCCCCTGAGCAACTGGGCAGCTGCTTTACAGGTCATCACCCCGGAGTAATCAGATATCACCGGGGAGTCACTGTTACAGTGGACCAGTGCCTTCTTGCTCATCGCTGAAGCATCCAGGCTTATCCCCAGCGCTTTTTCTAGTCTTTTCAGCCTCTCAGGGTCCTGTAGCACCATCGCACAGGGGGATTTAGTCATCAGGCTGGGGTCTTTGGCTAATGCCTGAGCGTAGGCAAAACAACCCGGATAGCCACAGGCACCACAGTTTGCCCCCGGCAGGATGTCATGGAGCTCCTCGGTTTTTTCCAACCCCTTTACCTTCTGGGGAACCTTGATGTATACCATATAGATTGCTACCCCGCAGGCGATGCCTATCCCGGTAAGTATGCCGATAATCATCGCTATATCATTCCTCCAAATCCAATGAAAGCCAAACTAAGCAGCATAGCGGTGATAAAAGCGATGGGTAATCCCTTCATTGATTTCGGGGTATCAGCGAGCTCCAGCTTTTCCCGAATGCCGGACATCATTAGTAATACCAGGGTGAAGCCTACCCCGCCGCCGAGGGCAGCAACGATGCTTCCGGATAGGGAGTAGCCCTGGGTAGCATTTATCAGGGTTATCCCGAGTACGGCGCAGTTAGTGGTGATGAGCGGTAGATAAATCCCGAAGGCGTTATACAACTCCAGGTTAGTCTTCTTGATAAATAGCTCTACAATCTGGACTAGGGTAGCGATAACCAGGATATAGATAACAATATCCATATATTCAGCGTCGTAGGGGATGAGAATATAGTGGCGAATGAGCCAGGTGGCGAGCGAAGAGATAGTCATTACCAAGGTAACGGCAACCCCCATACTGACAGCGCTATTTGTCTTCTTGGAGACGCCGAAAAAGGGACAGAGACCTAGAAATCTTACCAGAATGAAGTTGTTGATAAGAGCCATTCCAAGGAATATAGCAACTAGATTAGTCATTCTTTATCACCCCCGTCCGCTTAAATAGTGCCATTAGAAGCCCGATGACGAGGAAGGCTCCAGCGGGTAGGATAAATATCGATATTGGGTGTTCTCCTAGCACCGGGAGGGTGAAACAGTGAATACCGAAGGCGGTAAGACTTCCCGTCCCCAGTACTTGCCTAATGAACGAGAGCATCAGCAGGGCGAGCATAAAACCAACGGTGATCCCTAAGGCGTCAGCAATGGAGTAGACTACCGAGTTTTTAGAAGCGAATGCTTCTGCCCGGCCCAGTATGATACAGTTTACTACCACTAGAGGTAGGAATATTCCCAGCGACTCGTAGGTATCAGGAAGGTTAGCGTGGAATAGCAGATTTACCACGGTAACCAGGGTAGCAATGATAACAATAAATATAGGGATTCGGGTTATATTAGGGACAAACCTGCCGATAGCCGATATTATTATGTTTGACCCGAGAAGGACGATAAGCACTGCCAGGGTCATCCCCAACGCATTGTCGATTGATGTAGAGACGGCTAGCGTGGGACATAAACCCAGAACGAGGACAAAAACCGGGTTAGAGATAATGAGCCCTTTGGTAAACTCCTTCTTAAATCTAGCCATGGTAGATTCCTTCTTGGACCTATCCATTATTAGCTGCCTTCCTTCTGGCTATTTAGTAGCTTAACCTTTTCCAGGGCGGTGGTTCTTACTGCATCAACTACCGCTCGAGAGCTTATCGTAGAGCCAGTAATAGCATCTACCTTCCCGTCATCTCGGCTTAGTTGAGCATCATTAATCTTTAGTCCGTTAAAATTATCGATAAAGGGACTCTCGGTAATTCTGGTACCTAGCCCAGGGGTCTCCTTCTGGGAGATTATTGATATACTCTTGATGGTCGTTTCATCCTCCAAACCTACCAGGATATCAATATCTCCCCCGTATCCCTGACCGGTGGCGATGAAGGCATAGCCAATCTTCTTTCCATCGGTCTTTATGGTATAGATATCATCCTCAGCGTCATAATCGTATTGGGTCATCTTGGGGAACATTCCAGAGAGCATACTCTCTATCTTCTGTTCCTGTTGAGCTTCAATCTTGCTTCGGGTAATACTATCGATATATCTAAGTCCCGAGACTGATATTACCACGACTATGGTCAGCAGTATTATTGGCCAGGCCTTTTTGAAACCGCTCTTATCCTTCACTAGACACCTTCTTTACCACCTTTACCACGCCATATGGTTTAGGTCTAATAAATCGGTCAATAAGGGGAACAAAGGCATTCATAAGGAGGATGGAGAAACAAACCCCTTCGGGCATACTGCCGAAGTGCCGTATCAGCACGGTGACTAACCCGAGGGCGATGCCAAAGATTATCTTACCCTGGTTGGTCAGCGGGGAGGTTACATAGTCAGTAGCCATAAAGAAGGCACCGAGCATCAATCCTCCCGACAGGATATAGAGCAGCGGGTCCTGCCCGAAGGCAAGCGCCATTAGAGCTACCATTCCAATATAGGTTACTGGGATTCGCCAGTTGATGGTGCGTAGTCCAATCAGCAGGATACCGCCAATCAGGATGAACAAGACTGAGGTCTCACCCAGTGAGCCAGCCGTATTACCCATAAACAGGGCATGGTATAGGGAGGCTTGACTGCCTTGCCAGACGAAGCTCTCATTTAGGGGGGTGGCGCAGGTTACCGCATCCGGCATAAAACGGGTTGGTGTCCAGGTGGTCATCTCTGCTGAAAAACTGACTGACATAAAAGCCCTCGCCCCCAGGGCAGGGTTGAAGATGTTGTGTCCCAGTCCACCGAAGGCTTCCTTGACGATAGCGATAGCGAATACTGCTCCGATAGCTACCATCCACAGAGGAATGCTTGGCGGCAGGACGAGGGCGAGGAGAAGCCCGGTAATCACCGCGCTCCCGTCCATAATAAAGGCTCGGCCCCGTAGTTTCTTACACAGATACTCGGTAAGTATGGATACCCCCACGCTTACCCCCATAATAGGAATAACCTTGGGGCCGAAGAAGTATATCGCAGCACCAGTGGGGAACATCAAGGCAATCACCACTTGATACATTATCTTATTTACAGAGAGCCCTTTCCACAGGTGGGGCCCGGGTGAAATAAGCAATCTATTGTCCGGGGTCATTTATCTAGTTGCTCCCTTGGCTAATTCTTTCTTGGCTACCTTTACATACTGGACTATTGGTATGTTAGCCGGGCAGGTAAAGGCGCAGGCTCCGCACTCAACACAGTCATCAATATATTTCTCTTTACATTCATCATATCTACCTGCCTTGGCATATCTAGCCAGGTCGGTGGGCATCAGGCCCATCGGGCAAACCTCGATACATTTTCCACACCTTATACAATCATGTTCTTCCCTTAGCTTACTTTCCTGAACTACCAGGCAGTTGGTGCCCTTGACTACCGGGAAATCGAGGTCAAACTGGGCAATGCCCATCATTGGTCCCCCCATAATGAGCTTGTTGGCGCCCTTATTCATACTGCCACAGTAGTTTATCAGGCTGCCGATGGAGGTACCAAATCGAGTTAACAGGTTTTTCGGTTGTTTAACCGCGCCGGTAATCGTTACTACCCTCTCAATAAGGGGCTTGCCCTCATAAATGGCATCATAGATTGCCTTAGCAGTACTGGCATTGTGAACCACTACCCCGGCATCCAGTGGTAACTTCCCGATAGGAACCTCTCTGCCCAGGAGCATCTTGATGAGGGTCTTTTCAGCTCCCATAGGGTATTTTGATTTTAGAGGGACTATCTTAAAGTCATCACGAAACTCGGAATTGGCAATTAGTTTCTCCAGGTGACTGATAGCATCCTCCTTGTTATCTTCAATAGCAATATAGACTGCCTTGGGGTCTAGTATCTTGCGGATGATGTTCAGCCCGCGGAGCATCTTCTCTCCGTATTCCAGCATCACCCGGTGGTCTGAGGTAGCATAGGGTTCACACTCACAGCCGTTTAAGATGACAGTATCGATGGGTTTATCCGGGGGTGGTGATAGCTTAACCTGGGTGGGGAAGGCGGCGCCACCTAAACCGACAATTCCGGCTCCCCTTATCCTGGTGAGAAGCTCCTTTACCGGGAGTGACTCAGGGCTCTGAGGAACATCAAGCTCTAGCCACTCGTCCTTACCATCGGCGGTTATTATCAGAGCGTTTACTAGCTGTCCGGTAGGGGGGTTGATGACCATCTTGGTACCGGTTACCTCACCGGATACCGTAGCATGGATGGGGGCGCTGACAAATTTGTCCGAATCACCTATCTTCTGCCCTACCAGCACCCGCTCGCCCTTTTTAACCGTTGCCTTACACGGCGCCCCGATATTTTGTTGCAGAGGAATAACTACCTTGTCCGGTAGCGGGGCGGGCTCAATCGGGATTTTATCACTGAGCTTGTTCTCAGGCACCTTCACCCCGTAAGGGGAGGCCTTCTTTTTAAGCTTGATGTCCAACTAATCTCCTCACTAGCTCTGGCTCAGGTATTGGGATAGCCCACTGGAGCGGTATATTTCACGGTGGCTATCGACAATAAGACATTCTACATCATCTAGCGACTCCACGAGCTTCAAACCGTCTTTCGGTCCTAGTACAAAAACCCCGGTGGCTAAGGTGTCTGCCTGGGTGCAGCTTGCGGCAATAATAGTAACACTAATACACTGGTTGGCGGAATAACCGGTTCGAGGGTTAATGATGTGATGGGCTTTCTTCTCGGGGTCAAAGTATCGCTCGCAGCTTCCTGAAGTGGCGATGGCTCTATCGGAGAGATTGAAGGCCGCCAAACTCTGGGAGGTATCATCGGGATTAGCCAGGGCAACATACCAGGGCTCATCTTTAGGTTTAGTCCCCAGCATTCTCATATCGCCCCCGGCATCAACTAGGGCGGATTTTATCCCCTGGCCCTGAATAACCTTCAGGGCTTCATCAACGGCGTAGCCCTTGGCAATGCCCCCGAGGGTAATCTTCGTACCTTCTTCTTTGAAACTTATTGCATTGTCTTCGACAGCTATTTGGTCAGGACCTACTAGCCTTAAAGCCTCATTAATTTCTGCCTTTTGAGTAGACTCATCTAATTCCCAGAACTGTTTATCCGCATCTGGTTTGTATTGCCATAGGTCGAGTAGCGGTTGAACGGTGATATCGAACGCCCCGCTGGTAGTTTTATTATAAACCAGCGACATTGTTATTAACTTGGAAAGGTCATCGGATGGGGCATCTAGATAGCCGTCCTGATTGAGACGGAAAGCCTCGCTGGACGGGTCGAATATAGAGGCTTCTTTTTCAATCTCGTCCATCCGGGTAAAGCCAGCACTGATAGCCTGTTTGGCAGTGGCTTCATCAGGGGAATAAACGGTGATGGTAACGAAGGTATCCATCAGGGAGCGGGTTTCTTCAAATTTCTGAAGAGGTTGGCTAATACAACCGGTGATGCCGAAGGCAACGATGAGGATTGTTAGAACACCGGCGATGACTCGATAAGATTTCTTCATTACTTCTCGCTCAAACCTACCCATTATTAGTAGTTACTCAGAAGAAAACGCTTATAGCTTTGGGAAGAAGACTATAAACGCTTAACTATAAAACTTTACTAGTTTACCAGAAATTTCTCAGGAATTCCAGTGAGCGCATCTGTTCAGGTGTTCTATTTTTGGTGGCTGGTAATCATCACTTATCTCCGCATAATATTCCATAGAATACCCTCGATATAGATGGCCTTCTAGGGACAGAATATTTAGCACCGAGCGCAGGCTATACATTGCCCATTAAATCATATTTCCGGTCTCGCTGAAATAGACAATCTCGATATTCAATCATTTAATCCTTGAAGCTATATTCCCCTTAGCTTTAGAATTCTGTCATCGGTAGTAGTAGCTGTCAGGGTATCATACGCCTGACTTACAGGTTGATGTGCCAATCAATCGGCTTTATACTGTCGGTGTGAGCTAAAATGATGACCAAGAATATTCTTATCGTTGAGGATGATACTACCCTGCTTGATGTCCTTAATTATAATCTGACTAAAGAAGGCTACCGGGTGGTTACGGCGACCGATGGGGTTCGGGCGGTGGAGGCTGCCCGTCAGAGGAAGCCAGACCTCATTGTCCTGGATATCATGCTCCCCGAGCTTAGCGGCTTTGAGGTTTGTCGCATTCTGCGTCAGGAAATGACGGTACCTATCCTGATGCTTACCGCTAAAACAGAAGAGATTGACCGCGTGGTTGGTCTGGAATTGGGTGCCGACGACTATTTGACCAAGCCCTTCAGCCTGAGAGAGCTACTGGCACGTATTCGGGCGATGCTACGCCGGGTAGATATAGTAAGGCAGGAAACCCTGTCCCAGCAGGAAGCAAAACCCCAGGTAATAGAGACAGCTAATCTTAAGATTGATTTAGCCCGTCACCAGGTCCATCGCGGTAAGTCTCTTCTTGAGTTAAGTCCCAGGGAGTTTGAGTTACTCGCCTTTCTGGTAAACAACCGGGGGCAGGTATTCAGCCGCAACCACCTCTTGGAAAGGGTATGGGGCTACGACTATACCGGCGATACCCGAACCGTGGATGTTCACATCCGCTGGCTGAGGCAAAAGATTGAAGATGACCCCATTCACCCCAGATACCTGCTGACGGTGCGGGGGGTCGGCTACAAATTTGAGGAATAGCTATGTTTCGTAGTATCCGGTGGCGGATTGCTACTACCTTCGTCATCCTTATTCTAGCCTGTATGGGCGGGCTTAGCGCCTACCTGCTTCATTTTGTCAAGGGTAATTATCTGGATGATCTGAGAACTCAGCTTACCTGTCAGGCACAGCTGGTCGGTGATATTACCCAGCCATATCTCGACCGTAGCCAGATAGAAGATATTGACCCCCTAGCAGTAAATATGGGCAATAGTATCCACGCTCGAATTACTATTATTGGTAGGGATGGAGTGGTGTTGGGCGATTCGGAGAAGGACCCTCGAACGATGGACAATCACCGGGGGCGACCTGAGGTAGCTACCGCCCTCTCTAGCGGGACGGGCAGCAGTATCCGCCACAGCGCCGCCCTGGATTGCGATATGATGTATGTTGCCGTGCCGATAACAGTAGACGACAACTTCTACGGTGTTGCCCGGGTCGCGTTGCCTCTAGTGGGGATAAACCAGTCTCTGGGGCATATCAACCGGATGATAATTGGGGGGATTGGTATTACTGCCCTGATTGCTATTCTGGTTGCCCTCCAGATATCAAGGTCTACCACCCAGCCTCTCAAGCAACTCTCTAGGATGTCCCGCAGGATAGCCAGCGGCGAGCTTGACCAGAGAATTCAGCTAACCTCGCGGGATGAGGTCGGTGAGCTGGCTGAAGAATTCAACCTGATGTCAGTCAAGCTTAAGGAGTCGGTAACCCTGCTCACCCGAGAGCGAGATAGGATAGAAGCAGTGCTGTCCACCATTGGGGACGGTATCCTCATTGTTGATGAGCAAAACCGTGTAACCATGGTTAACCGGGCTGCCGAGAAGCTATTTGAGCTTCCCATGGATAAGGTGTTGGGGCTATCCTTTATTGAGCTGGCCCGCGACCACGAACTGGATGACATATTGCAGCGATGCCGTAGTACCGGGAAGCAACAGACGGGACTGGTAGAGACCACCCCTGAAAAGCACTCCCTCAGGGTAGTAGCTACACCGCTGGGCAGTGGCTCACTGGTTCATATTCAGGACCTTACCCAGCTGCGACATTTGGAGACGGTGCGCCGTGATTTCGTCGCTAACATCTCTCATGAGCTACGCACCCCGATAGCTTCGCTTAAGGTCCTTGCCGAAACCCTGCAGCAAGGGGCTATCAACGATAAGGCAGTCGCCCCGGATTTTCTAGATCGGATAAATATGGAAACTGACCGCTTAGCCCAGATGGTAAACGAGCTTAGCGAGCTATCCCGCATTGAAAGTGGTGAGGTGCCTCTCAAACTGGAACCGATTGACCTCGCCGGGGTAGTTAAGCGAGCTGCCGAGCGGCTCAGGACACAGGCGGAAAGGGGTCAGCTCCATCTGGAGGTAATTACCCCTCCCAACCTGTCTAAAGCCCTGGCTGATGAGGAACAGGTAGAACAGGTAGTTATCAACCTTTTACATAACGCTATCAAGTTCACCCCACCTCAAGGGAGCATCACCATATCCATCAGGGCCGAAGATAACTTCATCCGACTCTCGGTGGCTGATACTGGGTGCGGCATCCCCGCTGACGACCTGCCCCGCATCTTTGAGCGTTTTTACAAGGCAGATAAAGCCCGCGCCGGCGGCGGCACTGGGCTAGGGCTAGCTATCGCCAGGCACATCGTTGACGCCCACCACGGTAAGATTTGGGCTGAGAGTGAAGAGGGCAAAGGCTCAATCTTTACCTTTACCCTGCCCGTGGTTAGTAAATCCTGACCAAAGCTTAACCATAATTTAACCTTCCCTTAACTGTGCCTTAACCAAACCTTAACTATCACCAATTATCCTTAGAATAGATGAGGAATTTGGTTAAGGTTAATTTTATTTGGAGGAGGGGTGAAATATGGAAAGGCTAGCTTTAGCTCTTATTGCTCACGACTCAGAGAAGGAGGATGTGATCCTGCTGATGAAGGCGCATCGAAAAGAACTCACCGAGCTTGACTTGGTAGCTACCAGAGGCACCGGGCAGCTAGTTCAGTCAAGGGTCAATTTACCCGTAACCCTGATGCAGAGTGGATCTCGCGGTGGTGCTCAACAGATTGGCGCGCTAGTTGCTAATAGCGATGTGAGGGCAGTGATTTTCCTTCGTGACCCATTGGTGGCACAGCCTCACGAGCCGGATATATCAGCGCTGCTCCGAGTCTGCGACGTTTATGATGTGCCTTTAGCCACCAATCTAGCCACTGCTGAGGCAGTCTTGCACCTCCTCTTTGAGCACCCTGAAGCCCTGAGCGGACATCACCTGGTAGCCGAATTCTTTGAAGAAATGGCGGCAGTTAACGAATAGGAGGTGCAAAGTGCGGAGAAATAGGTATCGCAATGAAGCCCTATTTACGGCGGAAACCCCACTTATTATTAGGATGAAGCGAACACCAATTCACCACCGAAGAAAAATTAGAAAAGGGGGGTTGATGTCTTTGAAACTAAATTCTGTCTAGAAATTACCGATGTAACCCAAATAATTAATTGGAGGGATTATGTATCATAAAACAAAAAAGAGATGGTTTTTACTGTCCCTAACCGGCTTACTGCTAGCTGCCCTGCTCTTGGGCGGCTGTAGTCAAAGCTCAGGGAGTATCATCGAGGGTGGCTCAAGCACGGTTCAGCCCCTGGCTGATAAGTGGTCTAAGGCATTTGAAGCCCAGAACCCCCAGATTAAGATTACCGTCCAGGGGGGTGGCTCTAGCGCCGGGGTCAAGGGATGCGCCCAAGGCGTCTTGGATATTGGTGCTGCCTCCCGTGAACTTAAATCCAGCGAGACCAGCCAGTGGCCCGATTTAGTAGTAACCCATGTCGCTGCCGATGGGGTAGCTATCGTTGTTCATCCCTCAAATAACACTGCTGACCTTACTCTGGAAGAGGTAAGAAACATCTTCGCCACTGGGTCTAACGCTACCTGGACAGTGATTAACCGTGAGGAGGGCTCTGGCACCAGGGAGGTCTTTGAGAAAAAGGTAATGGCTGGTACCGAGGTTGCCGCCGGCGGCGAGTTTCTCCCCTCTAACGGGGCAGTTAAGCAAAAGGTCGCTAGCACCCCGAGTGCCATTGGCTATATCTCGCTAGGCTATGTTGACGCTTCAGTGAAGGCGCTGAGCATCGGTGGGATTGTCTGCACTAAGGCTAACTGCGTTGGCGGAAGCTATCCCGTTACCCGCTACCTCAACTTCATCACCAACGGGAAACCGAAGGGGCTGGCTAAAAAGTTTATTGACTTCTGCTTAAGCACAGAAGGGCAGAAGATTGTCGACCAAGAGGGCTACATCAGCCTGAAATAGATTTCTCTCCTATTTTTCATATTGGGATGGGGCGGGGCACCACCTCCCCATCCCGATGGGTAGTTTATAATGAGGAAGGTAATGTCTCGTTATTTTATTGACCGTATTTCAAAGCGGGGGGTATTTACCCTTGCTATGGTCGCCTTTTTAATCCTGGTCTTCGTCGCTGTCTTTATGCTGCGGGAAAGCCTGCCTGCCCTCAGCAAAATAGGGCTAGGTAATATCCTTCTCGGGGTAAAGTGGTATCCCAGCCACGACTCCTTTGGTATTCTGACTATGGTCGCTGGCTCGTTAGTAGTTACCCTGCTTGCCCTGGCGATGGCAGTACCGCTGGCAATAGGTTGCGCCATCTTTCTGGCTGAAGTAGCCCCACCCCGTATCCGCCGCATCACCCGACCAGCGGTAGAATTGCTGGTTGGCATCCCTTCGGTGGTCTACGGACTGGTAGGTATGATTGTCCTCTGCCCACTAATTGCCCGATTCAGCGGCATTGGCTCAGGGTCATCAGTGCTGGCGGCGGCGATAGTACTGGCGATAATGGTATTGCCTACCATTACCAGCATTAGCGAGGATAGCATCCGTGCTGTGCCGGCTCAGTATAAGGAAGGGGCGTTAGCCCTCGGTGCTACTCCTTGGCAGACTATCCGCCATGTTATCCTACCAGCGGCTCACCGTGGTATCATCGCTGCTATCGTTCTCGGTACTGGCCGAGCGATTGGGGAAACAATGGCAATGGTGATGGTTATCGGCAACTCTCCCGTCTTCCCCACCAACCTCTTTGCCCCCGCTAGAACGCTGACCGGCAATATCGCCGTTGAAATCGCTGCCGCTACCGGACTCCACGAAAGCGCCCTGTTTACCACCGGGCTGGTCCTGTTTATCGTAATTATGATTATTAACAGCTTCGGACTTATCGCCTACCGGAGGGCAAAATGAGACTGTCACCTAAATCTACCCAGCGGCTGAGTTGGAAACTTATCTGGGCGGCGGGGATTATTACCGTCCTTATCCTGGTGTTTCTGGTGAGCTATGTGCTAACCAAAGGGCTAGCCGTTATTAGTCCTGAATTCCTGCTTACCCCTCCTGAGGGTGGTCTCAGTGGTGCCGGCGGCATCTCCTCCTGTATTGTAGCTACTCTATGGCTGATAGCTATCACGATGGCTATCCTTACTCCACTGGGGATAGGGGCTGCTATCTACCTCACCGAGTATGCCCCGGATAACCGATTTACCCATTTTATCCGTTACAGTGTGGAACTTCTGGCTGGAGTGCCCTCTATCGTCTTCGGATTATTTGGCTTTGCTATCTTCGTATTAGTCCTTCACTTTAATTACTCTATCCTTGCCGGGGCGTTAACCCTGATTTGCCTGCTGCTGCCCTTCCTGGTACGCAGCACTGAAGAGGCAATGAGAGCTATCCCCCTCTCTCAGCGTGAAGCCGCCTTAGCCCTGGGGGCGACCAAGTGGCAGACGGTAGTTCACGTGGTCCTGCCTGCTGCCCTGCCTGGTATTGTTACCGGTATCATTCTGTGTGTTGGTGGGGCAATTGCTGAGTCTGCCTGTCTCTATGTAACGATGGGGGGTAGCGCCGCTATGCCCACCTCATTCCTCTCCGGGGGGCGAACTTTAGCAGTTCATGTTTTCTACTTGGCAATGGAGACTAATGCCCTGGATAAGGCACTGGCTACTGGAGCAGTACTTATTCTCATTATCCTAATGCTCAATCTTATCACCAAGTGGCTATCCCGGCACCTTCAAGCCAAAATGGAAGGAGGCTAAAATGAATCCTAAAATACAGACCAGAGAGCTTAGTTTCTATTACGGAAAGGTTCAAGCCCTTAATCGAGTTAGCTTAAGTATCAATGAACACCAGATTACTGCCCTCATCGGACCCTCAGGTTGTGGTAAGACCACCTTCCTGCGCCTGTTAAACCGGATGAATGACACCATCCCTGAGGTTCGTCTTAGTGGTGAGGTGCTTCTCGACGGGCAGAACATCTATCAGCCTGGGGTAGATGTGGTGGAGGTAAGGCAGCGGGTAGGGATGGTGTTTCAACAACCCAACCCCTTTCCCAAATCTATATATGCTAATGTTGCCTTTGGTCCCCGAATGCTGGGGATGAATCGTCAGCTAAACCTTGATGAGGTAGTAGAAAAGAGCCTCCGGGCAGCGGCACTGTGGGACGAGGTTAAGGATAATCTGAATAAATCAGGAGCGGCTCTCTCTGGGGGGCAACAGCAGCGGCTGTGTATCGCCAGGGTGCTGGCGGTAGAGCCAGAGGTAATTCTGATGGATGAGCCCTGCTCGGCTCTTGACCCACTATCCACCCTAAAGATTGAGGAACTAATGCAGGCGCTTAAGAAACGCTATACTATTGTCATCGTTACCCACAATATGCAACAAGCTGCCCGGGTCTCGGAGTGGACCGGGTTTTTTCTCCTTGGTGAGATGCTCGAGTATCGCTCTACTCAGGAACTATTCACCCGCCCTCAGGATAAAAGAACCGAAGACTACATCAGTGGCCGTTTCGGTTAAAGGAGGTAACCAATGCTGAGAGAAAAATTTGACCGTTATCTACAAGGACTTCAGGATGAAGTGCTAATTCTAGGTAGTATGGTGGAGAAGGCTATTGGCTATGCTATGGAAGCCCTGAAAAAACGAGATTTAGCCCTTGCCAGACAGGTGATTACTGATGATACCCTGATTAACCGTAAGCGGATGGATATTGAAGAGAAGTGTGTTGAGCTTATCGTTACCCAGCAACCGGTAGCCAGCGACCTGAGGATTATCGTTGCCGTGCTGAATATTATTATTGACCTGGAGAGGATTGCTGACCACGCTGAAGGCACCGCTAAGATTGCCCTGATGCTGGGTGATGAGCCTCCCCTCAAGCCGCTAATCGATTTACCCCGGATGGCCGATAGAGCTAGAGATATGCTCCATCGCAGTCTGGATGCCTTTATCCGCCGTGATGCCGAAGCCGCCCGAAAAATCTGTATCGAGGATGACGAGGTAGACAACCTTTACGACCAGGTCTTCCGGGAACTACTGACCTTCATGGCTGAAGACCCAAAAACGATTACCCGAGCCACCCGACTCATCTGGGTAGCCCATAACCTGGAACGCAGTGCCGACCGAGTAACTAATATCTGCGAGCGGGTGGTGTTTACCGTTACCGGGAAGATGGAAGAGATAGGCGTCTCAAAGTATTAATTAATAGAATGCCCGGCGGAGTTGGTTTATCCGCTTAGTATATCCTCCAGGACCGACTGCCATTTGTCTCCCAGTCGCCGTGGGTTTAATCTGACTTGAGTCGGGGCTATTTTTATCCCATCTCTAAGAAATGGACTAAGTTGTTGCTGGTCAAACCGCATCCCGGGGAAGCGCCGTAGCACAATTTGACCGTGCTCTGTAGAGATAGATTCAATGCCGTCTTTTACCGCCAATATCTTAATCCTAATTGCGTAGAGTAGATTCTCTACCTCGGCTGGTAGCTTGCCAAATCTATCCCTAAGTTCACTGGCTAAGTCAGTTAATTCCTTAGCCGTTTTCACTTCTGCTAATCGTCGGTAGAAGGATAGCCTAAGCTCTAGATCGGTAACATAATCCTCAGGTATATAGGCTGACAGGGGCAGGTCAATTACGGGTAGGGGTAGTTCTGGCTTAGCTACCACCCTGGCGGTCGGCTGGCTTTTCTGCTTCTCCACAACATCAGCCAGCAGGCGACAGTAGAGATTAAAGCCCACGGCACCTATCTGTCCACTCTGCTTTACCCCCAGCAGATTCCCGGCGCCCCTAATCTCAAGGTCCTTCATTGCCAGACTAAACCCGGCGCCAAGCTCGGTGGCTTCCAGGATAGTCCTTAACCGCTTCTCGGCAATATGACTCAGTAGTTTCCCTTTATCATAGAGGAAATAGGCATAGGCGAGGTTTGTCCCCCGACCTACCCGCCCCCGCAATTGGTACAGCTGGGATAAGCCGAGGTTATCGGCCTGATTAACAATCAGGGTATTAACATTGGGCATATCCAAGCCTGATTCAATAATGGTGGTGCAGACCATAATATCGGTTTTACCCTGAGTAAAATCAGCCATCACCGATTCCAGCTTATCCTCAGGGAGCTGCCCGTGAGCAATGGCTATCCTCGCCTCAGGAACTATCGATTGCAATCTAGCTGCTACTGCCGAGATAGTCTGTACCCGATTATGCACCAGAAAAACCTGACCGTTACGCTCCAGCTCCCTGAGGATAGCCTCCCGAATAAGATTATCATCAGCCTCAGTAACATAGGTTTTGATTGGCAATCGTTCCTCGGGAGGGGTCTCCATAATACTCATATCCCTTACCCCCACCAGCGACATATGAAGGGTGCGAGGGATAGGGGTAGCACTTAAGGTAAGCACATCTACCTCCTGCCGCTTCTGCTTGAGGGATTCCTTATGCGCCACCCCGAAGCGCTGTTCTTCATCAATGACCAGCAGCCCTAAATCCTTAAAGATTACATCCTTCTGTAGCAAACGATGGGTACCAATACAGATGTCTACCCTTCCCTTAACCAGCCCGTCAAGGATAGCCCGTTGCTCAGCGGGGGTTTTGAATCGGCTCAATACCTCAATTCTTATCGGGAAAGCCCCCATCCGTTCACTGAAGGTAGCAAAATGCTGCTGTGCCAGAATCGTAGTCGGCGCTAGTACTGCCACCTGCTTGCCATCCATCACTGCCCTAAATGCTGCCCGAACCGCCATCTCGGTCTTGCCGTAGCCTACATCCCCGCAGACTAATCTATCCATCGGCTTAGGCTGAGCCATATCCTCCTTGATATGCTGCTGAATCTTAATCTGGTCAGGGGTCTCCACATAGGGGAACGAAGCCTCCAGCTCCTGTTGCCAGACCGTATCCGCTGAGAAAGCAAAACCGGGAACAACCTCCCGACTAGCGTATAGCGATAGTAGCTCCTGGGCAATGTCGGCTATCGCTTGTTTAGCCCGCTGCTTGGTTCGCTGCCACTGCTGGGTCCCCAGTCGGTTCAACGGTGGTGGCTCATCCCCAGTCCCGATATAGTGACTGATACGGGATATCTGGTCAGTCGGCACATAGAGCCTATCGTCTGCCGCATACTTAAGGAGTAGATATTCCTTGCTGGTGTTATCCAGGCTCATTTTCGCTACCCCGGCAAACCGGGCAATACCATGCTCAATATGCACTACATAGTCGCCGGGGGTCAGCTCACTGAGGCGTTGGTATGCCGCCGGTCGTTTTTTTGCCAGCCGTCGCTGTTTGATAAAACCAAAGAGCTCATAATCAGTAAACAGATGGGTATTACCCATTACCCAACCTTCAGCCAGTAACCCCTGAACCAGGGTCAACGAACCCGCCGGAGGTATTTGCCTAACCTCAGTAATCGGGGAAACGATAATGCCTGCCTCGTTAAATAGCTCGGCTAATCGGCTTGCCTGATGACTGACCACAATCAACCGATGCTGCCGCTTCATTAATTGTTTAGCCCGAGTGATAAAGGTCGATAGCTGACCAGCATAATTGGGCACCGGGGTAAAACCCAGCCGAGGCTGCTTAGATGATGCCCCCCAGGCAGCTAATCTCAGGCACTGCCGACTGGCTATCCTCGGCCCCAATTCCTGCCAGGTAAAATAGGGCCGGGGCAGATTAGCTGGTAACTCGCCGCGGGCTAATTTATCCGTAAATAATTTCTCAGCTTTAGCTGCCAGGTTCTGAGCCACCAATTTAAGGCGCGGTGGCTGATTGAGCACTATCAATGTATCCTGAGGCAGATAGTCCAACACACTCGCCAGCTCCGAGCTACCCCTCAACGAGGGGCTTAGCCATTCTGTAGCCGGACCGATAGTTACTGATGATACCATCCTTACCGAGCGCTGACTGGCGGTATCGAAGAGGCGAATGCTATCCACGGTATTACCATAGAACTCCAGTCTGGCAGGTAGCTCACCGGATGGTGGATAGATATCAACAATACCTCCCCGATGGCTAACTGTACCTGGCAGCTCCACGATATTCTCCATCCGATAGCCCATGGCTTGCCACCGCCTGAGCAGGCTTAGCAGTTCAACCTCCATCCCTGGTTTGATAGTATGGCAACGGGCTATAAAATCGCTGTATGGGGTTGTCTTCAGCATCAGTGCCGGAACCGAGGTAATAACTAAGGGGTAATCACAACTGCCCTCAATGTTAGCTAGACTGGAAAGCACCTGAAGCCTATCCAACTCAATATAGCTATCCTGGGCGATACGCTGGTAGGGTAACGCCTCAGGCTCAGGGAGGAAATCTAGCCGGGTAGCCCTACCCCAGACCGAGAGCTGCTCGTAGAGCCGTTTGCTGTCCTCCGGCTCAGCGGTAATGATAAATAGCGGCCGTCCCAGACTTCGGTATAGTGAAGCAATGAAATAGGGCTGGGCAGCATCAAGCACCACTGCACCGACCTCACCTTCCCCGCAACGCAGGCTAGCTTCAAACCGACGGTAGGCTGGCAGATCGCTAACCAGGGATAATAATCGGGTTATATCTGGTGGCATTTTCTCTTCCCAACACCTCCAGAAAATTTTAGCACAGAAAGGAATTTCAGGAAAATCAGGGGTAATTTTAACGAAGCACTCTTGACTAATCGCTAGCTATGTGATAATCTCTGCCTAAGTATGACTAAGGAGGTCAAGATGCAGGCATATTGCGTGAAGTGTAGGAAAAAGGTTGAGATCAAAAACCCCAAGCCGATTACAATGAAGAATGGACGCCCCGCAACTCAAGGGGTATGCCCGATATGCGGGACTAAAGTATTTCGTATCGGCAAGTCATAGATTAGGCGAGATTAAAATGAGAGCCACCTCGGGTGGCTCTCACTTTATTAGTTACGCTGTGTCTTATATCTAACACTATAGGTATAAGATGCTGGTTGGTTGTTGTTTTAAGGAAGAGAGCCCATCTGTTAGAGCTTGCTTTTTTATTCTGTATTAACTATATCCGTAGATAGCCAAGCATGGCTTAACGATAGGGAAGGCTTAATTTGGGAGGTTTTTCTATTCAGGCTTAGTGGGTGGTGTTTGTCTGGTTGAGCTGTTATTTAGTACAGGTTACTAGTAGTTTTTAGTCGAGAGGCAAAATTCCATTGGTATGCGGATGGACTAAACCGATATAGAAACAATCTTTAATGTCTAATCTGCTTAATCCGATAGTGGAGCTTCCCCGCCGGAGTGGTTATTTCTACTACCTCTCCCTGGTTTTGTCCCATAATTGCCTTGCCTATGGGGGAGGCATCGGAAATCCTCCCCCTATCGGGGTCTATCTCTTTAGAGCTAACCAGTGTGTAGCTCAGCTCCTCGCCTGAAGCCAGGTCGCCTAGGGTAACCTTAGCCCCAACTGATACCTTCGGGTTAGTCTTTTCGCTGTTAATAATGGTAGCCAGCTTCAGGGTTTCTTCTATCTCCCTAACCTGCCCTTCCAGATATGAACGTTGCTCCTTAGCTGCGTCTAGAGGCGAGTTCTCACGGAAGTCCTTGTCCTCGGCGGCTCTACGCACCTCATCAATAGCCTGTAAACGCTGCTCCTTAAGTTCTGCTAGCTCTACCTCTAGCTCATCATATCCTTGCTGGGTTAGACAGATGGCTTTCGGTGGGTTCCGATGGGACAAAGCTCCGGATGAAGTTTTACTCTTTTTTGCCTTGGCTTTAAGGTGGACCGCCAGATTGTCTTTAGTCCATCCCTCCTCCTTAGTATAAAGCAAGAAGGCACGGAGTCGTTCTAATTTTCTCTTATAGTCAGTATCCGACAGGGATAATCGCTCAGCGTAGTTAGCTATGCCCGGAGGAGTAAGCTCGGCAACGCTCCGTTCTCCCCCATACCAACGAACGAATTGGTTTACCTCTTGCTGACTAACCTCCTTCTTCTCGGGAGACAGGCTGACCAGAAAGCGGGTTGCCGCTTCAGCCATCGCTGGAATTGGGCTCTGATTACCCTTCATTACTGTCACCTCTAACCATATTGATTAATCTTTTATCTCCTTTTATCTATTGTAATCGCCAGCCATATGTCGGTCAATCCGTATCGCCAATAATAAGGGAAAACTATCCCCAGTGCCTCAAGTGAAACGGGGCTACTGCCGCCTTAATCGTGTGGAGCACTAGGCTACGCCCCAGCAGTTTCAGTAACGGCTCACCATGCCAATCAAAGGATACCTCACTGGATTTAAGCCAGATATCAGCCATACTGCTGTCCTCTATCACCTTAAATATGCCATCGAGCTGGCGGTCGCTCAGGTGCTGATATATCTTGCGCACCCGGTATCCCCTCCTGAGCTCTCGCCCTATCCTCTCTTTCCACTCCCGCTCATACTCAGCCAATCTCCCCGCCGACAGGTCATTACAGCTAAGCGCCCGGTGTAGATGACTAGCGGCGATATCAGCACACAACAAGCCATAATAGATACCACCGCCGGTGGTTGGCTTTATCTGTCCTGCTGCTGTCCCCACCACCAGTAACCGCTCCCCATAGGTCCTGGCTAGCGGTTTTAGCGGAATCCCCCGATAGCTTGGCTCCGCCCGAACCTGGGTTATCTTTCCCTGAGCCTTGAGGGATGATATTAACCGGGTTAAATAGGCCCTTGGATTACGCTCAGTTAGTAGCCCTACCCAAGCCCTGGACGGTAAGGTTGGCACCAACCAGCCGAAAAAACCAGGGGCAATCTGCTGGCCAAAATAGAGCTCTACCTCATCTATCCCGGCGGTCGCCACCTCCGCCTGAGCCCCTAACGCAAAACGGTTAATCTTCCCCAACCCCCGGGTCAGATGGGAAGCAAAACCGGAGGCAATAACCGCCACTCGAGCATCAAGATTTGTTTTCTCTCCCCTCCGTACTACCTCAAGCCTAACCCCACCACCCCTAATTGCGATACTAGTTACCGGGCTATCCAGCATATATTCAGCTCCCCCATCTTGAGCCAGACTAGCGATAGCCAGATTAAACGCCGGCCGGTCTAAAATACAGGCTTGAACCTCCTGCCGCCGCAATTGCAGTTGTTTTCCTGATGGGGAGAACAAGCGTGCGCTGTTTACCCGTCTCAAGATGACCTCATCCCCAATAGTAAAGGAGCGGACACACTCCTGGCTAACAATACCCGTACAGCAAATCGGCTCTCCCAGTCCTGACTGCTGCTCCAGCACCACC